>JBNLDR010000053.1:0-16088 GCA_050304495.1 Altererythrobacter sp.
ACGCCGGGCCGCGCGACTGCGCCGGCTGCCACGATGCCGCACGCCAGCTGGAGATCGCGCGCGTCGCCGATCCGCCGCGGCTCGAGCGCGGGCAGCCCGACCTGGTCTTCCTCGCCGCTGCCGAGGCGGAGCTGGAGGGCAAGGGCCGCCTGGTGATCCGCCCATCGGGCACAGAACCGGTGATCCGGGTGATGGCAGAGGGCGATGACGAGGCACAGGTTGAAGCCGTGGTCGATCGTATCTGCGCCGCAGTGAAGGAGGCCGCATGATGTTGGAAATGAGGCCAGACTGCGAAAAATGCGGCAGCGACCTTCCGGCAGAGGCGCCGGGCGCCTTCATCTGCAGCTTCGAATGCACTTTCTGCGCGCCTTGCGCGGAAGATCTCGATGACAAATGCCCCAATTGCGGCGGTGAATTGATGGACCGCCCCACCCGCGCCAAACATTTGCATGCAAAATTCCCGCCTTCGGCCGAACGGAAATTCAAGGGGTGAACAAAGCCCCTCCCCGCATTCTCGCCATTGCCGGGTCTGACAGTTCGGGCGGCGCTGGCATCCAGGCCGATATCAAGACCATTACCATGCTGGGCGGTTATGCGATGACGGCGATCACCGCCGCAACCGCGCAGAACAGCGTGGGCGTACAGGCGATCACCCCGCTTTCGGGCGAATTCGTCGCCACCCAGATCAAATCTTGCGTCGAGGATATCGGGGTCGATGCAATCAAGATCGGGATGCTGCACGATACAGACATCGTTGCAAACGTGGCATCCGCGCTGGAACAGGTGAGCCGGGACGTGCCTGTCGTGCTTGACCCGGTGATGATCGCGACGTCGGGGGCGGCACTGATTGCGCCCGATACCACAGCGCAGATGCGCGAAACCCTGTTCCCGCGCGCGGCGCTGGTCACCCCCAATCTGCCCGAGCTGGAATATCTGACCGGACTCAACATCGCCACCACAGGCGAGATCGAGCAGGCCGCGCACACGCTGGCGCAGGCGCACCAATGCCATGTCCTGGCCAAAGGCGGCCATACCGGTGATGCGCGGGTAATCGATATCCTCGTCGCGCCCGACGGGCAGGTCACCCATTTCGAACACACGCGAATTGCGACCCATCACACCCATGGGACGGGCTGCACGCTGTCATCGGCGATCGCGACCCTGCTGGGGCATGGGCAGCCGCTCGACCATGCGGTGCGGCTGGGGCGCAATTTCGTCCACCGCGCGATCAGCGCAGCCCCCGGCTTCGGCGCAGGCAATGGCCCGCTGGGCCACCAGGCGGTTCGCGGCGGCTAGCTCAGCTGATTAGCATTTCAGGTGATAGAATTCGGCGATGTGGCACCATGCCTCCTCCGCCGTTTCGCACCATTTGAACAGATCGAGGTCGGCATGGTTGATCGTGCCTTCCTCCGCCAAGGCCTCGAAATTGACGACCTTGCTCCAGAATTCCTTGCCGAACAGCAGCACGGGAATCGGCTTCATCTTGCCGGTCTGGATCAGGGTCAACAGCTCAAGGAATTCATCGAGCGTGCCGAACCCGCCGGGAAACACGGCAACCGCCCGCGCGCGCATCAGGAAATGCATCTTCCTGAGCGCGAAATAGTGGAACTGGAAGCTGAGATAGGGCGTAACATAGGAATTGGGGCACTGTTCGTGCGGCAGGGCGATGTTGAGCCCGATGGATTCCGCACCAGCGTCGCTCGCGCCCTTGTTCGCCGCTTCCATGATCGAAGGTCCGCCGCCCGAACAGATGACGAATTGCCGCTTACCATCCTCCACGATCGCCAGATCGCTGACCTTGCGCGCCAGACGATATGCCTGTTCGTAATATTTGGACTTCGCAGCCAGCCGTTCGGCCACCGGGCGGCGTTCTTTGCTCGCTTCGGATACAAGTTTTTCCGCATCCTCAGGCGAGGGAATCCGGGCCGAACCATACATCACCAGCGTGGAGCCGACACCGGCTTCCTCCAGCAGCATTTCGGGCTTCAGCAGTTCAAGCTGAAAGCGGACCGGGCGCAATTCGTCGCGCAGCATGAAGTCGTTGTCGAGATAGGCCAGACGATAGGCCGGATGCCCTGTCTGCGGGGTGCCGGGCGCCTCGCCCTCGTAAAGGGTGCTCTCCTGCCCGGCGTGATAGAATTTGTGACCTAACAGGTCGTGATCATTACCATTCTTGCTCATGCCCCGTGAGGTAGGCTGCGCGGCAGGCATGGGCAAGCCAAGTTCGACATTGCCACCCGTTGATTTCGGCGAAATGGTCCGGGGCGGGGAGAGTTTGGGTTGGGCGATATTGCCGAGCAACCCGACGACACCCGGCCACCTTGCTGGATGCAATGATCGGCTGACGGCCCGCGCCGGATTGGATGCCCCGTGAGGATTCGAACCTCAATTGACGGAGTCAGAGTCCGTAGTCTTACCATTAGACGACGGGGCATTATCGGCGAGCCAGAGCCAAAGCCTTGGCTGCGAGCGGTGCGTGCATCTAGTTTCGTGGGCCGCCAAGGTCAAGGGCTGCAACCGGGTGCAAGCGGTCTCGCGCTTGCCGATTATCGCTTGTCAGGATAATATCGCGCCAAGTCCTCGTGCATTTTTAGCGCGAGAGGAAAAGAAAGTATTGATATGGCGGGTATTTCTCCGCCAGGCAGTGGTAAGAGGTCTGGCAGGAACAGGGGCGGCGGCCCCCGCAGTGTAGCCGATTTTCGCTACAAGCCTTCATCCGGCAAGAAGGATAAGGCGCAACCGCAGGATGCGCGCAGGCACGGCAATGGGCCGGGACCAGCTGCATCCGGGCGCCCAAAATCAATGTTCGAATCGAGCAAACCCGGGAACGGTCGAATCCGTCAGCACCCGCGCCAGGCCTATGCCGCGCTGGATCTGGGCACCAATAATTGCCGCCTGCTGATCGCGCGACCATCGGGCAAGGATTTCACAGTAATCGACGCTTTCAGCCGCGTCGTGAAATTGGGCGAAGATCTGGCCATGACCGGACGCTTGAGCGATGACGCCATGGACCGCACGCTGGGTGCGCTATCGATCTGCGCCGACAAATTGCAGCGCCGCAATGTCTATCTGGCGCGCTCGGTTGCGACCGAGGCCTGTCGACGCGCCGAAAACGGCCCGGAATTCATCGAAAGGGTGCGCGCCGAAACCGGGATCGCGCTCGATATCATCAGCGCCCAGGAAGAGGCGCGGCTGGCGGTGCTGGGTTGCCACATCCTGCTGGAACAGGGCGATGGCCCGGCGGTGATTTTCGATATTGGCGGCGGATCTACCGAACTGGTCCTGCTTGAAGCGGGTGGGCCGGTGCCGCATATCCTCGATTGGCAAAGCGTGCCGTGGGGCGTGGTTTCGCTCACCGATACGGTGGGCCGCGGCGCCTTGAGCAGCGATGCCGAGCGGGCCGAACGCTACGCCAAAATGCGCAAGCTGGTTGGCGACAGCTTCGCGCCTTTTGCCGAACGAGTGGCAGATGCGGCCAGACAGAGTGACATCCGCCTGCTGGGAACCAGCGGCACGGTCACGACACTTGCCAGCCTCTATCTCGAATTGCCTCATTATGATCGCAAGGCAGTGGACGGCCTGATCGTGCCTGCCGAATCCATGCGGGACATAAGCTCACGCCTTTCCAGCATGTCGCGATGGGAACGAAGCACCCTGCCCTGCATCGGTCAGGACCGGTCCGAACTGGTGGTGGCCGGCTGTGCGATCCTCGAATCGATCCTCGATATCTGGCCGGCAGACCGGTTGGGCGTGGCCGACCGCGGTATCCGCGAAGGCATTCTGCGCAGCCTGATGGCGGCCGAACTGCAACGCCCCGAAGCAGGTGCGGGCAAATGAGCCGGTCCGGGCGCGATCCAGACAAGCGCGTGCGCTCTGCCCGGGGCCGCAGCGCATCTTCGGTCCGCTGGCTGGAGCGGCAGCTCAACGATCCCTATGTCAAGCAGGCGAAGGCGGACGGATATCGCAGCCGCGCCGCCTACAAGCTGATCGAACTGGACGAGAAATTCGGCCTGATTCGCGGGGCCAAACGGGTGGTGGATTTGGGCATTGCCCCCGGCGGCTGGAGCCAGGTGGTGCGCAAGCTGGCGCCCAAGGCGGCCATTGTCGGGATTGACCTGCTGCCGACCGAACCGATCGAAGGGGTCGAGATCCTGCAGATGGATTTCATGGCCGATGCCGCGCCCGGGGCGCTCGAGGCCGGGCTGGACGGCCCGCCCGATCTGGTGATGTCAGACATGGCAGCCAATACGGTGGGCCACAAGCAGACCGATCACCTCAGGACTATGGGCCTGGTCGAGGCAGCCGCCTGGTTTGCGATAGAGAATTTGACCAAGGGGGGCGCATTCGTCGCCAAGGTGCTGGCAGGCGGGACCGATACGGAACTGCTGAATCTGCTCAAGCAGAACTTCACCAGTGTGAAGCACGCCAAACCACCGGCGAGCCGTAAGGGCTCGTCAGAATGGTATGTGATTGCGCAGGGGTTCAAGGGGCGGGATTGACCGCCCCTGATGCAGCGGAGGCTTATTCGGCAGCCGCTGCTTCGGCTTCAGCCTCGCCGCCCAGCTCAGCCGCAGTTTCTTCAGCTGCCAGCCCTTCTTCGGCCGGGGCTTCCACCGCTGCCGGGGCCGGTTTGGCCGGGGCACCGCCATTGGCTTCGAGGAACAGCATCAGATTGGCGCGATCTTCTGCCTTCGAAAGGCCGGCGAAGCTCATCTTGGTGCCATCGGCAAATTTGCGCGGACTGGTGAGCCAGGCATCGACATTTTCCCAGGTCCAGTCGCCGCCATGGCCTGACAGCGCGCCGCTATAGGCGAATCCTGCGGCATGCTTGCCAATCGGCTTGCCCAATACGCCATAGAGATTGGGACCGATTCCATTGGCACCGCCCTGGTTGACCGTGTGGCACGCGGCGCATTTGGCAAAGACCTTCTCGCCCGCAGCCACATCGCCGCCGGCCAGCAGGGTGCCAAGGTCCGGGCCAGCCTCTATAGCGCCGCCTTCTTCACCGCCTTCAATCACATAGCCGGGGGTTTCCGGCCCTTCATGCGAATTGGCGCCAAAGTGCTTGCTGCTCAGAAACGAAAAGCCAAGGGCGACGATGCCGGAAAACAGAACCCAGCCGGCAGCAGTGTTGAAACGATCGTTCATGGTTAGATGTGATCCGCGATTTGGTTTGCCAGTTTGCGCAGCGCTCTAGTCGCGCAATTGGATTGGCGCAAGGGTGATGCGCGCATCGCCTGTTGCTGTTTGTGCAAGCGGGCTTGCCGCGGGGGATTTGCGAGGATAGCAGCGGTTCGATGTACAGCTTTCCCACCCGTGCCCAGGCCATGGTTGACGCCATGCGCGAATCTGCCGCTGCTGACCCCGCGCGCTCAGTTGCGTTCCAGGGGTGCCCCGGCGCCAATTCGCACCGCGCAGCGATGGAGGCATGCCCGGAATGCTTGCCCCTGCCCTGTTTCAGTTTTTCCGACGCGCTGGAGGCGACAAAATCGGGCGAGGCCGGCTGTGCGATCATTCCGATCGAGAATTCTCAGCACGGAAGGGTGGCCGATATCCATTTCTTGCTGCCCGAAAGCGGGTTGTCGATCGTGGGTGAATTTTTCCTGCCGATCGATCATGCCCTGATGGCCACCGGCAAGGGGCCGTTCCAGGCCGCCTATAGCCATCCGCAGGCGCTGGGCCAGTCGCGCCATTTCCTGCGCGAGCGCGGTATCGTGCCGATGAGCTATGCCGACACCGCCGGGTCCGCCGCCTTTGTCGCGGAACTGGGCGATCCGACCATTGCTGCGATCGCCCCGCCGATCGCCGCAGAGCTTTATGGCCTGGAGATCATTGAAGAGCATGTGCAGGATTCGCCTGACAACATGACACGTTTCGTGATCCTGTCACAGCAGGCCAACGATCCGGCCAGCGTACCCCGGGACGAGGCGATCACCACCTTCGTCTTCGAAGTGAAGAACATCCCCGCCGCGCTCTACAAGGCAATGGGCGGCTTCGCGACCAATGGCGTCAATATGACCAAGCTGGAAAGCTATCAAAAAGGCGCCAGCTTCTCCGCCACCATGTTCTATGCGGACATAATCGGCGGCCCCGGAAATCCTGCGGTTGATCGCGCGCTGGAAGAACTCGCATTCCACAGCAAGGAATTGAGAATCCTTGGAACCTATCGTCAGGCGCGTCCCCGGGGTTAATTCTGCGCAATGGACCATCGCCGGTGTTGCTTGGCGAGCCGCACCATGCCACCACGCCGTTGATGACAACCAATTCCGCGACCGAGGCAGCGCAGGCCAGTGGTGCGACGCCCTCCCATTGGCAGGAGTTGCGGGCCGACGGTGATATCCAGTTCGCCCCGGTTGAAATCCCCCCTATTGCGCCGCGCGAACCAGGCTGGTTCGAAAACCTGATGCGCTGGCTGAGTGAACAGCTTGCGCCGCTGGGCAAGCTGCTGGGCACGAGCTGGCCGGTCATGCGATGGGTATTGTTGGCGATATTGATCGCCCTGGTGCTTTACATGGTGATCCGGCTGATTGACCCTGAGCTGCTGCGGCGACGCAGGCGGGCGTCCGACATGGCAGAGCAGGAGGAGTGGCGGCCTGACCAGGGTGCGGCCACAGCCTTGCTGGAAGATGCCGACCGGCTCGCAGCAGAGGGGCGGTATGACGAGGCGACGCACCTGCTACTGCAGCGCAGCGTCACCCATATCGCCAGCGCGCGGCCCGATTGGGTCGATCCATCCAGCACAGCGCGCGAACTGGCTGCATTGCCAAGCTTGCCCGATGCTGCGCGTGGCGCATTTGGCGTGATCGCGGAACGGGTGGAACGCAGCCTGTTTGCCCTGCGCGCGCTCAACCGCGCGGATTGGGAGACCGCCCGCGCCGCCTATGCCGAATTCGCGCTCGCCCGGTTTGACGGGGCCAGGATATGAACGCGCGGCGCTCTTCCCCCTTCTCGCTGCGCACCGTGCTGGGGCTGGTGCTGTTCGGTACAATTGCCTTCATCGCCATGCTCTATTTCATCGGTGCGGGTGATACGGGCAATAACGGCCGCGATGGTGCAGCGCATGCTGCGTCTGACGGGCTCAACGGCTTTTCCGGCCTCGCCAAACTGGCCGAGCTGGAGGGACTGGACGTCACGATCTCGCGCTCACCCGGCGCGTTCGAGACATATGATCTGCTGGTCCTGACCCCGCCCCCCTATGTCGATGCGGAGGAATTTGCCGGGATTCTGAAGCAGCGGCGCGATTACGGCCCAACACTGGTGATCCTGCCCAAATGGTTCGCCGGTGCTTTCCCCAAACGGCTCCCGAAAGAAGTGCGGAACAAGGTGAAGGATGGCTGGGTCCAGCTCTATGGCATGAACGAGCCCAGCTGGACCGCTGAGCTTCCCAAACCCTATCGCTTTGACAGCACCAAGCATGAGGCAAAGGGTAAGGCACTGGGCTGGACGGGCATGGGGCTGGCCGGAAGCCTGCCTGACGCGCGCTCGCTCGCCGGGGTTCCTACCGATGAGCAGGATGTGTTGGCAGAGGATTCGGAGGGCGGCGCACTCGTGATCGAGGTGCTGGGGGAGGAAGGCAGCGATTTCTATGAAAACGCGCACAACATCATCTTCGTGGTCGAACCCGATCTGATGAACAATTACGGTCTGGCTGACCCCAACCGTGCCGCGCTGGCGATGGAGCTGATCCGCTATGCCGGATATGACGATCTGACCAATGTCACCTTCGACCTCACGCTCAATGGCTTTGGCGGATCGACCAACCTTCTGACATTGGCGTTCCGCCCGCCCTTCCTGGCGGCGACATTGTGCCTGATCCTGGCCTTGCTGGTGATCGGCTGGCGAGCATTCCGCCGGTTTGGCCCTGCCCTGGCCGAAGCACCCAGCATCGCCTTTGGCAAACGAGCCCTGATCGCCAATGGCGCGGGCCTGATCCTGCGCGCCAAACGCCTGAAATTGCTGGGTGAGCCTTATATCGCGCTCTATGCACGACGGATCAGGGATGCGCTGGGCCTGCCGCGCGGCGATGAACAGGCGATCGATGCGGCGATCGCGCGCCGCCTGCCCGGCGCACCCACATTTACCGAACGAGCCGAGGCATTGCGCCTGGCTCGCCACCGCAAAGACATATTGCGCGCTGCCGCAGCGCTGAAGGAACTTGAAGGGGAATTGAGCAAATGACGACTTCCGCGACCATGACGCTCGGCGAATTGCGCGATCTTGCCCAGGCGATACGGGGCGAGGTGGCCAAGGCGATCGTGGGGCAGGACGAGATGGTCAGCCAGTTGCTGGTGGCCATGGTCAGCCAGGGCCACGTCTTGCTGGAAGGGCCGCCGGGCACCGCCAAGACATTTCTGGCGCAGAGTTTCGCTACCTCGCTGGGGCTGGAATTCGGGCGGATCCAGTTCACGCCGGACTTGCTGCCCGGCGATATTCTGGGTTCCAACCTGTTCAACTTCCAGACCAGCCAGTTCACCCTCACGCGCGGGCCGATCTTCCGCGAGCTATTGCTGGCAGACGAGATCAACCGCACCCCTCCCAAGACACAGGCCGCGCTGCTGGAGGCGATGCAGGAACGGCGCGTGACACTGGATGGGGAAACCCACGCACTGCCCGATCACTTCATGGTGGTCGCAACGCAAAACCCGATCGAGAACCAGGGGGTTTATCCGCTGCCCGAAGCGCAGCTGGACAGGTTCCTGTTCAAGCTGTTGGTACCCTATCCGGCAGAAGCCGAAGAAGCTGCCATTGTTGCGCGCTATGGCCAACGCCAAGGGCCGCCACGCCCCGCCGATCTTGGCGTGTCCGCAGTCGCCGATGCCGCGAAACTGGCGGCGGCCAGTGCCGCAACCAGCGCCGTGACCGTGGCAGAGGAAATCGTTCAATATGTCGTGCGGTTGGTGCGCGCCACGCGCGACCATGCCGAACTGAGCGTGGGGGCGAGCCCACGCGCGGCGGTGCTGCTGTCCAGTGCCGCCCGCGCCCGCGCCGCTTTGGAGGGGCGCGACTATGTCATCCCCGATGACGTGAAGGCACTGGCAACCCCTGTGCTGCGCCACCGCCTGACCCTGAGCCCGGCAGCCGAAATCGAAGGGCGCGACATTGAAGATCTGGTCGCCGATCTGGTCGAAAGCACCGAAGCGCCGCGCTGATCGGGATGAGATTGCCGCACCTCCCTGCCCTGCCAATCGTGCCCACCCAGCGTGCCGCCTGGCTTGCTGCGGCGGCAGCGCCGATTGCGCTGGTGGTGGCGGCGACTGCGCCAGGGGCCTGGATCATTGCTCCGGCAGCGGTGCTGACCATGCTGGTGATGGCGGTGCTGGACGCTTTCCTGGCCGGGCAGCTTGCCACCCTGGAAGTCAGCGCCCCCGCCGATGCCGAAGTGGGCGAACCGGTGCCGATCACCGTGCGATGCAGCTTTGCCGCGGGCGTCAGGAGCCGCGTCGAAAGCGCGCTGGAATTCGATCCCCGCCTGGATCAGGGCGGCAAGGCCAATCTGGCGCTATCGCCTGAACCCTATCAGACCGGATTCAATCGCGCGATCCATCAGGCGCGGCCTATCCGGCGCGGCACCGCCCGCATCGATCGCGTCTGGCTGCGCTGGCAGGGGCCGCTGGGCCTGGGCGCACGCCAGGTCGAACGTCCGGTCGAGCGCGAGGTTCGGATCTGGCCTGACCTCACCCCGGTTCGATCGAAAGAGCTCCAGACCTTCCTCAAGGATGCGCAATTCGGCCTCATCGCACGCCGCATCCGCGGCGAAGGCACTCAGTTCGAATCGCTCGCCGAATACGAATCCGGAATGGACCGCCGCCGGATCGACTGGAAGGCGAGCGCCCGCCACACGCGGCTCTATGCCCGCGAGAATGAGAGCGAGCGCAACAACCAGATCGTCTTCGCCTTCGATTGCGGGCAGGCCATGTGCGAACCGGTTGACGGATTGCCGCGGATCGACAGGGCCGTCTCCGCCGCGCTTACATGCGCCTATGTCGCGCTCAAGAGCGGGGATCGTGCGGCACTGTTCGGTTTCGCCCAGCGGCCGGAAGTAATGACCCCCTTCACCAATGATGCGCGCGCTTTCCATCGCCTGCAGAGCGCGGCGGCGGGGCTGGATTATCACGCGGTCGAATCCAATTTCACCCTCGCGCTCGCCACGCTGACCGCGCGGCTGAAACGCCGTTCGCTGATCGTGCTGTTTTCGGACTTCACCGATCCCACAGCTGCCGAATTGATGGTTGAGAGCCTGGGGCGTCTGGTTGACCGGCATTTGGTGCTGTTCGTGACCATCGCCGATGCCGAACTTGAAGAAATCGCTGCGGCAGAGCCGAGCGACCTCACCACCCTCGCCCGCAGCGTCACCGCCGATGCCCTGGCCCGCCAGCGTGCACTGGTGCTGCAACGATTGCGGCGACTGGGGGTGGACGTGATCGAGGCCCCGTGGGACCGGATTGGCTACCAGCTGATCGATCGGTATCTGGAAATCAAGCGCAGCGAGGCGATCGGATGAAGGCGCCGATATTCAGCAGCTGGTTCGGCAAGGGCGAGGTCGCCGCGCCGCCCGATATCGAAAGCGCATCGCTGCGATCGGACCGCTTCCGGCTGGAGCGCGAAGGCGATTGGAAGCGGCTGGAGGACATCGTCAAGCGGATGGAACGCGGCAGGTTGCGCGGGATCAGCGATGAAGACTTGCTGGCGCTGCCCACGCTCTATCGCACCGCTGCATCGAGCCTTTCGGTCGCGCGCGAAACCTCGCTTGACCTTGCCACGCTGACCTATCTGGAGGCGCTGGTCCAACGCGCCTGGTTCCAGGTCTATGGCCCGCGCCAGGGGCTGGTCCGGTGGTTCAGCGGCTTTCTGTTCGGCGGATGGAGCCGCGCGGTGCGGGCGATCTGGCTCGATATCTGCGTCGCGCTGTTCGTGATGGTTGCGGGCACCCTGGTCGGCTGGCTGTTGGTGGATCAGGACAAGGAATGGTATTATCGCCTTGTCCCGACCCAATTCGCCGATACGCGCGTGCCCGGCGCCAGCCGCGAGCAATTGCTGGAATCCCTTTCCACCAAGCAGGGCGCTGACGGCCTATCGGTATTTGCCGCCTATCTTTTCAGCAACAATGCCGGGGTGGCGATCCTGGCCTTCGCATTGGGTTTCGCATTCGGCATCCCGTCGCTGTTGCTGCTGGTGCACAACATGGCCGTACTGGGCGCGATGCTGTGGCTGTTTGCGGGGCAAGGGCTGGAATGGGAATTCGCCGCCTGGCTAAGCGTCCATGGCACGACCGAGCTGTTCGCGATCCTGTTGGCCGGGGCGGCGGGGATGCATATCGGCAGGTCAATGGCCTTTCCAGGCGAACGCTCCGTCCTCACCGCCGCATCCGAAAGCGGGCGCAGAGCCGCCATGGTGATGGCGGGCGTGGTGCTGATGCTGGTCGCCGCCGGTCTGCTGGAATCCTTCGCGCGCCAGCTGGTTGGCGGAACGCAGGATCGCTTCCTGATCGGGGGAACCATGCTGGCGCTGTGGCTGGCCTATTTCTTTGCCTATCGCCGCCCTGCGCAGGGGGATGAGGGATGAGCGCCGCCGCATTTGCCATGGCATCAGGCACTCCGCGCCGCCGCATGATGGTGACGCCGGAAGGGATCGCGTTGCCCATCACCGTTGCATCACGCGGAGCAAGGGTGGGCGCGCTGATCCTCGATTTCCTGTTCCTCTATATCGGGATGACGGTCATCACCATGCTGCTGGTCTGGATATTCGGCGGGTTGATGGACGAGCTGACAGAGGAAACGCTTGAGACCATGTCCGGCGCAGCTGAGTTCCTGATGATCCTCTACATCGCCATGTTCTTCCTCGCCCGATATGGGTATTTTCTTGCTTTCGAACTTGGCCCGCGCGGCGCGACACCGGGTAAAAGGATCACCGGGATCCGCGTCGCATCGCGCGACGCTGGCCGGTTGACTGCCGAAGCGGTTATCGCGCGGAACCTGCTGCGCGATATCGAATTGTTCATGCCGCTGGTGTTCCTGGTGGTCGCACCAACCGGCGAGGCGGGCAGCGCCGGATTGGCCGGACTGGCCTGGTTCCTGCTGTTCATGGCCTTTCCCTTCTTTAACAAGGACGCAATGCGCGCAGGCGATGTGATTGCCGGGACCTGGGTGGTCGAGGCGCCGCGGTCCAAGCTGGCCGAAACGCTATCGACGCAGGGCGCTGCGAAGGGCGCAAGCGAGATTACCGGCGCACGCTATGAATTCGGCGAGGCCGAGCTGTCTGTCTATGGCGAACATGAATTGCAGACGCTGGAGCGGGTCATTCGCGATGGCAATGCAGAGGCTCTCTCCGCAGTCCATGAAACGATCTGCCGCAAGATCGGCTGGGATCCCGGCGCAGGTGACGAGCGCGCGTTCCTGGAGGCCTATTACGCGCAATTGCGCGCACGGCTGGAAGGCGGCATGCGCTTCGGCAAGCGCAAACGGGACAAATTCTCATGAATGGCTATCGCGTCGAACCAAATGATTTGGCCGATCCAGCGGTACTGGCGCTGCTGCAAATGCATCTGGACGAAATGCATCAATGGTCCCCTGCCTGCAAAGTCCACGCCCTGCCCGCCGAACGCCTGCGCGAGAGCGATGTGAGCTTCTTTGCCGCCTGGGATGGTGAAGCACTGGCAGCGGTCGGCGCGCTGAAGGAACTGGATGGGGAACGCGGCGAGCTCAAATCCATGCGCGCCGCACCCGAATATCGCGGCAAGGGCGCTGGTGAGGCGATCCTGCTGCGGCTGATGGAGGAAGCGCGGCGGCGCGGCTATCGCTGGCTGGGCCTGGAAACTGGGGGAACGCCCGAATTCGAGCCTGCCGTGGCGCTCTACCGAAAGCACGGTTTTGTCGAATGCGCGCCTTTCGGCAACTATGTCTCGGACGATTTCAGCCGCTGCATGGACCTTTCTCTGAAATGACCCGGCAAGGCATCATACTGCAAAGATTCGTGTTTCCCCGTCTTGTTTGCCTGTGATAGCCTCCCGCTAGGGGGACGATGTCATGCAGAAACTTGTCGCGCTGGTAGTGGCGCTGTTGCCGCTGATCTTTGCTTTCGCATTTCTGGTGCCGGTAATTGCGCAAGGGATGGATGCGCTGAAACTAAATGCACCATTCGGTCTTTCGACGCTGACATTTGCCCTAATCGTGGGCGGCGGCTGGGGGCTGATCGCACAAATGACGGGGCGCTGGATATGAATAGGGCAAACCTGTCAGGCTTGAGCGAAGCCGAACTACGCAAGCTTGAAAATCAGATCGCCCGCAAATATTCCGGCCGGGTGCCATGGGAGGCCGTGTTCTGGGCCTTCGGGAATACAGCGGTATGGTTATCGCTGTGGCCGCTGGTGTTGCTCGATGTGATCCCGCTGTGGCTGGGATTCATCATCGCTACACTGAATATGACGCTATGTTACTTGCCAACGCATGACGCTCAGCATGACATCATCGCGCGCAAGGGACAGAAGCTGCGCTGGCTCAATGAAGCAGTTGGCCATGCCACCACATGGATGATCATCTATCCGTTCAACGTCTTGCGGGTGACGCATATGGATCATCATCGCCACACCAATGATCCAGAACTCGATTGCGATATTACCTCAAAGGCGGATGGTCCGTGGCGGGCGATCTGGGAAACGGTCAAGCACCGCCAACCGGGTGGCAAGCGCGCGCCCGACTATTTTGCCAGTCTGACGCGCAATGGGCGCGAGGACCTCATCCTGCTGGCAATCGTCTATCGGCTCGCTTTCATCGCGATCATCGGCACGCTGGCGTGGAGCGGTTATGCGCTGGAGGCAATGTTCCTTTGGTGGCTGCCATACCATCTTGGCATGACCTACATCTTCTTCTTCCTGTCTTGGGCGCCGCACCACCCGATGAGCGACCAGGGCCGCTATCGCGACACGCGCAGCTGGAAATCGGCTATCGGCAATATCGGATCGATGGGGATGCAATTTCACATCGTTCACCACCTCCATCCCTATATCCCGCTGACACAAACGCCCGCTGCCTATCGCGAGTTGCGCCCAATCCTCGAAGCGCGCGGATGCGATTTGGGGGGGAACTAGACCTGCCAGATATGCACCTTCGTTCTGCACTGCCAACCGATTCTGCTGCGCTCGCCACGCTCGGTCGCGACAGTTTCTGCGCGGCGTTCCAGCATCTCTACAGGGCGGAGGACCTGGAAGGCTTTCTCAGCGCCACCTATACCCCTGAATCGGTTGCGGCAGAGATCGCCGATCCGCAATTCGTCCATAGTCTGGCCGATGATGGTGCCCGCCTGCTGGGCTATTGCAAGATGCAGCAGCCCAGCCCTTATGCCGAACATTCCGATGCGAAGCACCCGATTGCGCTCAACCAGCTCTACACCCAGCCTGACGTGACCGGGCGCGGGATAGGTGCTTTTCTGATGGAATGGGCGATTGACGAAGCGCGCCGCCGCAATTGCGATGCGATCCAGCTTTCGGTGTGGAGCGAGAATTTCGGCGCGCAGCGCTTCTACCAGCGCTATGGTTTCGCCAAGATCGCAGATATCCACTTCTGGGTGGGATCGCAGCGCGACGAGGAGTTCCTTTACGAACTTCGACTTTAGGCGGCGTGGACAAAAAAGGCGAAAGCTTCAGCAGCTGACGGCGGCCACCAATCCTTCGTTGAGCCAGCGCCCCAGCATGCTCCCGGCGCGCATCGCCGCTTCCTGCGGATCCAGTCCTTCGGCCAGCCGATCGCACATCGCGCCATAGGTGGCGCCGTTCTGCATCGCCTGGAAAACGCGCACTTCCTCTGCATCAACTTTCAGGAAGGTGGGGCGCTCGCCCTCGCGCCAGACCAGGCAGCCGCTTGGATTTTCGAGGTCAAACTCCGGACGGATGAGCTCATCTTCGCCCAGCGCCTGCCAGATTGCGCGCAGATCGTGTTCAAGAATCCTTGCCACTGCGCCGGGGAGGAAGATGATCTTGAGATTGCCCCAATCCTCATCGCCAAACTCCGCCGTCGCCTCTGCAAAGGCAGCACCATCCAATGCCGTGGTGTCAGGCGCAGTGAAGGCATCCAGCATGGTCCATTCGAGCCATGCCAACTCTGCCACTTCGGGATTATTGGTGAACAGTTCGGCGCAGGTTGCTTCGAACCCCGCCCCGGCATGATCGAGCGTCCAGCTGGATGGCGGATTGGCGATCAAATGGTGCGCTGCGGCGCGGCGAAACGCATCCTCGCCAACCCAACGCGCGGTGCGTTCATAGGTGGCGAGCAACGCCTCGACCAGGGCGCTGCGATAATTGTTGCGATAGATTTCCATGCCGGCCGCGCGGCGCGCATCCCAGTTTGCGGGCGCCGGGGCGTCCTCATCAAGGATCTGCACCATGAAGGCGGTCTGGGCCTGCGCCAAGCTCATGCCGCCATGCTCTTGGCGGGTCGGGCGGGCAGTTCACGCGCCAGGTCAAGCTCGCGCAGCAGTTCGGTCAGCGGCGGGATCTTGTCATCGCGTTCGATCATGGTTGCGACCGGGCCCAGCTTGGCGCGCGCCTTGGCGTAGAGCGCCCAGACCTCGTCGCAGACTTCGCGATCATGGGTGTCGATGATGATCTCGCCCGGTGTATGGCCGGCCAGATGGATCTGACGCACACGATCAAGCGGCAGGCCCGTGAGATAGTCCTCCGCAGAAAAGCCGTGATTGCAGGCGCTGACATAGACATTGTTGACGTCAAGCAGCAGGTAGCAACCCGTCCGCCGGGCCATTTCCGAAATGAATCCCCACTCGGTGAATTCGTCTTCGGGAAAAGTAAGATAGCTAGATGGATTTTCGATCAGCATCGCGCGGCCCAAATGGTGTTGTGCACGATCGATGTTGGCGCAGACCACATCCAGCGCCTCTTCCGTCAGCTCCAGATCGACGCTGGCGATGTTGCTCTCCAGCTGCGCCATGGTGGTGGCGCCGATGATTGCGCCGCTGCTGGGCGGACACCTGGACCAGTGGTTCGGCTGGCGCTCGACCTTCTTCACCGTGGCCGCCGTCGGCGTGGTGGCGCTGGGCTTCGCCTGGATGCTGCTGCACGAGACCCACCACGAACGTCACGT
>JBNLDR010000054.1:0-15919 GCA_050304495.1 Altererythrobacter sp.
GAATACGGCGGCTGGGGGTGCGTTGAACCACAGGAAGGCCAGGCCTGCCCCCATGATCGCGGCGCAGAAGATCGCCAATTCGCCCGCGCCCGGAACATGCGGAATGCCGAGATAGTTCGAATAGTCGATGCGGCCCGCAAGGTAGCAGATCAGCGCAAAGGTGCCCGCCGCGATGATCACCGGCATAATGGCAAGGCCGTCGAGCCCGTCGGTCAAATTCACCGCATTGCCGAAACCAACGATCACCGTTGCCGCGAACAGGTAATAGAACGGGCCGAGCGGAATATAGACGTTCGACAAGAACGGGACGTAGAGATTGGTGTTGATCTGACCAACGATGATCCAGGCCGCGACGCCCGCCACTGCGAATTCAAGCAGCAGCCGCATCCGGGCCGAGACTCCCTTGTGGCTGGCTTTGGACACCTTGTCATAATCGTCCATGAAGCCGATCACCCCGAAGCCCCCGGTTACCGCAAGGCAGGCCCAGACGAAGGGATTGGTCACATCCATCCATAACAGCATGGAAAGCGAGAGCGCGATCAGGATCATCAGCCCGCCCATGGTCGGCGTGCCGCGCTTGGCCAGATGCGATTGCGGCCCATCCTCGCGGATCGGCTGCCCCTTGCCCTGGCGCACGCGCAGCAAATTGATGAAACGCGGGCCAATCACCAGGCCGATCAACAGCGCGGTCATCAGTGTCGCGCCCGCGCGAAAGGACTGGTAGCGGATAAGGTTGAATATCCCCTCGAAACCCAGCCAATCGGCAATCAGATAAAGCATTCGGCCTTCCTAAGCATCGCGGCTCGCGAAATGTGAAACAAGCGCGCCGAGGCCAACCGAATTGGAACCTTTGACCAGGATCGCATCCCCTGCATTGACGCCAAATTCTTCCAGTGCGGCGATCGCCTCAGCAGGGCTATTGCAATGCGCGAAGCTCAGCCCCTTGCCAAGCGAAATAGCCGAAGCTTTCCCCAGTTCGCGGGAGAGCGCCCCCATCTCCTCACCCACCAGGATTGCGTGGTCAACATGCGCTTCGGCCAGCGGTTCGGCCATTTGAGCGTGGAAACCGGCGGCAAAGTCGCCCAATTCCTTCATCGCACCCAGCACGGCGATGCGCCTGGTAGCCGGCGTCTGCCCCAGCTGGCGCAAGGTTGCGCGCATGCTGGCGGGGTTTGCGTTGTAGCTTTCGTCGATCAGCAGGGCCTTGCCGCCGGCAGCAGATATCCAGTGGCGCGCCCCACGCCCTTTCAGCCCGCCCATTTCTGCCAGCGCCAAACCAGTTGCGCCAAGGTCTCCACCTGCGGCGCGCACGGCTGCGATCACCGCCAACGAATTCGAGATCCAATGCTCCCCCGGTTCCGCCACAGTGTAACACAGCCTGGCATCGCCAAGATCAGCGGTGACCAGCGACCCGCCATCAGCCGTGGGAATGGCATCGAGCAGCCGCACATCGGCCTCATCGGACCTGCCAAAGGTCACGATTTCCGCCCCGCGCGACCGCGCAATCGCGACCAGTCGCTCGCTCTGTTCGATATCCGCCGGGATCACGGCAGTGCCGCCTTCGACCAGCCCACCGAAAATCTCGCCCTTGGCATCGACGATCGCCTCGATATTGCCAAGGTTTTCGATATGGGCAGGCGCGATGGTTGTGACCACGGCGACATGCGGGCGGACATGCTGTGTCAGCACGTCAATCTCACCCGCGTGGTTCATGCCCATTTCGAACACGCCAAAACGGCTGCGCGCAGGCATGCGCGCGAGCGACAGCGGCACGCCGACATGATTGTTATAGCTGCGTACCGACCGATGCGCCGCGCCGCGGCTGCCGCGATCGAGCGCGGCGAAAATCGCTTCCTTGACCCCGGTCTTGCCGACTGAACCGGTCACGCCAATCCGCACAGCATCGGCCCGCTCGCGCGCGGCATGGGCCAACGCATGAAGTGCCACGGTCGTGTCCTCAACCAGCACATGCGGGAAATCGACCGGGTGATCGACCAGCGCGGCAACCGCGCCATTGGCGAATGCCTTGGCAATAAACTGGTGCCCGTCCATCGCTTCGCCCTTGAGCGAAACGAACAAATCGCCCGGACGCACGTCGCGCGAGTCCATCTCGACCCCGGATACCTGGAATTCATGGCTCGCCGTGCCGCCAGTCGCCGCAGCGATCCCGCGCGCGCTCCACAGCGTGAGAGGCAGGATATCGCGCGCATCTATCGGCCAGGCGCGCAAAGCAGCGTGCGCCATCATACCGAAACCCCTTCGGCCGCGCATTCGCGCGCCACTTCCACATCGTCGAACGGCAAGACCCGCATATTCTCTCCCGACCCGATTATCTGACCCTGTTCGTGTCCCTTGCCCGCAATCAGCACGATGTCACCCGATTGCGCCTCTGCAATCGCCGCGCAGATTGCAGTGCGCCTGTCACCAATCTCGCGCGCAGTTTCGCCCGCTCCTGCGAGGACCTGTGCACGGATCGCGGCAGGATCCTCGCCGCGGGGATTGTCATCGGTTACGATCACAACGTCCGAATTTGCAGTAGCCGCTGCGCCCATGGGCGCGCGCTTGCCCTGGTCGCGATCACCGCCTGCGCCGAACACCGTGATCAGCCTCCCGCCCCGCTGCGCATCGACATGCGGACGCAGCGCAGCAATCGCCGCCTCCAGCGCATCGGGTGTGTGGGCGTAATCGACATAAACCGGCGCGCCGCTGGCCGCGATCACCGCCCGTTCGAGCCGCCCGCGCACCGGTTGCAAACGCCCCAGCGCATCGAACACCATGGCCGCATCACTGCCCGTCGCGATGGCCAGTCCAGCGGCGACCAGCGCATTGGCGGCCTGATAGGCGCCGATCAGCGGCAATTTGACGCTACGCATCTGACCCTGGAATTCGATCTCCAGCACCTGGCCGAGCTGGCTGGGGGTACGGGCGGCGAGGCGGATGAAGTCGCCCCGCTCGCCCACCGTGAGCATGCGCAAACCGCGTTTTCGCGCATGCTCCATGGCGCGGCGGGTCCACTCGCTATCATCCCCGCCGTCCCAGATGACTGCTGCGGCATCGGCATCGACCACATCGTCGAACAACCGCATCTTGGCCGCGAAATATTCCTCCATATCGGCATGGTAATCGAGGTGATCGCGGCTGAGATTGGTGAAGCCGGCGGCGCAGACCGGCACGCCTTCGCTGCGATATTGCGACAGGCCGTGGCTCGACGCCTCATAGGCGACATGGGTCACCCCTTCGCGCGCCAGCCCGCTCATATTGGACAGGAAAGTGACGATATCGGGCGTGGTCAGCCCTGTCGAAACGCTTTCGGCTGGCGTGGTCACGCCCAGTGTGCCGATGCTCGCCGCGCTTTCACCGCACATGCGCCAGATCTGGCGCACCATCTCCACGGTCGAAGTCTTGCCATTCGTACCGGTGACAGCGACGATGCATTCGGGGACAGGCCGGAAGAATTGCGCGGCCAGGCGTGCGAAGGCGCGGCGCGGCTCTTCGTCCGCAATATGTACCGCGCCCTCTACCACGACCCCGGGCCGGGCAACCACCGCTACGGCCCCGGAACTCACCGCAGCGGGAATGAAATCTTCGGCGTTGAAGCGCGCGCCGCGAAAGGCGCCGAACACTGTGCCAGGCGCCACCTTGCGATGATCGATCGCAAAGCCGGTGACATCCAGATCGCCGCCTTCGATCAGATCGATCCCCGCGCCCCGCGCCAGTGCCCCCAGCTTCATTCGCCAGCCTCCGGCACCAGAGACCTCAGGTCGGAGATATCGACATCGCGCGTATTGTCAGGCCGCACCCCCAGAATCGGGCCGATCCGCGGCACCAGCCGCCCCACGATCGGCGCGGCGTTCCAGGCGGCGGTGCGCTGGAACGAACTCGCGACCGTTCCGCGCGGCTCGTCAAGCATGGCGATCACGACATAGCGCGGGTGATCCATCGGGAAGGCCGCGGCAAAGGTCGAGACCAGCGTGCTCTTTTGGTAGCCATGGCTGCCCGGCTTTTCGGCCGAACCCGTCTTGCCCCCGATGCGATAGCCCTTGGCATCTGCCTTTCGGCCGGTACCGTAGAGCGTAATCATCCGCAGCAACTGGTTCATGCGCGCGCTGGTGCTGGCCTTGAAGACGCGGCGTCCGCGCGGAACGTCACCGGGTTTCAACTTCCTGAGAGTGGTCGGGCGCCAGATGCCGCCATTGACCATGGTTGCATAGGCGCTGGCGAGATGAAGCGGAGTGACCGCAATACCGTGACCGTAACCCACGGTCATCGCGCGCAAGCGCGGCCATTCGCCGCTGGCCCAGATCGGAAACCCACGAGCTGGCAGATCGATATAGGGCCGCCCGTTCATTCCCAGATCTTCCATAACCCGTTTGAGCTTGGCCGGTCCAAGATCGTCCACGACATGCGCGGTGACCACGTTGGATGAGTGGATCAGCATTTCGGGAACGTTGAGCGAAGCGCCCAGATCATGGCTGTCCTTGATCGTGAACGGGCCCATCTTGAACGGGATGGCAGGATAACGCTTCCCGAAATCAGTGACCACTCCTGCATCGATCGCGGCTGCGACGGTAAGCGGCTTGAAGGTGGAGCCAAGCTCGTAAACCTGGTTCGTCACACGATTGAACATGTATGACTCGCCCTGCTCGTCGATCCGATTGGGATCGAATTCGGGCAGCGATGCCAGCGCCAATACTTCGCCGGTATCGACGTCGAGCACGATTCCCGCCGCGCCGACAGCATTGACCGAGAGCATGCCCTTGCGCAGTTCGTCCTCCAGCGCGCCCTGCACCCTCACATCGATCGACAGGGGTACCGGCGTGCCGCGCAGTGCGGGGTCTGACAACTGCTTGTCCAGCACCTGCTCCATCCCGACCCGTCCATGCCCATCAGCCGCGACATATCCCAGCACATGCGCGCCCATCGATCCTTGCGGATAGTGGCGATCATTCTCGCGCGGCATTTCCAGCGCCAGCTCGCCGATTTCCTGTACGCGATTGGCTTCTTCGGGCAGCACGCGGCGGCGGATATAGCCCGCCTTGCCAGAGGCCAGCTTCCGCGTCAGCTCGCCTTCGTCCAGCATGGGGAAGATATCGACCAGCGCCCGTGCGACCTGTTGCGGCGACTTGACCAGCGGCGCGCCGCCATCGCCCAGCGCCTTGGGATTGTACCACAGGGCATAGGCGGGAAATGCGCGCGCCAGCGGCTCGCCGTTGCGATCAGTAATCTCTCCGCGCGGCGGCAGCAGAGCATCGTCGAGCGAGGTACGGGTGGGCGCGTGATCGACCAGACCAAGATAGAAGATGCGCAGCACCGCAACCAGTGCCACCAGGGCAAAGACCAGCGCCACCCACAACACGCGCCAGCGCGCCATGGTCAGCGACTGGCGACGGATCGTGACGAGTTGGACCCTGCCTGTCGAAATGGCCAGACTGGCCGACAGGGCATTCATTCAGCTACCTCGCTGGCGAGAACACGGGCTTGCGCGGAACGGACCGGGGACGCTTCGGAGAGGAGGTCACCAAAGGCGTCGGCAAAGCCGCCTCCCGCACTGGTCGCGCCATAAGACGCGGAAAGCTGGACAGGCTCGCCAGTCAGCGGCGACACCATGCGCCGTTCGCGAACAGGAGCGGCACCCTCGCCCGGATTGGCCCGGGCGATACGAACAGGGGTTGGCGCCATGGGTCCGCGCGGAGAACCAAGGCTCGCCAACTGACGCTCATTCTCAAGATATTGGTCTGCCCGCGGTGCCTGATAGCCGAACTCAACCGCGTTCCAATCCGCCAGCTGGCGTTGGCTGGCGCGGGTCTGGAATTCGGTTTCGAGCTCCACCGTCTCGCGCTTGAGCGCAATGATCTCGCGTTCGGCCAGCAAGACCTCGCTCTTCACCGCATGGACCCTGAAGCTGAGGCCGAGGAACAGGCCAAAGCAGGCGATCATTGCTGCGGCCCAACCGATCTGACGCAGGCGGCTGCCGGTTATCATGCGGCCATCCTCCTTGCCGGTGCATCGGTGCGAACTGCACTGCGCAGGGTGGAGGAACGCGCGCGGGGATTGCGGACGATTTCCTGTTCGGACGGACGAATTGCCTTGGATAATTGTTCGAAAGCGGCGGGCGATTGGTCGACCTGCGGCAGGTGGCGCGAACCCGCAGTGCGCGCAGAGGCATCGCGCAGGAAGCGCTTGACGATCCTGTCCTCCAGGCTGTGAAAGCTCACCACCGCCAGCCTGCCGCCTGCACGCAGCACGCGTTCGGCGGCGAACAGCCCTTCGGTCAGCTCTTCCAGTTCGGCATTCACATGGATGCGGATCGCCTGGAAGCTGCGGGTGGCCGGATCCTTCTTGTCGCTCGGCTTGTGGCCCAAGGCCTTGCGCACCACGCGGGCCAGATCGCCAGTCGTTTCCAGCGGCCGGGCGGCCACAATGGCGCGCGCCACGCGGCGCGACTGGCGCTCTTCGCCATATTGATAGAGCACATCGGCGATCGTTTCGGCATCGGCTTCATTGAGAAAGTCAGCCGCGCTCATGCCTTGCTGGCTCATCCGCATATCAAGCGGACCGTCCGCGCTGAAGGCAAAGCCGCGCTCTGCCTGGTCCAGTTGCATCGAACTGACGCCGATATCCATCGCCACACCATCAACTTGCGCCACGCCAGCCTCGGCCAGAGCCTCGACCATTTCCGAAAAACGCCGCGGATGGAGCACGAGGCGCGGAGGGGTAGAGCGCGCTTCAGTCCATCCGCGGCCTTCGGCGATCGCAGAGGGGTCGCGATCAAAGGCATGCACGGTTGCGCCGCGATCGAGCAGCGCACGCGTATATCCACCGGCGCCAAAGGTGGCGTCGACAATCACATCGCCGGGCTGCGGATCGAGCGCTGCGATGACTTCGTCCAGCAGGACGGGAATATGGGGAGCGCCGGGGCCGCTCATTTCTTCTTCGCCTGGGCTTCTGCAACCAGGCTGGCGCAGGCGGCCTGCGCCGCTTCCCACCCTTCGCCCATCCGGGCGAGCTCGGCCGGGTTCCAGATCGTGAAAAAACGCCCTGCGCCCTGGAAATAGAGACCGTCTTCAATACGGCCCAGGCTGCGCAGATGATCGGGCATGACAAAGCGCCCGCTATCGTCAAACGGCATTTGCACAAAGCCGAACAACTGATTGGAGCGCAAATCGCGGTCAAAATCGCGGCCGAGGCGGAGCGCGCGCTCCTCTTCCCGGTCAAGCTGGGCATCGAGTTCGCCATTGCGGGACAGGCCAAAGCCGACCAGGCAGTTCCAGCGTTCATGCTTGTCGAGACACAGCACGCGCCCGCCGGACGATTCCTTTACCGCCTTGCGGAAGAGCGGAGGCAGGACAAAGCGGCTCTTATCGCCTGCTGGCGAATAGGCCTGTCCGCTGTAACCTCCGAAAGACACCCTCTGAGCTCCCTGTACCCCTGATCCGACACGCCTTCCCCGCTGCCGCCCGCGCGCAATCGCGGGCAGCGCGCCCTTCACTGGGAAGGCGCGACGGAAGACGGCATGTCCGATGGAAGCTGGTCATATCGCGGGCGAAGCAGGGATGAAAGGGATTTTTGCGGGATTTCACGGGATAAGGTGGTAAATATTTGATTAAAAATGAATTCTTAAAGGCATCAAATTGCCATCCATCCCCGAAACCGCCCCAGATTACGCCCGCAATCGGCTGAAATCGGGTCAAAATCCCCAAAACCCTGCGAATCCGAGTCGTTTTTCCCGCAATTTCCCCGATCGGGCTATTGGAAGGCATGCTCTGCAAGGGCGAGCAGGGCCTCCCTGTCACCAGCCTCGCCCGCGGGAAGCTCAAACAGGGCCGCATCGGCCAACAAGGTCACCCGCCCCTTTCCGATCCGGCAATCGGCCAGCAATCCCTCGCCATCAAGCTGGCAATGCTTCTGCCCCGCTTGGGTGAGTACTATCTTCCCGCCCATCATCACCGGCACCGGGCCGAAAGCCATCTTCACCGCGTGAACTTCGAACGCCTGGCGTTCGGTAAATTCCATCTGGATGCCCCAGCGCGGCAGAACCGGGGGCAACATCCCGATCATCGTCGGATGGCGCGGATCGCCCAGCGGCACGGCGTAACTGCCCGTCAGCATGGGATCGAGCACATAGAGCAAGTGACCACCCGCCCTTACCCATTCGTCCAGCGCGACATTGTCTTGCGGGCTGAGCCCGCGCGGCTGGACGATAATCAGAAACCGCAGGGCGCCCAGTGGGTCTGTGGCCGGTGCGTCACCCATTCCTGCGTTTGCCGGGGCAAGGGTATCGAGCGGCGCTATCTTGTAGCGCGTTTCCAGCAACTCCCGCACCCAGGGCTTTTGCGCCTTGCCGCTGACAAGGTCGTCGAACGCGGCCCCATCGTCCCAATAGATCGGCAGGCTGGTCATCATGCCCAATTGTTCGCGCGCCGCCAATTGCTGTTCCTGAAGATGCACGCGGACGAAGTAGATCGCCACGCCAAGCGCGGCCAGGACTATGGCAATTATCCCAAATCTAACGCCGCGGGTCGCTGACATCATCGGTTTTCGGGCCAGTTTCAGTGACCGCAGGTGTCGGCGAAGCCGTAGGCTCTGTCGGAATGTCCGGCACCAGTCCGGCATCGGCCAGCGGGTCACGCAAGGCAGGCTGTTCAAGCGGCTCTGTGGTTGGCGCAGTCTCGGGAACCGCCATTTCCTCTGCCACCCGGGCCCGGTCCTGGATGATATTGGCCAGGCCCACCAGCAACACCATCGCCGCCAGCCCGGAAAGGCCAATCTGCAATCGCTGCATGGATTGCGAACGCCCCCGATCCGGCAAAGCGGCAGGCTCGGTCTCTGCCGGCTCTGCCTGCTTGCGCGCAAAGGGTGTCAGTTTTCTCGGATTCACGGCGCGCAGGCTATGCCAACTATCGCTTTGGCTCAAGCTCGATCGAGCCAATCGAACACCGGCAGACCTTTTGAGCGTAGCCATTCGGCATTGTAGAGCGTGGAGAGGTAGCGGAAGCCCGTGTCGCACAGGATCGTGGCAACGCGCGCGTCCTTCTTGCCTTCCGCGACCAATTGCTTGCCCAGTTCCACCGCACCGGCGACATTGATGCCCGAAGACAGACCAAGGCACAGCCCCTCTTCGCGCAGCATCTGGGCGACCCAGCGCAGCCCTTCCTCGTCCGAGATACGGAACTGCGTGTCGATCGGCGCGCCTTCCAGATTGGCGGTGATGCGCCCCTGCCCGATCCCTTCAGCAACCGAAGACCCTTCGGACTTGAGTTCGCCAGTGGCGAAATAGCTGTACAGCGCCGCGCCATGCGGATCGGTCAGCGCAATCCGGATGTCTTCGTCAAACGCCTTGAGCCCCATGCCTGTGCCCGCAATCGTGCCGCCCGTACCAGCTGCACAGGTAAAGCCGTCGATCCGGCCCTCCAGCTGCTCCCACAATTCAGGTGCGGTGGTTTCAAGATGCGCCTTGCGGTTGGCGGTATTGTCACACTGGTTGGCCCACACCGCGCCTTCGGTTTCCTCCGCCAGACGGCGCGAAGTGTGCACGAAATGATTGCAATCGGCATATTTGGTAGGCGGGACCAGCACCAGTTCCGCGCCCAGTGCGCGCAAGGTGTCCATCTTTTCCTTGCTTTGATTATCCGGCATCACGATCACGGTCTTGTAACCGCGCGCATTGGCGACCAGCGCAATCCCAATCCCGGTATTGCCCGCCGTTCCTTCAACGATTGTCCCGCCGGGTTTCAGCTCACCTCGCTCTTCCGCGTCACGGATGATATAAAGCGCCGCGCGATCCTTGACCGAAGACCCGGGATTGGCAAATTCGCACTTGCCCCAGATCTCGCAGCCAGCCGCCTCGCTCGCCCCTTTCAACAGAACCAGCGGTGTGTTGCCGATCAGGTCGATCGTGCTGCGATATGGTTTGGTAATGTTCATGGCGCGAGAAATAGGCGCAGCACCATTGGGGTGCAACGCAGTTACACTTGCAACCATAGAATTTGGGCTAGGGGCGCTCCCCCGCAGCTCAGTCTTCTTGAGCGATGGTGACCTTCAGCCCATCGAGATCGGCTGTCAGCGCGATCTGGCACGACAGGCGCGAGGTTTCATCGCGATGGTCCGAACTTTCGAGCAGATCGTCCTCGTCCTCGCTCATGGCCGGGATTTTGTCGGCAAAGGCGGGATCGACATGGACGTGGCAGGTGGCGCAGGAGCAGCAACCGCCGCACAGCGCCAGCAGTTCGTCAAAGCCATTGTCACGGATCGCTTCCATCACGGTCAGGCCTTCGCCTGCGTCCACAGTGGTTTCTTCTCCAGCGCGATTGACAACGATCAGCTTGGGCATTGCTCGGCTCTTCCTCTTCGCATTGGCTCCTGCGGTTTGACCGCAAGAACCGGTACTATCGACAGTTCGGAGCGGCTGCTAAGGTCTGTCACGCAGATTTGCAAGCAAAGGGAATCTCCGTGGGGTTAAAGGCGACAGCGCTCAAGGCCGGTATCGATGCAATCGCGGGGCGCGAGCCGGGGGTTGCCCGGGCGCTGGAGGCGGTCGGCTATCCAGAGACTCGCATTCGCCCCACCGGCTACAAGACCCTGCTGCGCACCATAGTTGGCCAGCAGGTGTCGGTCGCCGCGGCGACATCGATGTGGAACAAGCTGGAGGCAGAACTGGGCGCTGAATTTACCCCATCCTGCCTGCTCAAGCGAGATTTCGACACTTTGCGCGCCTGCGGGCTTTCGCGGCAAAAACAAGGCTATGCGCGATCGCTGTGCGAGCTGGTGGAAAGCGGCGAGCTGGATTTCGAAAACCTGCCTGCCGACGATGAGGAAGCGATCGCCGAACTGACCCGGATCAAGGGGATCGGGCGCTGGTCGGCAGAGATATATTTGCTCTTCGCAGAGGGGCGCGCAGACATCTGGCCGGCCGGGGATCTGGCGGTGCAGGAAGGGGTCAAGCGGCTGCTGGAACTGCCCACACGCCCGGCAGAGAAGGCCACCCGCGAACTTGCCGCAGGCTGGAGCCCGCATCGCGGCGCGATGGCGATCTTCACCTGGCACTATTACGCAAACCCGGCGCTTTGATTCGCCGGCTGGGCGACTGATCCTCGCCCGCAGCAGCTGACATTGATGTAAATAGCTGACAAGGGCGTTTCCGCGCGCTAGGTCTTTACCTGCAACTCTTTTGGAGCGGGAGCGGAATCAGGATATGAGCGGGCAAGCCATCAAGGAACGCAGGGCTATCTTCATCACCGGCGGGGGATCGGGCATCGGGCGCGAAGTGGCGCTCTTTTTCGCCGAACGCGGCTGGTTCGTCGGGATCGGCGATATCAATGAACAGGGCATGCAGGACACGCTGGGCCTGATCCAGGGCGGCTTCAAATATTCGCACAAGCTCGACGTGCGTGACCGCGCGGCCTGGGACGTGGCGCTGGAGGCATTTTCCGTCGCCGCAGGCGGAAGGATCGATGTGGTCTTCAATAATGCCGGTGTCGGTCATGGCGGGCCAATCGTGGAGCAGTCCGAAGACGAGGTCGCGCGCCTGCTCGACATCAATCTGAAGGGCGTGATCCACGGCGCACAAGCCGCCTATCCGCATCTGAAGAAAACCGCGCCCGGTTCGGTGCTGGTCAACACGGCCAGCCTGGCGGGCATTATCGGCGCGCCCAATCTTTCGATCTATTGCGCCACCAAATGGGCCGTGCGCGGATTGACGCGCAGCCTGGATGCCGAATGGGCGAGCGACGGAATCAAGGTTACGGCGCTCTGCCCCGGCTTTATCGACACGCCGATTATCGAACAGACCCAGCCGGATTCGAACCAATCGGTCAAGGAAAGCCTGCTGGAAGCGGGGGTGGAAGTCTCGCCCGTCAGCTCTGTGCCCAAGGTGGTGTGGGAAGCCGTGCATGGCGACAAGCTCGATTACACTGTGGGCAAGATGGCGGGCCGCCTGCTGTGGCTGTCGCGCTTCTTCCCCGGCCGGGTGCGCAAGGAAATGCGCAGTCAGGGCGTGGGAACGGAAGCCTAGAGCAAGGCCTCAATCGCTTCCGTCATCTTCGTATCGCGCACCGATAGCCCGCGCGCATCATGCGTGGTCAGCGTGATTTCGACCCGGTTATAGACATTGAACCATTCGGGATGGTGGTCGTGCTGTTCGGCCAGCAGGGCGACGCGGTTCATGAAACCCCAGGCCTCGCTGAAATTCTTGAATCGGAATTTGCGTTCGATTGCCTTGCCTTCACGCGTGAGCGCCCATTCGGGATGCGCGGCCAGCAGTGCATCGCGTTCGGCCTCAGTCAGTTCGGCAATGGCCATGCGCATCTCCTTGTTCGCGCCAAACCTTTCGCCTAACGCCCACGATCATGCAAGCGCGCCTTTCCGCCAATGATCTCGCCTGCCGCAAGGGTGACCGCGTGCTGTTTCGCGGATTGACGCTGGCGCTTGGACCGGGCGAGGCGCTGCACATCACCGGCGCGAACGGGATCGGCAAGACCAGCCTGCTACGCATTCTGGCCGGGCTGGCCCCGCCCTTTGCCGGGACAGTCGCGGTCGAGGGAGACATGGCATTGCTCGACGAGCGGCTGGCGCTCGATCCCGATATGTCGCTGGGCAAGGCACTGGGGTTCTGGGCGCGGATCGACGGCGTGGATCGGGTCAGTTTCGAGAGCAGCTGTCAGCGGCTCAACCTTGGCGACCTGCTCGATGTGCCGGTGCGCTATCTCTCGACCGGGCAACGCAAGCGCGCCGCGCTCGCCCGCCTGCTGGGGCAGCAAGCGCCGATCTGGCTGCTGGACGAGCCGCTTTCCGGCCTCGACCAGCTGTCGCAGGCGCAGGTGGCGCAGTTGGTAGCAGAGCATTGCGCGGCGGGCGGAATTGCAATCGTCGCTTCGCATCAGGAACTTGAAGTCGAAAGCCTCGCCTATTTCGCGCTGGCGGAGTTCGCCGCATGATCGGCGCGCTGCTCCGCCGCGATCTGGGCCGCCTGTTCCCCTTCGCCGGGAGCGGGGCGGCGTTGCCGCTGCTGTTCTTCCTCAGCGTTGCGATGCTCTATCCCTTCGCCGTGGGGCCGGACCCCAACCTGCTGGCAAAGACCGGCGGCGGCGTGGTGTGGATCGCCGCATTGCTCGCCGCGATCCTGCCGCTCGACCGGCTGGTACAAGAGGATATCGACCTTGGCATGTTCGACCAGCTCAAGCTGCGCGGGGCGAGCGAGGAATGGGTCATGGCGGTGCGGCTGCTGGCACATTGGCTCAGCTTCGGCCCGCTGCTGGTGCTGGCGACCTTCCCGGCGGCGGCGCTGCTCAACCTTGAGGGCGAGACGCTGCGCCTGCTGTTGATCGGGTTGCTTGCTGGCACGCCGGGACTGGCCGCGATCGGGCTGATGATCGCGGCACTGACCGCAAGCCTGCGCGCGGGGGCGGCGCTGTCAGGCCTGTTGCTGATCCCGCTGGCGCTGCCGATCCTGATCTTCGGCGCAGGCGCCCTCGCCCGCGGCGATATTGCCAGTATTGGTTTTGCCGGGGCGATCAGCCTTGCACTGGTGGCTATGACGCCCTTTGCTGCGGGTGCCGCGATCAGAGCTGCGCGGGAGGGGTAGCGGATCAGCCTCTCCTCGTCGGACTTGATCCGGCGGAGAGTTGCAATGACCGGACTGAACATGTCTATCAGCGCCACGCCCATTGACCGTAAATGATTCAATTCTTTAAGCCTGACCCATTCCCAAGGGCGAGGGCCCTGTAGAGCAATGAATTTCAGGGAGCGGAAATCCATGAAGAACCTGCGACTGGCATGCGTGATGGTGTTGTCATCAGCGCTGCTATCTCTGCCCGCATTCGCGCAAGACGACGAAATGCCCATCAAGCGAACATTTCATGATGCGGTGGTGAGCACATACGTACACGAATTTGAGCCTGTGAAGATTGATCACCAAACCAAGGTCCTGATCGATCGCTATCATCAGACTATCTATGCCTCTCCTGATGAAGAGAACGGCACCCTCGAAATGCAGCGCATGCTACAAGCCGATGGCTTCTCTCTCGCATCATCCGATCAACCTTACCAAGACAGGCTCGCAGATTTCGACCTGCTGATCATCCACGGTCTACCGAACAACAAGATCGAGTTGGAGAACGGCGGTGTATTCTGGAAAAGCCCTTTGTCGGACAGTGAAGTTGAAGCCATCGTCAAGTTTGTTGACAATGGTGGCGGGCTATTTCTGACTCTGAGCCACTGGCCCAACGGAAGCGGTGCCCTTCCTTTACTGGAGGCCCTGAGTGTCAAGTTCCGGGATGGATACATCTGGAGCAAGGAAGCCCCAAGCTTTACGGACCCCAAGAACGGCATTTGCTCCCACTACTTTGGACTATCCGAAGAAGATGGAACATTGAAAGTAGATCATCCTGCCTTGAAATCTGGCCTGGATGTAAAACGTGTCGATTATCTATGTGGAGCGGCGATATTCCGGGAGAAAGAGGATGCGATAATCCGCTTTCCGCCTTCCAGTATCAATTATTCCCCCAAAGGGATCGCTAAGGAAACTTCGGATGACTACGCCGGCCTGATCGGATTTCAATTCGGTAAGGGCAAAGTGGTAATCGCTGGCGACCAGGGAATGTTCCGGAACTTTATTTTCACATTCAAGGAAGGCGAGAAGCTGGTCGATCTCCCGATCACGCTCACCGAATCCAACGATAACGCCAATCTGTTCATCGACATGATGCGGTGGATTTCACCGAAGATTCCGTGACTTGAAAAATCATTCCTCAGGCTCCGCGGGAATGAAATTCCGCAAGTGCCCCGGCTGGTCCGCCTCAGCAAGCCTCAATAAGGCGGCCTATCCAGACCCTTCGGGCTCTTGGTAAAAATCTCAATCCCATCCTCGGTAATACCGAGTGAATGTTCGAACTGCGCGCTGAGTGACTTGTCGCGCGTCACCGCGGTCCAGCCATCGCCCAGCACCTTGGCCCAGGGCTTGCCCGCATTGATCATCGGTTCGATGGTGAAGAACATGCCGGGCTTCAGCTCTGGCCCCGTCCCCGCCTTGGCCGCATGGACCACTTCGGGCGCATCGTGGAACAAACGGCCGAGGCCATGGCCGCAGAATTCGCGCACCACGCCATAGCGATACTGGTTCGCATGCGCTTCAATCGCGGCACCGATATCGCCCAGCCGCGCCCCGGGCTTTGACGCGGCTTCGATCCCCAGCATCAGGCATTCATAGGTCACATCGACCAGCCGCGTCGCCTTGAGCGGCGGCTCTCCGGCATAGAACATCCGGCTGGTATCGCCGTGCCAGCCATCGAGCAGCGGGGTGACATCGATATTGACGATGTCGCCGTCCTTCAGCGCCTTGTCGCCCGGAATGCCGTGGCAGATCACATGGTTGATCGATGTGCAGCAGCTATGCGCATAGCCGCGATAGCCCATGGTCGCGGGCGCCGCCCCACCGTCCAGCGTCATCTGTCGCACCAGGTCGTCAATCTGCCCGGTGGTCACCCCCGGCTGCACGAAAGAGGTCAGTTCATCGAGAATCTCTGCAGCAAGACGGCCCGCCTTGCGCATCCCTTCGAACCCGTCCGGTCCATGCAGCTTGATCGTCCCGTCACGATAGACGGCCTGATCCCCTTCGACGATTTGATACTGGTGCATGTGAGCCCATGTAGCGATGAAGTTCGAAAAATGCGAGTGACAAGCGCATTCGCAAAGCTATGGACGCAGGCATGAGTGATTTTTCCGAGCTGGTGCAGCCCGATCGCGAGCAAGAGGCCACGGCCATCCACCTGATCACCAAGGGTGGTTTTGATGACTGGGCCAAGAAACTGAGCGCAGGCCAGCGTGCCGCGCTGAAGGCGCAGAAGTTCGAAGGCGGCGTCGGACAGATCGGGATCGTGCCCGATGGCGACAATTGGTTCGCGGCGGCCGGGGTCAGCGATCCAAA
>JBNLDR010000055.1:0-15510 GCA_050304495.1 Altererythrobacter sp.
GGCGAGGGGATCAGCCGCCTGGGCGACATTCTCGACCTGGCCACCGCACGCAACCTGATCGAAAAGACCGGGACCTGGTTCTCTTATAAAGGTGAGCGGTTGGGGCAGGGGCGTGAAAACGCCAAGCAATATCTGAAAGATAACCCTGAAGTTTGCGACAAGTTGGAAGCCGCCATTCGCGGCCGCACCGACCAGGTCGCCGAGGAGATGATGGCAGGCCCTGACGCGGAGGACTGACAAATCTTCTCAAGCGGGCAGATAGCTGCCCGGAAGAATGGAAAGCCGGTGTGCGCTTCACCCCCCGAAGCCGCACCGGTTTTTCTTTGCGTGCTTGTCTTTGCGCAGGCATGAACGCCGCAAATCCGGGTTTGGACGACCAATCTGGCATGGCAGATAGCAGGGGTGAAAGATCAATGACCGATACATCGGAATGGCAGGGCAGGGTCGGGCAATCCTGGGCCAGCGAATGGCAGCGGACCGATCGCAGCTTCACGGCGCTGACCGCCGAATTGCGAAGGCGACTCGAACTGATGGACTATGCCAAGGTCCTGGATATCGGTTGCGGCGCGGGCGAATTGTCGCTGATCGCGGCGCGGGCCCGGCCGGAAGCGAGCGTGCTGGGCCTCGATATCTCGCCCGATCTCATCGCTATTGCGCGCGAACGTGGCGTAGGGCTTCCCAGGCTTCGTTTCCAATTGGGCGATGCGGCGCAGTGGGCGCCTGCAGATGGGTACACGCCTGATCTGCTGATTTCGCGCCATGGCGTGATGTTCTTTGCCGATCCGGCCGCAGCATTCTGCCACCTTCATGATGCCGCCGCACCCAATGCGCGGTTGATGTTTTCCTGCTTTGCGCCGGTTGCGGACAACCCCTTCTTTCGCGAAATTGGCCGATTGTTACCGCGCAGCGATGCTCCGCCGCCCGATCCGCATGCGCCGGGCCCCTTCGCCTTTGCCGACAAGGACCGGGTTGCCGGAATATTGGCGGATGCGGGTTGGCGCGATTTGGTGTTCGATCGATTCGACTTCCGCATGATCGCGGGGGCGGGGAATGACCCGGTGGAGGATGCGATGGGCTATTTCTCTCGAATCGGTCCGGCGGCGCGCGCCATGGCCGATATGGATGATGCCGCCCGTCAGCGCTTTCGCGCCACCTTGGCGGACTTCTTGCCCGCTCATGTTCAGGATGGCGCGGTCTCGCTCCAGGCGTCGGTCTGGATCGTGACGGGGCAGGCCGGCTGAATTGCGCTTGTCACTTGTCGCGATGACGAGGCTTCCAATTAACGAAGACAGGCTCTAACTGCGCCAGCATGACGTCGACCAACGAAATCCGCCGCTCTTTCCTCGATTATTTTGCAGGGGCGGACCACGCCGAGATTCCGAGCGCGCCGCTCGTGCCTTACAACGATCCGACATTGATGTTCGTCAATGCCGGCATGGTGCCATTCAAGAACGCCTTCACCGGGCTTGAAACGCCACCGGCACCGCGCGCCACCTCTTCGCAGAAATGCGTGCGGGCGGGTGGTAAGCACAACGATCTCGACAATGTCGGCTATACCGCGCGGCATCACACCTTCTTCGAGATGCTGGGGAACTTCTCCTTCGGCGATTATTTCAAGGAGCAGGCGATTACCCATGCCTGGACCTTGCTGACCAGGGAATGGGGCCTGCCGGCTGACCGGCTCACCGCCACCGTATATCACACCGATGACGAGGCGTTTGACCTGTGGCGCAAGATTTCGGGCCTGCCGGAAGAGCGGATCATTCGCATCCCGACCAAGGACAATTTCTGGGCAATGGGGTCTGACGGCCCCTGTGGGCCTTGTTCCGAAATCTTTTACGACCATGGCGATCACATTTTCGGTGGCCCTCCGGGCAGCCCGGATGAGGACGGCGATCGTTTCGTCGAAATCTGGAACCTGGTGTTCATGCAGTTCGAGCAGACGGCTGACGAGATCACTGGTGAATTGCCCAAGCCGTCGATCGATACCGGCATGGGACTGGAGCGGATCGCCGCCGTGCTGCAGGGCGTGCATGACAATTACGATACCGATACGTTCAAGGCGCTGATCGCCGCGAGTGAAAGCCTGACCGGGGTCGCCGCCGAGGGCGAGCACAAGGCGAGCCATCGTGTGATTGCCGATCACCTGCGCTCAACCAGCTTCCTGATGGCAGATGGTGTGCTGCCGTCCAATGAAGGGCGCGGCTATGTCCTGCGCCGGATCATGCGCCGCGCGATGCGGCACGCCCACTTGTTGGGGGCGCAGGACCCGCTGATGCACCGGCTGGTGCCGGCGCTGGTGCACGAGATGGGCCAGGCCTATCCCGAGCTCCAGCGCGGACAGGCGCTGATCCAGGAAGTGCTTGAACGCGAAGAAGCGCAGTTCCGACGGACGCTGGAGAAGGGCCTGCGGCTGCTGGACGATGCGACCGGCAATATGGGCGAAGGTGGCGAGCTCGATGGCGAAACCGCATTCAAGCTCTATGACACTTACGGCTTCCCATATGACCTGACCGAAGACGCGCTGCGCTCGCGCGGCATCAGCGTCGATCGCGCCGGATTCGATGAGGCGATGGAGCAGCAGAAGGCTGCCGCACGCGCCGCCTGGAAGGGCTCGGGCGATGCGGCCTCCGGCGAGATCTGGTTCGACATTGCCGAACGCGAGGGCGCGACCGAATTCACCGGCTATTCTTCTACGAGCGGCGAAGGCCAGGTCGTCGCGCTGGTCAAGAATGGCGCGGAGGTCGATGAGGCCGATGCGGGTGACGATGTGCTGATCCTCGTCAACCAGACGCCATTCTACGGCGAAAGCGGCGGGCAAACTGGCGATGTCGGGACAATTTCCGACACGGCTGGCTTGGCGGCGATAGTGTCTGACACCAGCAAGCCGCTTGGCCGTCTGCATGTCCATCATGCGCGGATCGAGGCAGGCAGTATCGCCAAGGGTGCAACCGTGCATCTTGCGGTGGACGTGGCGCGCCGGGACCGGATCCGGGCAAACCATTCGGCCACCCATCTGCTCCATGCGGCGCTGCGCAACCGCTTGGGTAACCATGTCACGCAAAAGGGTTCGCTGGTGGCGGATGACCGCTTCCGCTTCGATTTCTCGCATCCCAAGCCGCTCGATGCGGAAGATATTGCTGCGATCGAAGCCGAGGTGAATGCCGAAATTCGCGCCAATGAGGCGGTGTCGACTAGGCTGATGAGCCCGGACGATGCGATTGCCGCGGGGGCCATGGCGCTGTTTGGCGAGAAATATGGCGACGAAGTGCGTGTGCTCTCAATGGGCAGCAAGCGTGACGGCGGCCAGAGCTATTCGGTCGAGCTGTGCGGCGGCACCCATGTCAAGGCGACCGGCGATATTGGCATCTTCCGGATCGTTTCGGAAGGCGCGGTCAGTTCGGGCGTCCGCCGGATAGAGGCGCTGACCGGAGAGGCGGCGCGCCAATGGCTGGTTGATCGTGAGGAAGCGCTCAAGGCCGCTGCCGGTGTGATCCGTGCAACGCCCGAAGAGGTTCCCGCACGTCTTTCTGCCCTGCTTGACGAACGCAAGCGGCTCGAAAAAGAGCTAGCCGACGCAAAGAAGGCGCTCGCATTGGGCGGCGGCGGTTCGGGCGGCTCGCAAGGGTCAGCCGATGAAGATATCGGCGGCGTGAAATTCAGCGGCCAGATTCTTGAAGGGCTCGATCCCAAGGAACTGCGCCCGCTGCTGGACGAAGCCAAGTCTCGCATGGGTTCGGGCGTTGCCGCGATCTGCGCCGTAAATGATGGCAAGGCTGCGTTCGCGGCGGCGGTGACCGACGATCTGACCGATCGGTTCAACGCGGTCGATATGGTTCGGGCAGGCGTTGCGGCGCTGGGCGGGAAGGGCGGCGGCGGCCGGCCTGACATGGCCCAGGGTGGCGGCCCCGATGGCAGCAAAGCGGAAGATGCGATGGCGGCGGTTCGCGCCATGCTCGCCGCGGTAAACGCCTAGGTTTCGGCCGAACTGGTCCGCAGCTTGGGCTTGTAATCCAGCGCGCCTTCGCGCTCGATCTGTTCGCGAAATTCGTCGCGCTTCTCGTGGATAGAGGCGATCACCGGACCCATCGCCACGCCGATATCGACCAGCACCGCCTCTGACAGTTGAAGAGAGCTCTCCAGCGTTTCCGGCACGGCATGGCTCGCCCCGGCGCGATAGAGCGCGGCGGCATGCCTGGTGTCGCGCGCGCGAGCGACGATTAGCAGGTCAGGATAGGCCTTGCGCAATTTTGTGGTGAGGCGCTGCGCCAGCACCGGCTCATCCATCGTCAGAACGACGGCGGGTGCGGTTTCGACATTGAGCCGGGACAGGGCATCGCCGCGCGCGGCATCGCCAAATGCCGCGTGATATCCGTTCCGGCGCGCATAATTGATCAGATCGGCGTCCGAATCCAGCGTGACATAGGGCTTGCCATGCGCCTCCAGCATGTCTGCAATCAACAGGCCCACGCGCCCGGCACCGATAATGATGGTGCGCGGCTCCCCGCTTTCATGCGCGGAAATTTCGGGCACCGGCTCCACCCGCCGTGCGATGATGCGACCCAGTCGCGCCAGCAGCGGGGTTACGGTGAGTCCGATTGCGGTAACAATCTGCCAGAACTGGGCCGTGCCGGGCTGGATCAGCATGGCAGAGCTGGCTGCCGCCAGCACGATTAGCGTGGTTTCGCTGGGGCTGGCCATCAGCACGCCGGTTTCCGCAGCGGTGGATCGGCGCGCGCCCATCAATCGCAACAGCAGGCTGGTGACGAGTGATTTGAACAGCAGCACCGAGACGACAGCGAGCAGAATGGTGCCAAAATTGGCCCAGATCATCGTCAGATCGATGCTCATGCCCACTGTGATCAGAAAGATACCCAGGGCCAGCCCCTTGAACGGGTTCATGATGGATTCGACCTCGCCGTGATACTCGGTCTCGGCAATCAGCAGCCCGGCGATCAAAGCGCCCACGATAGGCGAAAGGCCGGTGGCAGCGGTCGCCAGGCTGGCGCCCATCACGACCAGCATGGAAGCGGCAAGGAACAGTTCCGGGCTTTTTGTGCGGGCAGCCTGGGCGAACAGGCGCGGTAGGGCGATCCGCCCCACAACCAGCAGTGCTACCACTACCAGGCCGCCTTGCCACAGCGTTTCGACCAGGCCTTCCCACCCTTCCGATTGCGCGTGGGGCGCCATGGCACCAAGCACGAAGACGATTGGCACGATCATCAGATCTTCGAATAGCAGCATGGAAAGGGCCGCCCGCCCAACCGGGCTGCTGGTCCCGGCAATCGGCAGGACGATGGCGGTGGAGGAGAAGGCAAGGGCGAAGCCCAGCGCCAGGGCGCCGGTCCAATACTGCCCCAGCATGGTCAGGAAAGTGGCGATCACCGTCCCTATGATCAGGAGCTCAAGCGCCCCGAGCCCAAACACCAGCCGGCGCATTTGCCATAATCGGTCAAACGACAATTCAAGCCCGATCGTGAACAGCAACAGGATGATGCCGAATTCAGCGAAAGGATCGAGCCCTTCGGGATCGGTTATGGTGAAATATTGCAGCCAGTCATACTGATAGGCGATCTTGCCCAGCCCATAGGGCCCCACCGCTATCCCAATCAGGATGAAGCCGATGACCGGGGTGATCCGAAATCGGGTGAAGACCGGGATGACGATCCCGGCCGCACCCAGGATTACCAGCGCATCGGACAGTGCAGGGGAGGCAAGTTCACTTGAAGCCATTCTATCTGACTAGCGAGCGTGCAGGCCGCTGTCACCAAGTGTCAAGGCAATCAACCGCCGCCGCCAGTCGATGGCCCAAGCGGTTCGGCAAGCGGGCGGGTTTTTCCGGGATGTTCCCCATCCTCGTCCCATTCGATGCGATAAAGGTCAAATCGGCGGTCTGCGAGGTTGCGGACCGTACCTTCCGCTCTGGCCCAGCTAAGGTCTGCAAGGTTGATGTCGCTGATGGTCAACGTTTCGACATTCTCGCTTGCTTCCGCCGCAACGCCGTCACGCGCGAAGGGAAAGTCGCAAGGCGTCAGAATGCAGCTCTGCGCATACTGGATATCCATGTTCGCGACATTGGGCAGGTTACCGACATTGCCGGATAATACGACGAAACACTGGTTCTCGATCGCGCGCGCCTGTCCGCAGTAACGCACGCGCAAATAGCCCTGGCGGCTATCTGTGCAGAACGGCACGAAAATGATACGCGCGCCTTCGTCGGCCAGCTTGCGGCTCAGTTCCGGGAATTCGCTGTCGTAGCAGATCAAGACGCCAATCGGGCCGCAATCAGTCTGGATCACATCGATCGCGTCGCCACCCTTGATATTCCACCAATAGCGTTCGTTCGGTGTGGGATGGATCTTTTCCTGCTCATGCACCGATCCGTCACGCAGGCAGACGTATGCGACATTGTGAATGTCGCCGTCCTCCATGCGGGTGGGGTGGCTACCGGCGATGATGTTGATGTTATAGCGTAGCGCGAATTCTGCGATATCGGCCTTGATGCGCGGCGTGTATTCCGAAAGTCGCTCAATCGCCTCAAGCGGCGAAAGCTCTTTTTCTTCGAAGCTCAGCAGCATCAGCGTAAACAATTCGGGGAAGACGATAAAATCGGCTTCGTAATCGGCAGCAACATCGACGAAATATTCGACCGCGCCGAGAAACTCCGTGTAGTTTTTGACTGCCCGGGCCTGCAGCTGGCAAGTCGCGACGCGCACCGCTTCTACCCCTCGCGGCAGCCGTGTCTTGACCGGTTGGTCGCGATCGACATAGGGATTGCGCCACACCATCATAACCGCATTGCCGCCCGAACGCTTGTCCTCAGGCAGATAGCCGCGAAGGATGCCCTTCGGTTCGAATCCGTTAGCGAGTTGGAATCGCAGCACCGGATCGTGAATCTTTCCCGCGAGCACCTGGTCGAGATAATCTTGCGGGCTTTCCACTCGATTGTTCTTGCGACGCCTTGCGCGGTTGTAGCCGGGCATTCTTCCGCCGAACACGATTCCGCTCAGATCGCGTTCTTCGGCCAGCGCACGCCGTTCCTCGTAAAGCCGGCGCCCGATGCGAACTCCGCGTACCTGCGGGTCGACACACATTTCATAGCCGTAAAGCCAATCGCCGGTCGGATCGTGTCGACTTCCGTAACCATTGCCGGAGATCTCGTCCCAATCGTGCGGTGCAAAGACGACTGGTTCGGGTAGCTGCATTGAAGCGCAATAGCCGACTATTTGCTCGTCGAGCAGAGCGACAAAGCACCCTTCGGGGAAATTGTTGATCTGGCCGCGAATTTCGCTCTGCTTGTAGGCAGGAAGGTCGTCATAGGCGCGGCGGACTAACGCCGCCACACCCCGCACATCCTTGATCATCGCCTGGCGCACGACCAACCGCGCCTTGCCATGCTTTTCCCCGTCGGCTCGTGCCGAGGGGCGCTTCGGATGCGTGCTCAGGCCCAGTTGGCCATTTCCTTTTCGAGGTTCTGGACGATCGCTTCGAAGAACTGTTCGGTGGTGAGCCAGCTCTGGTTGGGGCCGATCAGCAGCGCCAGATCCTTCGTCATCTTGCCGCTTTCCACGGTCTCGATGCACACGCGTTCCAGCGTTTCGGCAAAGCGTACCACATCGGGCGTGGCGTCAAACTTGCCGCGATACATCAAACCGCGCGTCCAGGCGAAGATCGATGCGATCGGGTTAGTGCTGGTCGCCTTGCCCTGCTGGTGCTGGCGATAATGGCGGGTAACGGTGCCATGTGCGGCCTCTGCCTCAACCGTCTTGCCATCGGGCGTCATCAGCACCGAAGTCATGAGGCCGAGCGAGCCGAAGCCCTGTGCCACGGTGTCAGACTGAACGTCACCGTCATAGTTCTTGCACGCCCACACGAACTTGCCGTTCCACTTCAGCGCGCTGGCGACCATGTCGTCGATCAGGCGGTGTTCGTAAACGATATTGGCTTCCTTGAACTTTTCAGCAAATCCTTCTGTGTCGAACACTTCCTGGAACAGATCCTTGAAGCGACCGTCATAGGCCTTCAGGATCGTGTTCTTGGTCGAAAGGTAAACCGGCCAACCCAGGTTCAAGCCATAGTTGAAGCTGGCGCGTGCGAAATCGCGGATCGAATCGTCAAGGTTGTACATCGACATGGCGACGCCCGCGCTGGGGAAGTCGAACACGTCGAGATCGATCTTGGTGCCATCTTCGCCATCGAACACCAGCCGCAGCTTGCCGGGGCCGGGGATCAGCGTGTCGGTGGCTCGATACTGATCGCCGAATGCGTGACGTCCGACCACGATCGGATCGGTCCAGCCCGGCACAAGGCGCGGCACATTGTCGATCACGATCGGTTCGCGGAACACCACGCCGCCCAGGATGTTGCGGATCGTGCCGTTGGGGCTCTTCCACATTTTTTTGAGATGGAATTCCTCGACGCGCGCTTCGTCGGGCGTGATCGTGGCGCATTTCACGCCAACGCCATATTGCTTGATCGCATTGGCGGCATCGACCGTTATCTGATCATCGGTTTCGTCGCGCTTTTCGACCGATAGGTCGTAATACTTCAGGTCAATGTCGAGATAGGGCAGGATCAGCCGTTCGCGGATCCATTCCCATATGATCCTAGTCATCTCATCGCCATCGAGTTCGACAACGGGGTTCTTGACCTGAATTTTCTGCATAGCTGACCTTGCTTTTCGATCTGTCTTGTTTCGGTTGCGCGCGCTTTAGCAGAGCGTCGCGCCCGCGCAAGTGAGGCGCGGATACGAAAAAGGCATCGCCTGCGCGATGCCCTTTGCGTTCTTGGTTTCGATGGTGGGCGTAGGAAGGATTGAACTTCCGACCCCTACGATGTCAACATAGTGCTCTACCACTGAGCTATACGCCCGAGCCATCAAACCGGCCGCGACCTGCGCGGCGGAGGGGCCCTTTAGCTTGGGCATCCCCGGCATGCAAGCGATTCGCGGTGGTCGATTATAGCGAAGCTTCCTGATGCCCTTCAAACATGCGTTCAACTTCCAGAACCAGGTCGCGCAGATGGAAGGGCTTGGAAAGCACCTTGGCCTGCGGCTGTTCCTTGCTGGCGCGCAGCGAGACGGCGGCAAAGCCAGTAATGAACATTACTTTGGTCTGCGGACTAACCTCGGCGCAAACCTGGGCCAGTTCGATCCCGTCCATTTCCGGCATGACGATATCGGACAGCAGCAGGTCGAAATGTTCGGATTCGAGCAGCGGCGCGGCTTCGGTCCCGCGATCCACCGCCACCACATCGTATCCGGCATTGGCAAGGGCGCGGGCCAGGTAGGTCCGCATTGCTTCCTCATCCTCTGCAAGGAGAATCCTGAGGCCGTTAGTGCTCGTCATGTCCGCCCTTTAACTGAAACCATTTAAGAAATCATTCAGCTGCGAAGGTGTGCCCTGCTTTGACACAGGGCGCACGAACGGGCAGCACCCGGGGATGGCGGAGAATGCGAAGGATGCCCTCGATTCGCTGATCGAAACGGGCGGGGCGATACCCGGCGGGGAGGGGCCTGCCTTTGCGATCCATATCCCGCGCAATTCGCCATTACCCGTGCTGATTTCCGTCCCGCATGCCGGGCGCGATTATCCAGTTTCGCTCATCAGCAGGATGCGCCAGCCAGAAACGACCAGCATCCGGCTGGAAGATCGCCATGCCGATGCCCTTGCGGCGGAAGTCGCCAGACTGAACAATGCGCCGCTGATCGTGGCGCATGCGCCGCGTGCAATGCTGGACCTCAACCGGGCGCGGGATGACATGGATTGGGCCATGGTCACCGGCGAAAAGGGCGAAATTCCGCGCCATTCGCAGGCAAATCGCAGGGCGCGCAGTGGGCTGGGCTTGATCCCGCGGCGCCTGGCCGGGTTTGGCGAGATCTGGAAAGACCGGATTTCGGCGAGCGAGTTGGAAGCCCGGGTCGAAGGAATTCACCGGCCATATCACGCTGCGGTCGCTCGCATGATGGAGCGGATTCGCGATGAATGGGGCGCTGCGCTGCTGGTCGACCTGCATTCCATGCCCCCGCTCAGGCAACGGCTGGACGAGGATCGACCGCCGCTGGTGGTGCTGGGGGACCGGTTTGGTGCCTCTTGCGATGCCTCGCTGATTAGCGCTGGAATGCGGTTTCTCGGCGCGCAAGGCCTGCCATCGGCGCATAACCGGCCCTATTCGGGGGGATATGTTCTGGATCAGCATGCGGTTCCGGCGCGTGGGCTGCACGCGCTCCAGATCGAAGTCTGTCGCTCCAGCTATCTCGACTCGCAAATGGTGGAACCGGGGGGCGGCATGCATTCAATGTCCCGGCTTATTGCCGGCCTGGTGCGAGAGCTTGGTGCGGCCACCGCGAGGCTCGCACAACATGCAGGCTTTGCCCAAGCTGCTGAATAACCATAAAAAACCACCCCGTGCAATATGCACGAGGTGGCCAAGGTTCAGGGAGGATGTGCACCCGAAGGCGCACACTCTGAAGGGAGCCATGAGGGATGCTCTCTCCAGATAAATGCTAGATAGGATGAAGTCAGGGAGGCTTCAAGCCCCCCTAACCGTTTTCGATATACTTGGATCCGGTGCCGAAATCAGCTCGTTGCTTCGGTGACGGGAATTTTGGGGCCGCGGCCCTGTTCATTCTGGCGCCCGAAAATCACCCGCATCATGCCAAGCGAAAACAGATGAGCATGAATCAGCATGAGCATTCCGTTCTTGTGCAGCCTTTCGACCGTCTCCGTCGGCAGTTCGCGCAGCTTGTTTTCGTCAACCATGCCGAAGCCGCGATAGATAAAGGGCTTGTCCGGATTGTCGTTCATGGTGATGGCAATTTCGCCATCCATGATCAGGTCGAGCGCCTTGAGTTCATCCATGAAGGCCTTCGTCCGCGCGCCGGATTCCTCGAACTTCTGGCAAAAATCCAGGACGCCATTGGTGAATTCGCTCGGCTTGCCGTCTTCGTCGAACAAGGCGTTACCATCATTGAATTCACCAACGACGCCCGCTTCCGGGTCGAAGCACAGCGACAATTCTTCGCTGTCCTGGCGCAGGCGGGCCAGCATGAAGGGATAGCGCCGCGCATATGCTGGCAGGTAGACCTTATCGATCAGATTGCCATCATCACCAACATAGGTGTTCACCCCTTCATTGAGGCCCATCAATGCGATCGGCAGCGGGTCATTGCCTGAAGTGAAAACGATCGGGAGCTGGCGTTGCGCATCGACGAATTCGTCAATCGTCAGCGGGATCGCATGGGTCTTGCTGATGAAGCTTGCGTCGTCGAAACTCCTGCTCTTCCATGCCTTGTGGTCCAGGCTGTTGAGCGGCATCAGGTCCTGATAGAACAGAGGCAATTGGTTTTGCGGCGCACTGGCCATGTGTACTCTCCGGCAAAAAATCTTGATTACGTGTCTGAATGGCCTGCCTGGTTAGGCGGGAGGCCGATCGCGGGCGGCTTTAGGCGGTTGTGCCAGCGGGTGCAAGCGGGACCAGTTTGCCCGGATTGAGCAACCCATCGGGATCAAGCGCATTCTTGATCTGGCGCATTACGGACAGTGCAACCGGATCCCCAAGCCGCGCCAGTTCATCGCGTTTGATCTGACCGATGCCGTGCTCCGCGCTAATCGAGCCGCCCCATTGCGTGACGCAATCGTGAACGAATTGGCTGATCATCTTGCCTTGCTGCTGTTCCCACTCCCCGCGGACCGCATCGGCGGGTGCAATCACATGCAGGTGGATATTGCCATCGCCCAGATGGCCGAAGCCAACCCCGATTACGCCCGGAAACTGGCGCTCAACCTCAGGTATGACGGTTGTGATGAAATCGGGCATGCGGTCCACCGGGACAGAGATATCGTGCTGCATCGCCGGGCCTATGGCGCGCTCTGCCGGGGCGATCATGTCCCGCAACTGCCAGAAATCTTCTGCCTGCTTCTCGTTCGCGGCGATCGCGGCATCGGCGATCACGCCCTGTTCCAGCGCGGCCGCGAGCACGGTCTCCATCGCTTCCGGCAGGCCATCGCTCGAACCTGCAGGGGCGGCCAGTTCGATCAGCGCGTTCCATTCATGCCGGTCTGACAAAGGTGCGCGCGCATCGGGCATGAAGTCCAGAACGCTGCCGAGGCAATGCGCGGGAACCACTTCGAAACCCTCCAGCAGGTCGGGCAGTCCGGTTTCGAACTGCAACAGCAATTCGCGGGCTTGCTGGACCGTCTGCATGCCTGCCCATGCGACTACGCGACGGCCGATCGCAGGAACCAGCCGCAAGTTTGCCGCGGTGACTATGCCCAGGGTACCTTCGGACCCGATCAGCAACTGCTTGAGGTCAAAACCGCGATTGTCCTTCTTGAGCACCGTCAGGCCGTTGAACACCTGTCCGTCAGCCAAAACCGCTTCGATCCCCAGTACCTGCGCGCGCATCGTGCCGTGGCGCAGCACCTGCGTGCCGCCGGCATTGGTGGAAATGAGGCCGCCAATGGTCGCCGATCCTTTCCCGCCCAGCGTCAGCGGAAAGCGCAGGTCATGCTGCTCTGCCCCTTCGTGAAGGTTTTGCAGGATTACTCCGGCTTCGCAAATCACTTGCCGCATTTGCGGATCGATCGAGCGAATGCGGTCCATCCGCCGCAGCGACAGCAGCACGCTGGCCCCGGTCTCGTCCGGGGTGGCGCCGCCTGACATGCCGCTATTGCCACCCTGAGGGACTATCGGAACGCAGTATTCGCGGCAAAGTCGCACGAATGCGGCAACTTCGCCAGTATTTGCGGGTGACGCCATCCCCAGCGCCGCACCGGTATACCGGCCACGCCAATCGGTGAGCCAGGGTGAAAGCAGGTCAGGGTCACAGGTGAACCCGCGATCGCCCAGCAGTTCCCGCGCCCTGGCGGCAAATTTGTCCAGACCTTCCATTGCAGCGCCTATGGCACAGCGGGGCGGGACTTTGCCAGAACTTGATTGGGCCCAACAAGGGATTAAGCCGATATTCAAATAGAAGGACTAAATATCCGACTGACAAGAATCAGACGAATCGCGTGACCCGGTGTGGAGGCACGCTTGACACGAGGGAAGTCGCGCCAGCTTTAGCACCGATGGACAGCCTGCTCGCCCTTCTTGCGCCGCTTGCGCTACTTCTGCCCATGGTCAGCCAGGATGATCGCGATCCGGCGGGCGAAGAGCGTGCCCGGCTCGATCCTGAGCAGGTGGAGAAGATTCGTTCCGAAGGCCTGTTCCCGGCTGAGCCCGTGCTGGAAATGTCCCTGATCGAACCGGTCCAGAACCAGGTGCGGATCGAACAACGCGTTGTGGTCCGCATTTCACCGCACAGTACCACCCAGCGCCAGAGCCTGATGGAAGAGCTGCCGCAACACGCGCTTCCTCCGCGCCTTGAAGAACGCAAGATGGAAAAATGCCTGCCCGTATCGGGCATTGCCGGGGTCCAGACCGGCAGTGGAAACCGCTTGTTATTGTTCCTGCGCGACCGGCGGGTGGTAACAGCCAGTCTCGAGAAATCGTGCCGCGCGCGCGATTTCTATTCGGGATTCTACGTCGAGCGTAACGAGGACGGCAAGATTTGCGTTGATCGCGACAAATTGCAGTCCCGTACCGGGGCCAAGTGCGAGATCAGTCGCATGCGCCAATTGGTGCAGGTTTCCGAGTAGCCAGCGCACCGTTTCCTTGACTCTGGCCGGCATTTCGGCGAAGGGCGCGACGACCTGAACGGCGCTGCTGCCACGGTCAAATGAACGGGGGCATTAGCGCCTCCGCCAATCCGGAAAATCGAAACCACATGAACTTTGCCGATCTCGGCCTATCTCCCGAATTGCTGAAAGCGGTCGAAACGGCCGGCTACAGCGAGCCGACGCCGATCCAGGCGCAGGCAATTCCCGCAGTGCTGATGATGCGCGACATGATCGGGATTGCACAGACGGGCACTGGCAAGACGGCCAGCTTTGTGCTGCCGATGATCGATATCCTCGCCAATGGCCGCCGCCGCGCGCTAATGCCGCGTTCGCTGATCCTTGAGCCGACCCGCGAACTGGCCGCGCAGGTGGCCGAGAATTTCGAGAAATACGGCAAGAACCACGATCTGAAGATGGCGCTGCTGATTGGCGGCGTGCAGATGGGTGACCAGGTTAAGGCGCTGAACGAAGGCGTCGATGTGCTGATCGCAACGCCGGGCCGCCTGATGGATCTGTTCGAACGCGGCAAGATCCTGCTCAATGGCTGCGAATTGCTGGTGATCGACGAAGCTGACCGGATGCTCGACATGGGATTTATCCCGGACATCGAATTCATCTGCTCGAAACTGCCCGAAACGCGCCAGACCATGCTGTTTTCGGCCACCATGCCGCCGCCGATCGAGAAACTGGCCAAGACCTTCCTCAGCAATCCCAAGCGGATCGAGGTCAATCGTGCGGCCAGCGCCAACGAAAACATCACCGCCTTCAAGATCAATGTGAAATCACGGGCCAAGCGCGAGACCTTGCGCTGGCTGCTCCAGCACGACCAGGTCGAAACAGCGATCATCTTTGCCAATCGCAAGACCACTGTGCGTGAACTGAACCAGAGCCTGCAACGTCACGGCTTTGCCAGCAGCGAAATCCATGGCGATATGGACCAGGCCAACCGGTTGAAGGAACTTGAACGCTTCAAGGCGGGCGAGGTCAATATTCTGGTGGCATCGGACGTTGCCGCACGCGGACTCGACATCAAGGGTGTGAGCCACGTCTTCAATTTCGATACGCCATGGCACCCGGACGATTATGTTCACCGTGTGGGCCGTACGGGCAGGGCGGGAGCCAAGGGCCGCGCCTTCACCTTCGTGGCGGAGGAGGATGCCGAAGCGATCGCCAATGTCGAAAAGCTCACCGGGACGAAAATTCCGGTCTTCGGCAAGGCCGACGTCCGCGTGGATCTGGTCGAGAAGCCAGCCGCAGAAGTTGAAGAGGAAAAGCCCGCAAAGCGTTCGCGCCGCCGCAGCGAAGGCGATGATAGGCCGCGTGAAGAGCGGCCCGCTAAGGAACCGCGCCGTGAGAAGGAACCGCGCGAGGAACGCAAGCCAGCGCGCCGCTCCAGCCAGGATCACGATGATGATCCGGTTCCTGCCGGTGAATGGAACGGCCCGCGTCCGGGTTTCCTGGATGTAAAGCTGGGCTGAGCCGGATTGAGTCCGATTGTGGGTGGTTAGCGGGCATTATCCTTTACTCAGATTTCGGCCGTGGCTCATCTACATCCGGTAGGCTTCTTCTTTCGATCTCGGAAGTCTGATGCTCAGCCTTGTCACGCTTGACTTGCGCGCGGTGGGTAGTGACGATCTGTGCCTTCCTAAGAGAAGGCGACGCCAGATCTTTCGGCTCGCAGTTCGCGTTTCCGCACGTTCTCAAGTGTTGTGATCTTGGCAGCGGTCGCAGCTGCTTCCGCCCGCTCAACATAGAATCTGAAGGCATCGGCCATCAGCCAAGCCTCGAGATGTAGATGCATGAGTGCGCCCGGCCAGCGCCGCGCTCATGCTTGTGGATCAATCAGGTG
>JBNLDR010000056.1:0-15457 GCA_050304495.1 Altererythrobacter sp.
ACCGTTGCCCCAGCCGCCTTGGCGAATTGCAGCGCAAAAATGGATACGCCGCCGGTGCCCTGCACCAGCACCGTATCACCCGGCTTGATCGCGTTATCGACAAACAGCGCGCGCCATGCGGTCAGGCCGGCGCAGGTCAGCGTTGCCGCTTCTGCATGGCTAAAACCCTTGGGGGCGCGAGTGAACCATGTGGTTGGCGCGGTGATCTGTTCCCGTGCATAGCCATCCAGCCCGTCACCCGGCACGCGGGTAAAGGCAGTCAGCGGAGGCGAGCCGTCCAGCCAATCGGGGAAGAAGGTGCTGACCACCGTATCGCCCACGGCAAATTCGGTCACGCCAGCACCCACGGCAATTATTTCGCCTGCGCCGTCAGACATGGGAATGCGGCCCAGCGCAGCAGGCATCATGCCCGCGACGACCGCGTAATCGTGGAAGTTCAGCGAGCTTGCCTTAAGCGCGACTGTGATCTCTCCCGGGCCGGGATCGGGCGCACCCTCGATATCGACATATTCCAGCGTTTCGAGCGTAGAGGGCGCGGCGCCCGTGCGGATTGCTTTCATTATTCCGCCGCCTCGGCCATTTCGACGCGCTGCGGCCCACGGATCAGCCCGCCGGGCGTCTCCCCGGTCCAATTCCCGTCGCGGAAGGTCACCTTTCCGTTCTTGATCGTCGCAACATAGCCTTCGGCTCGCTGCAACAGCCGCTTGCCGCCAGCGGGCAAGTCAAAGGCGAGCCAGGGCTTGCCCAACTTGATCGCATCCATATCGATAATGTTGAGATCGGCGAGATAGCCGGGCGCGAGAATGCCGCGATCTTCCAGCCCATAAAGGCGGGCGGTGTCATTGCACTGGCGCTTGATCGCGTTTTCGAGCGCGATCGTGCCACGCGAACGGTCACGCACCCAATGCTGCAGCATGAAGGTGGGGCTGGCCGCATCGCAGATCGTGCCGCAATGCGCGCCGCCATCGGACAGCGAATTCACCGTATCATCAGACTGCTGCAGCGCCTCGAGGAAATCGAGATTGCCGTCGGCATAATTGAGGATCGGCAGGTAGATGAAGCCCTTGCCATCGTCACGGCACAGCAGGTCATAGGCATATTCGTCACCCGAGACGCCCGCCGCTGCCGCGCGCGCGGCGATGCTTTCCTCCGCAGTCGGCTCGTAGTTGAAATCGGGGTCCATTTCATATTGCATGTTCCAGCCGCCGCAGACGACCATGATCAAGCCCATGATGTCCTGATTGACGCCGGAGAAATCATGCTGTTCGGCCAGCATCCGTGCCTTGAACTCCGGATCGAGCAGCTTGGCCTTCTGTTCTTCCCACGAAAGGCTCTCAATTTCCTTCCAGCTGGGTTTCAGCCGGAAGGGGTGGACCGTGCCCTGCCACGCCATGACGATGCCGTTTCCGCGCAGTGCGATCTGGGCGACGATATTGGCACCATTGTCATTCTCTGCGCGCATGGAGGAAATCTGTTCTTCCAGCGGCAATTCCTTGGCGATCGATTGCAAGGCGGCGAATGTCACCGGCAGCCCGGTTTCGCGGCTGAGCTTGCCCATCCAGCCGAATTCGTCCCACTCGCGGCGCATGTCGCTGGCCATTTCGAACACGCCATAGCCGACGCGGCCCATGGCGCGGCCGATCTCGATCAGCTCATCCGCCGTGGCGGTGGTGCCGGGCACGACTTCGCCCTGGATATCGCGATGGATCACGGTGCGGCTGGTGGAGAAGCCAAGCGCGCCGGCGCGCACGCCTTCCTCCACGATGGCGGACATCTGCGCGATGTCATCCGCGGTCGGGACTGCGCCGGGGCGCTCGCGATCGCCCAGCACATAGGCGCGCACTGCGCCATGCGGCACATGGGTGCCGATATCGACCGTCCGGGGAAGCTCCTCCAGCGCGTCGAGATATTCGGGGAAGGTTTCCCAGTTCCACTTCATCCCTTCGGCCAGAGCGGTGCCGGGAATGTCCTCCACGCCCTCCATCAGGCCGATCAGCCATTCATGCTTGTCTGGCTTGGCGGGTGCAAAGCCCACGCCGCAATTGCCCATGATCACGGTGGTGACGCCGTGCCAGCTGGATGGGGCCATCTCCTGATCCCAGGTCGCCTGGCCGTCATAATGCGTATGCACGTCGACAAAGCCGGGGGTGACCACTTTGCCGCTGGCATCAATCTCTTCCGCAGCATCACCCGAAACATCGCCTACCGCGGCGATCAGCCCATCCTTGATCGCGACATCGCCGGTAAAGCGCGGCGCGCCCGTTCCATCAACAATCGTACCCCCGCGCACGATCAGGTCATAGCTCGGCATTTTTCTCTCCCATTTCACTTTGCAACTCGTCTATCACAGGCCAGTGGCCGTCGCCAAGGAGAAGTGATGTCAGGAGAGTTCAGCTGGAAGCCTGATCCCGGCAGCGGGATTACGGTCGATTGGGTGGAGGCTAACGGTCTGCGGTTTGAGGTCGCGATGGCGGGGGAGGGAGATCGTCTTGCCCTGTGCCTGCACGGCTTTCCGGAATTGCACCACAGCTGGCGCCACCAGATGCCGCTGCTTGCCGATATGGGCTATCGCGTGTGGGCCCCGAACCTGCGCGGTTATGGGGCGACATCGCGTCCCGAAGGGGTGCGCAACTATGCGCTCGACCATCTGACGCAGGATGTCGCCGCGCTGATCGATGCCAGCGGCGCAAAAGAAGTGACGCTGCTGGCGCATGATTGGGGCGCAGTGATCGCCTGGACATTCGCCATATTGAAACTGCGTCCGCTTGAACGGCTGGTGATCATGAATGTTCCGCATCCCATGGTCGGGCGGCGCGAGATCAGGCGCTGGGAACAGCTCAAGAAAAGCTGGTATATTTTCTTCTTCCAGCTGCCCTGGTTGCCGGAGAAGATGCTGGGCAGGCGCGGCGGTACGGCGATCGGCAAGCTGTTTGAACTGACCAGCTGCAATCCCGAACGGTTCGGGCCGGATGAACAGGCGATCTACAATGCCGCCGCCGCAAGGCCTGGCGCGCGAACCGCCATGGTCAATTACTATCGCGCGTTACTGCGCCATGGGAACAGCGTGGATCTGGGAGACTGCCGGATAGAGGTGCCCACACTGATGGTGTGGGGCGAGGAAGACCTGGCGCTCAACATCCATTGCACCGAGGGGACCGAAGAATGGGTGCCCAATATCACGGTCAAGCGCCTGCCCGGGGTCTCGCATTGGGTCCAGCAGGATGCTCCCGATCAGGTCAATGCCATCCTCAGGGACTGGTTAATTGGCCCGGCGGCGGCATCCTGATCGTCACCAGAAAACCAAGCCCGATCACAAACAGCAGCGAGATAGAGGCCATGCCGATCCTTTGATCGTTGAACAACAGCGTGAATTGTTCGACCAGCAGCGGGCCCATCCACACCGTGACTGTCCCGGCGATGGCGTAGAGGCCGAAGAATTCGCCAGTCCGGCCAACCGGGGCCAGCGATACCAGCATGGCGCGGCTGCTCGAAATGCTCGCCGTCACGGAAATCGCCACCACGCTGATCAGCGCGAGATAGGCCAGGTCAGACCGGGTCTGGAACACCAGCCCGTCCCACACTTGCGCATTGTGCACGAGGCCGAACAGCAGCGATTGCTTGGTGATCGACAATTGGAACAACAGCGCCGCGACCATGACAAGAATTTCTATGATCAGCGAGTGTTTGACGCCCACTTTCCGGTCCAGCCACCCGCCGAAAACACCCCCGCCAAAACCGCAGGCCGAGCCGAAAATGGCGTAGCACAGCATTTCCAGAAAGCCCCAGTCGAGGAACAGCGCAACATATACTGCACCCAATGCCAGCAGGGCTGCCATCGCGTCAGCGTAAAACATGCGGGCAAGGAGGTACTTGATCAGCTCGCGATAGTGTGCGGCATCGCGAATGGTACGGATGACGCTGTGAAACCCGCCGACAAAGGCGGCGCGCCAGCTTGCCCCCGGCCTGCCCGGATCGTTGGCGTGAAGGAAGAAGGGTATCGAAAAGAGCGCCAGCCACACCGCGCAGATCGGGCCGACGATGCGGGCATGATCGAACCGCGCAAGGTCAAAACCGAATTGCGGTTGGGCAAAGGGCCAGCCGATCATGTCCGGCAGGACGAATAGCAGCGCCAGCGCCAGGAAAATCAGCGTCGCCGCCAGATTGCCCAGGGCCAGGCCAAGGCCGGAGATCATGGATAGCTGGGCGGGTGATCCCGCCGCCGGGAGCATCGCATTATGCGCCACTTCGGAATAGGTGTAGCCGACATAGGCGACGACAAGCAGGGCCATAATCACCGGCGTGGAAAATCCTGTGCCACCCGGCTCGGCAAACCACAACAGTGCCGAACTCACGGTAATCGCAACAATTGGGATGGCCAGGACTGGCTTCAGCCTGCCGCCGCGGTCCAGCGCCGCACCAAGGAATGGTGCGGTCAATGCAGCGATAATGCCGGCCCATTTGGTGACAGTTGCGATTGTTGCCTGGCCTTGGGCATTGGCCGTCGAGCGCGCAGTTTCAGGATCGAGCCCGTCAAGCGATCCGGTTGCCAGCAAGTCAGCCCCAATCACGTCCCGCGCGAAATAGGGCGCAAAGACATAGATCACGATCAATATGTAATAGGGATTACGCGCCCATTCGAACATGGCCCAGGCAAATCCGGCCCTGTCCAGAGCACCGCCGGTTCCATGCGAAGATTGGGATAAACTGGCGGTTTCGGGGGTCATTTGTGCCGCGTCAGGACCGGGCGCGGATCATGGCTTCGATATCGACGAACTTTTCGCGCGGAGCACCTTCGCGAGCGGCCTTTTCTTCCGCTTCCTCGATCTTCTTCCAATCGCGGAATGTCACGACATCGAGCTTGCGCGCTTGTGCCAGGGCATCGAACCCTTCGCGCCCGCTCTTCTCGGCCCGCCCCAGCACACCTGAATCGATATCTTCCGCGATTTTTTCGACAACGCCGAAGCCGTCCGGGCGATTGGTCCCGATTGTGCCGCTTGGTCCGCGCCGCGCCCATCCGACGCAATAAAGGCCCGGCAGGATGCGCCCTTCATCATTGGCGAAGCGCCCGGCGCGGTCATCGAACGGGACATCGGGAATATGCGCGGTGTGATATCCGATGCAGCTGACCACCAGATCGGCCGGAATGTCATAGAATTCGCCCGTACCCCTGGCCCGGCCAGTCTCGACAATGGTGCGCTCCACACGCAGTGATTTGACCCGGCCTTGCTCGCCATTGAAGGCGGCAGGGCTGGCGAAGAAATCGATTTCGATCTCGATCGGCTTTTCGGCGTGAAGGCTTTCCGGGATTGCGGCGAAACTGCGCAGATGGGTCACCGATTTGCGCAGGCCGGGTTCCAGCAGCAGGTCTTCCCCTTCGTCGGGCAAATCATCCTTATCCACGCGCGGGCTGGCGCGTTCCAGCATAGCCAGCTCGCCCAGTTCCTTGGGCGTCATCATGATCTGATGCGGCCCGCGCCGCCCCACTATGGTGATCTTCTGGATATTGCTCTGCATCAGGGCATCGAGCGCATGGGAAACGATATCCGCTCCTTCGAACTCCGCCTCGGTCTTGGCCAGGATGCGCGCCACATCCAGCGCAACATTGCCCATGCCGATAACCACTGCATGCTTGCCGCCAAGGTCAGGGTCCAGATTGGCGAATTGCGGGTGGCCATTATACCATCCGACAAAGGCGGCGCTGCCGAAAATATTGCCGAGATCCTCGCCTTCGATCCCCAAAGCGCGATCATGCGGCGCACCGGTAGCGATGACGATCGCATCGTAAAGCTGGCGCAATTCCGGAATGGTAACGTCCCTGCCAACAAAGACATTGCCGACAAAGCGGACATTTTCGGTGAGCGCCGTCTGCTCATAACGTCTCGTGACGCCCTTGATCGATTGGTGATCGGGCGCGACCCCGGTGCGGATCAGGCCATAGGGAACGGGCAGGGCATCGAAAACATCGATCCGGGCATCATCGCCCCACAGTTTCTGCGCAGCTTCCGCCGTATAATAGCCTGCCGGGCCCGAACCGATGATCGCAATGTGCCGCATCCTATTCGCTCCCGTCGGTCACCCTATTAGCGCTTCAGGCTGCCTCGGGCCTTTGTCCGGCCTCCGGCTCGTCAAGGAAGCGCTGGATTGCCTCGACGCATTCGTCGCTATGGCTCAGCAGGAACAGATGCCCGCCACCCCGCAAGACCATCAATTCGCTGTTGGGAATGAGTTTGTCGAGAAACCACCCATTGGTGAGCGGCACGATGTGATCTTCATCGCCCATCATGATCAGGGTCTGCTTGCGCATGAAGGGCAAGGCAGGCGCGCTGGTCCAGCCGAGCATGGCGATAAGCTGGTAGAAATATCCGCGCGGGGAGGGGGGCTTCAGGCGGTGGATATGTTCCATCTTGTCCACCGCATTGCCCAGCGCTCCACCATACAGCGTCTGGAAATGTTCTTCCATGAAGGCGGAATCGATATAGCGGCGCGGATCGGCCATCTTGCTGAGCGAAGAGGCGTTGCCTGGAACCATCAGCATGCCTGCGCTGGTGGCGGCCAGGATCAGCCGACGCACCCGGCCGGGATGCTGGATGGCAAAATGCTGGGCCATGGCGCCGCCCCAGCTTACGCCCATCACATCGACCCGTTCGATCCCCAGTTTGTCGAGCAGCTGGGCCGTGGTCCAGGCCATGGTAATGGTGTTGTAGGGCACGACAGGCTCTGGAGATCCGCCAATTCCCGGCATGTCGAACATCACGAAAGCTCGATCGGGCAGGGCCTCTGCCAGCGGGGCCACCGCTTCGATATTCGCGCCTATGCCGTTGAAAAACAGGATCGGGAGATGATCGCTGGGCTGGTCCAGCCGCCAAGTGGCAACGCGCAGCGTTCGCCCGCCAACATGCTCCATGGTGATATGGGCATCGCGCATCGCATGGTCGAGTGCCTCGTCGAGCACATCATCGACAGCTTCGTTCAATCCTGCTTCCCTCTTTGACGATTCCTGCATGGGAATCCGCCTATCTTTCTTCGACTACGTAAAGTCCGGGGGCTGGGTCCATAGCTGGGTGTTCGGCATTCCCCAGTTCTTTTGGTGCAGCCACTTTCTTGCCGGAACGCTTTTGCATCCATTCCATCCAGAACGGCCACCAGCTTCCGGCATTTTCTTCAGCGATTTCCAGCCATTGATCGGCGGTATCGGGCAACTTGCCCTTCTTCTTGGGCAGGTAATATTTCGCCTTGGGATTGCCCGGCGGGTTGAGGATTGCCTGCATATGCCCCGATTGGCTGAGGACATAGGTGATGTCCTTCGAACCGAAAAGCCGGGTTGAACGATAGGTTGCCTTCCATGGCGTGATGTGATCGGTGACCCCGCCCAGGATGAACAGGTCAGACGTGACCTTGCTCAGGTCGATCTTGTGGCCTGCCATTTCAACCTCACCCTGCTTGGTAAATGCCAGGGTTTCATACAGCGTCAGGAAATCTCCCATCAGGCTGCCAGAAAGATTGGTTGCGTCCGCGTTCCAGAACAACACGTCGAAGGCCGGCGGATCGGCGCCGAGCAGGTAATTGTTGATCACATAGTTCCAGATCAGATCGTTGGGGCGAAGCCACGCAAATCCGCGCGCCAGATCGTCTGCCTTGATGATCCCGGCCTTTTCGGCCCGCCGCCGGGCCAGCTTCATGCCGTTTTCAGAGACCAGCGATCCGGCCTCAATATCGTTCTGCATCGGGTGCAACACGCAGACCATCAGGGTCAACGCGCCGAGCAGGTCATTGCCCTCTGCGGCGAGCTTGGAGGCGACTATGCTGGCCGTCTGGCCACCCGAACACCCGGCAGAGACGTTGATCTTGTCCGAACCGGTGATGTCTTTCACCACCTCCATCGCTTCGATGCACGATCGGACATAGTCGTCCATCGTCCAAATCCCCTGTTCTTTCGAGGGGTTACGCCAGGAAATGATGAAGGTCTGGATGCCATTGTCGAGCTGGTATTTCACCACCGATTTTTCGGGCGACAGATCGTTGATATACATCTTGTTGATCTGCGGCGGGATGGTGAGCTGCGGGATCGCATAAACCTCGTCGGTGGTCGGCGCATATTGCAGCAATTCGAACATTTCGGTGCGGTGGACGACTGCGCCCTTCGAGGTTGCGACATTCTCGCCCAGCTTGAACGGCCGCTTGTCCACCTGGCTGACCATGCCCTTGTTATGGACCATGTCCTTATAGGCATTTTGCAGACCCTTGATCAGCGACAGGCCGCCGCTGTCGATCAGCCGTTTCTGCGCGGTGGGATTGCCAACCAGCGTATTGGTTGGGGCCAGGCTGTCGATGATGATATTGGTGATGAAGTTCGCGCGATCACGCTCCAGATCGTCAAGTTCCAGATCCTCAAGCCAGTTGCGCATGCCCTTCTGCACGGCGAGGTAATATTGCGCGCCCGCGCGGAAGAAGGGGTTGTACTGCCACGCCGGATCCATGAAACGCTTGTCCTTTGGATCGGGCTTTAGATCGGATTTCCCGGTCAGGATCTTGACCATATCCTCGCCCATATCGCGGGCATGCTTCATCATTCGCTGGGGATCGGATGCGGTTTCGCGCAGCAGCAGGGCCACCGCGCCCATGAAATCTTCTCGCGCAATCCCAACCAAGGGGCCCAATGCCGATGTGTATTGCGCCGCTTCGTTTTCCAGCTTGTCTTGCTTGGCCAATCGTTTTCTCCCCTGATCAACCGGCATTTATGCAAGATGGCGCGGGCACACTGCCTTGGCAAGCGGGGAGTGTTCATCTTTGGAGGCGGATTGGACTTTATTCCGTCATTCAGGCTGTTGCTCTGGAATAGACACGCCTGACACCGTTATCAGTTTGGCAAGGATTAATGGTTAAGGCGCAATGCCTAATTATGGGCGCGAAATAAGAAAGAGGGCCGCAGGGTACGCGAATGCGGGAGACAAGCGTTGCAAAGGCAGGAGCGGGCAAAAACCGCGACCTGAAACGAAGGGGTGGTTTCACCCTCTTCGGCGCGTCTCAGCTCGCCCGCAAGGCGGAGATGCTGGACAGCTTCGAAAGAGCGGGCCTGGGTTGGTTCTGGGCGACAGATGCCAAAGGAAGACTGAGCTACTTGTCGGAATCCGCCTATGACCAGCTTGGCTGGGACAAGGCTTCGGTACTGGGCACATCGATTGCCGACTTGTTCCTGCCGGACGAATCCGCAGTGGGATCCGATGAAGGCCGCGTGGAACGACCGCTGTCATTCCTGCTCGGCACCCGCGCTGAAATTTCCAACCTGATAGTTCATCTGGCCAAGACGCCGGACGAAGCGATCTGGTGGGAAATCGTAGGCCAGCCGCAATTCAATGGCAAAGGCCAGTTTGTCGGATATCGCGGCAGCGCCAAGGATGCCTCCGAATCCCGCGCGAACAGCCTTGAAGCCTTGCGTCTGGCCCAGTTCGATCCGGTGACAGGGTTAAGCAACCGTGTGCGGATATATGAAAAGCTGACGACATCGCTTGTCGGCTTTCGCGCGGCCAAGCGCAGCTGTTCGGTCATGCTGCTTGGTCTCGACCGGTTCCGCCAGATCAACGAAACTCTTGGTCGGGCAGCAGGCGACGAATTGCTCAAGCAAGTTGGCGCCCGGCTCAAGACTGTCATCGGAAACGCTGCAGAGGTTGCGCGTCAAGGCGATGATGAATTCCTGATCATGCTCCCCGATGTCGATGATCGCGGCGAATTGGGCGAACTGGCCGAGCGCATCCTGCAATTGGTCACTCAACCATATTCAGCCCACGGTGCGCGTGCGATCATTGGTGCCTCGGTCGGGATAGCCACCGCGCCATACGATGGGGTCGATGCTGACGAGTTGATCAAGGCGGCCGATCTTACACTCAGCGTAGCACGGGGATCAGCAGCAAATTATCGATTTTATTCCAGCGAGTTGCGTGACATCGCCAAGCGCCGGCAAGTAATCGAGGAAGAGCTGCACGACGCCATAGCCAACGGCGAGTTGGTTATGCACTATCAGCCAATCGTCGATGCCCAGACGCACAAGGTGAAGTGCTTTGAAGCGTTGATGCGGTGGCCGCATCCAGACCGCGGCGATATTTCACCGGGCCTGTTCATCCCGATTGCCGAGGAAACAGGCCTGATCCTCGAATTGGGAAGTTGGGCGCTTGAACGCGTCTGCACGCAGGCGCTCGCATGGCCAGGCGATATTCGCGTAGCCGTCAATGTATCAGCCATCCAATTTCTGGACGAAGATTTCGTCGAACTGGTCGAAAATGCGCTGCGAAAGACTGGAATTGCCCCATCCCGCCTGGAACTGGAGATCACCGAAAGTATCTTCATGGGCGACCAGGTGAAAACGCAAGAGATTTTCAGCCGCTTGAAGGCGCTGGGTGTCAGGTTGGCCCTGGATGATTTCGGCACCGGATACAGTTCGCTCAGCTATTTGCGGCATGCGCCGTTCGACAAGATAAAGATTGACCAGAGCTTCGTGCGTGGATCGTCAACGCGAGACAAGCACAATGCCGCGATCATTTCGGCGGTTGTCAGCCTGGCGAGTGCATTGGGCATGGAAACAGTGGCTGAGGGCGTCGAAACCAAGGAAGAGCTGGAGCTGGTCACCAGCCACGGGGCCGGCCATCTGCAGGGGCGCCTGTTCTCATTCGCGGTGAGTCAGGAAGAATTGCTGGAGAAGTTTGAATCCGGTGACCTAACCTACGAGCCGAAGGGGCCGACGCGGTCCCGTGCCGACCGGCGCACCGAATACCGGCGTGTCGGCCTGGTTCACGGAAATCACCGCTATAGCGTGGTGCTGCGCAATCTTTCGAAATCAGGGGCGCTGATCGAAGGCCTGCTGGATGTGCCGACGGGGACTGAAGTCGTACTCGATCTTGGCGGCGGACAGCTCGCAGTTGCAACGGTGCGGCGCACCAGTGGATCTCGCCAGGGCGTTGAATTTGAATATGAATTGATCAGTGACGGTGCTGACGGACTGTGTACACGGCACCGCGTTTCACCCTATCTGATCGAAGCAGCCGGTCGCCCATTGGCGTCCTTGCCAGACGACCCCTATGCCGCACTAAAAGGCGGTGATGGCACCAGCGCCATGTATATCGAGCCCAAGGCATTTACAGAGGTCAGCATCAAGGGCCGCCGGGCCAACGCTGCCTAGCCGGCCAATTTCGCTATTTTCCGGCATTCAGACCTGAAAAATTAGCAGAAAAATAACCAAAGCGACTTACTCCAAATTCACTGCAACAGCCGATCTGTTGCAGGGACGAACGGGAGAAAGTCCGGGTGCCTCTCAAGGCTCTGTTTTCTGGTGGCAAGAAGCAAGGTGCGCGTGCGCCTGGGCGTGGCGCGCCCGCGGATGCCAACGGGATTCTCACCGATACGGACAAGCTAGCCATGCTGTCAGAGCTCGAACGATCCGGCCTCGGCTGGTTCTGGTCGACCGACAGCGAAGGGCGGATCACCTACCTCAGCGCTGCCATTGCCGATCGCCTAGGCGTGCCGATGGAAGATGTTCTGGGCAAACCCCTGCAAGCGGTGTTCAAGTCGATCGAAAGCGGCGGTCGCTCGCAATCACTTTCACTCAAGCTCGGCGCCCGCAAGGCATTCTCCAATTTCCTGGTTGGGCCAGAGATCGAAGCCGCAGATGTGGTGATCAAGATTTCTGGCCGTCCGGCGTTTTCGGACAATGACGCGTTCGAAGGGTTCCGCGGAACTGGCAGCGACATCACCGAAGAATATCGTCACGAGGAAGAGACCGAACGGCTCGCCAAATACGATTCCCTGACTGGCCTCGCCAACCGGCACCGGATGGCGCAAATGATCGACAGCACGCTGACTGCCTTTCGTGCGGCAAAGCGCAATTGCGCGATCATGATGATGGACCTTGACCGGTTCAAGCAGGTCAATGACACGCTGGGTCATGCAGCGGGCGACGAGCTGCTTAGGCAGGTGGCGGCGCGTCTGAAGCGGGCGGTAGACCGCGATTGCGAGATTGGCCGCCTGGGCGGAGACGAATTCCAGATCATGATCCCTGACGTGGATGACCGTGGGGAATTGGGCGAGATTGCGGGCAAGATCATCGCCATGCTGACCCAGCCATACTCGCTGGAGGAAGGGCGCTGCATTATTGGTGCTTCGGTCGGCATTGCGATTGCGCCGCACGATGGCGTTTCGCGCGAAGAAGTCGTGCGTTCGGCCGACCTTGCGCTGTATGCAGCGAAAAATGGCGGCCGCGGCCAATACCGTTTCTACACCGGCGATCTCGAGAACGAGACGATTTTCCGTCGCCGTCTCGAAGGCGATTTGATGGAGGCAATCCGAGAAGGGCAGCTGTTCCTGAAATACCAGCCGCTGGTTTGCCGCGAGACGCAGACCGTTTCATGCCTTGAGGCGCTGGTCTGCTGGGACCACCCACAACGCGGCGAGATTGACGAGGAAGAATTCGCCCAGATCGTCGAGGGCAGCAGTCTGATGGTCGATGTTGGGCAATGGACGATCAAGCAGGCCTGTAGGGAAGCTGCGAACTGGCCTGAAGCCCTGCGCGTTTCGGTTAATATTCCCACCAGCTACTTCATGTCGGATGGCTTCGTAGAGGCAGTTGCCGCCGCCCTGGAAGAAAGCGATCTCAATCCAGCATTGCTGGAGCTTGAGGTAAAGGAGTCGGTCTTCCTTGGCGATTCGAACGTCGTGGACAAGACGCTCGCCAGCTTGTTCAAGCTTGGTACGCGCCTGACGCTGGACGAATTCGGCACGGGCTATTCATCGCTTGGCTATTTGCGCCGCGCACCCTTCAACAGCATCAAGATTGGCACCAGTTTCTATCCCGAAACGCTCCACGAAGGCAGTCGGGAAGTCGGGCTGGTCGGTGCGATCGTAGCCCTGGCCGACGCCATGGAGATGAGCACCATTGCGATCGGGATCGATGCCGTCGACCTGGCTGAGGCGTTGCAGGCCGCTGGAGTGAGGTACCTTCAGGGCCCGATCTATTCCGATCCAGTGACGGGCGAGGAAGCGCTCGCCGAAATGGCCAGCGGCGCATGGAAGATCGAGGCGCTCAAGCGCAGCAAGCGAGCGCGCCGGCGCACCGTTTTCCGCAAGATCAATGTGATCCATGACGATTATTCCTACGAGGTCACCCTGCGCAACCTGTCAAAGAGCGGTGCCCTGATCGAAGGCCTGCTTGATGTCCCGATCAACACCCAGTTCGTGGTCGATCTGGGCGGCGGGCAGCTGGCGGTTGCCACGGTCATCCGCTCCAACAATGAAGTCCAGGGGCTGGAATTCGAAACCGCCCTGATCGACGACGGTTCGGGCGGGTTGTGCACGCGCCATCGCGTCTCTCCCTATGCCCTGGCGGCGGCGGGCGCGCAGCTTACCGCGTTATCCAACAGCGCATACAAGGCCATGGATGGCGGCCTGCTGAATCAGGGGCAGAGTGTGCCGCAATTCGCCTATGCCAATTACCCCTCTACCGACGCGGCCTGATCCCTCCGCACAATAGAGGCTGACACGGCGTTACGGCGCGTCTATTGGCGCGGCGATGACAGACCTTGCGCATATCCGAAATTTCTCGATCATTGCCCATATCGACCATGGCAAGTCGACCCTGGCTGACCGGCTGATCCAGTTCACCGGCGGGCTGACAGAGCGTGAGATGAGCGAGCAAGTGCTTGATAACATGGATATCGAGCGCGAGCGCGGGATCACGATCAAGGCCCAGACCGTGCGCCTGAACTACACCGCCAACAATGGTGAAACCTACGAGCTCAACCTGATGGACACGCCCGGCCATGTCGACTTCGCCTATGAAGTCAGCCGCAGCCTCGCCGCATGCGAAGGCGCGTTGCTGGTGGTTGACGCGGCGCAGGGGGTAGAGGCGCAGACGCTCGCCAATGTCTATCAGTCGATCGAGCATGACCACGAGATCGTGCCCGTCATCAACAAGATCGACCTGCCCGCCGCCGAGCCTGAGAAGGTCAAGGCGGAGATCGAGGATATCATCGGCCTCGACGCCAGCGAGGCGGTGCTCACATCCGCCAAATCCGGCATCGGGATCAAGGAAGTGCTGGAGGCGGTGGTCGCCAAGATCCCGCCCCCCACGGGCGACCGCACCGCGCCGCTCAAGGCCAGCCTGATTGACAGCTGGTACGATCCCTATCTCGGCGTGGTCATCCTCGTCCGCGTGATCGACGGCGCGATAACAAAAGGCCTCAACGTCAAATTCATGCAGGGCGGCACCCAGCACCTGATTGACCGGGTCGGCTGCTTCACCCCCAAGCGCACCGACCTGAAGGAACTCGGCCCGGGCGAAATCGGCTTCATCACCGCCCAGATCAAGGAGGTGGAGCAGGCCCGCGTGGGTGACACGATCACCACGGTGAAGGGCGGGGCGAGTGCGCCGCTGCCCGGCTACAAGGAAGTGCAGCCGGTGGTGTTCTGCGGGCTGTTCCCGACCGACGCCGCCGATTTCGAGAAATTGCGCGAGAGCATCGGCAAGCTGCGCCTCAACGATGCCAGCTTCAGTTACGAGATGGAGACCAGCGCCGCGCTCGGCTTCGGCTTCCGCTGCGGCTTCCTCGGCCTCTTGCATCTGGAGATCATCCAGGAACGGCTCACCCGCGAATACGATCTCGACCTCATCACCACCGCGCCCAGCGTGGTCTATCGCATCCAGCTGCGCGCCAGCAAGACCGAGGGCGCGGCCGAAATCCTGCTCCACAACCCGGCCGATTATCCCGATCCCAGCCGGATCGAAACGATCGAGGAACCGTGGATCAAGGCGGTGATCTATACGCCTGACGAATATCTCGGATCTATCCTGAAATTGTGCGAGGACCGGCGCGGGCGTCAGAAAGAGCTCACTTACGCGGGCAGCCGGGCAATGGTGGTTTACGATCTGCCGCTGAACGAAGTGGTGTTCGATTTCTATGACCGGCTGAAGAGCATCAGCCGCGGCTATGCCAGCTTCGATTACGAGCAGATTGGCCTGCGCGAAGGCGATCTGGTGAAGATGAGCATTCTGGTAAATGGCGATCCGGTCGATGCGCTATCCATGATCGTCCACCGCGCCGTGGCGGAGGAGCGCGGGCGGGGCATGTGCGAGCGGCTGAAGGACCTCATCCCGCGGCACCTGTTCAAGATCCCGATCCAGGCGGCGATCGGCGGCAAGGTCATCGCCCGCGAAACCATCAGCGCCATGCGCAAGGACGTGACCGCGAAATGCTATGGCGGCGATATTACAAGAAAAAAGAAGCTCTTAGAGAAACAAAAGAAAGGCAAAGCCAGAATGAGGGAATACGGAAACGTATCGATACCTCAAGAGGCTTTCATTGCCGCTCTCCGCATGGGAGAGGAATAACTGCTGGATAAGCAGAGTGAGCGTTACGCTCGATCCGGGGGATCGAGCTGTCGCGCTCACGGGGAAGGCCCGGATGCGGGAATACGG
>JBNLDR010000057.1:0-15268 GCA_050304495.1 Altererythrobacter sp.
AAAGTTATCCGGCGCGACGGGATCGTGAACAATGCACGCGACGTCGGTGCATATCTTCTGGAGAAGGTAGAAGCACTCCGTTCGCGTCACGAGTGTCTGGGGCATATCCGCGGTGCAGGCATGTTCGTCGGCGCCGACATTGTTTCCGACCGTGAGTCCGGGACCAGCGACGGTGCGCATGCGACAAAAGTGGTCAACGCGATGCGGGATAATGGCGTCCTGATCAGCACTTGCGGGAAAGATCACAATATCCTGAAAATCCGTCCCCCGCTGGTCTTTACAAGAGAGAACGTCGATCTGTTCGTCGACGTGCTGGACAACGCGCTGGAGGTTTGAACGGATCGTAGATCACTTCAGTTGGCGCTACCCTGACATAGAGAAATTGAGCTTTGTCAGTTGTTCAGTTTGCGGAGGTTCTGGGCGGCTGCGGCGAGGTCGAACTCGTCTTTTGCTCCGTCTGGACCCCGCAGGCGCAGCCGCCGCTCCGAGCGGATGCCCCTGCAGTAGCCGATGAGCAACATCCGGATCAGCCGCCCTGGATCGACCGAAGGCCGATCAATCGCACTATTGAACGGCTTCAAGTGCTCGCGGATGCCATCGAGATCGACGAACCGGTCAGTCGAACGCAGCACGCGGCGCAAGCCAATCAGATCTCGTGGGCTGATCCGGTGGGATCGTTCCCACCCTCGTTGCGGCTAGGAGGTGTTTGCCGCCGCAGCGCTTTCCAGTTGCGACAGCGCGCGTTCAGCCCCTCTCGCATAGCGCTCGACCGCCTCGTCCAGTTCGGCATCCGTAATGACCAGCGGCGGCGAGAACGAAGTAACCGGCATCCATGGCAACGCGCGGGACAGCACGCCTTCGTCGCGGGCGTAGGCAGCCACGATCTTGTGACCGGCCATTCCGGCAAAATCCCGCCGCGTGGCAGGATCTGCCAGATATTCGATGCCGACCATCAGGCCCGCGCCACGAATGTCGCCGATGAAAGGATGGCCCTTCAACCGCGCCTTCAGCCCGGCCAGCAACCGCTCGCCCCTGGCAGCAACCGGATCGACGATTTCCTCACGCTCCATGATCTCGAGCACCGCCAGCGCTGCGGCGCAGCACACCGGGTGGCCGGAATAGGTGAAGCCGTGCATGAACGCGCCGACAGCCGGTGAATTGCTTTCGAGGACGTTCCAGATGCGGTCACCGACAATGGTCGCCGACAGCGGCTGATAGGCGCTTGTCAGCCCCTTGGCGAGATTGACGATATCGGGCTTGAGATCATAGCGTCCGGTGCCGAACCACTCGCCCGTCCGACCGAACCCGGTAATCACCTCATCCACCACAAAGAGGATGTCATGCTCTGCAAGGAGCTGCTGGACACCTTCGAAATAGCCCTGTGGTGGCGGGATCACTCCTCCCGTGCCCATCACCGGCTCGGCCCAGAAGGCCGCTATCGTCTCGGGCCCTTCGCGCTCGATTGTCGCGCGCAATTCGGTCACCATACGGGCCGAGAAATCGACCTCGCTCTCGCCCGGCCTAGCACCGCGATAATAGTGCGGCGCGTCAACATGCAACACGCCCGGAGCGGGCATGTCGAATGCCTTGTGATAGGCCGGAATGCCGGTCAGGCTGCCTGCAGCATAGGTCAGCCCATGATAGGCTCCGTGCCGGGAGATGACCTTCTTCTTCTGCGGCTGGCCGATCAGGTTGTGATAGTACAGCACCGTCTTGTAGGCAGTGTCATTGGCATCAGAGCCGGATGAGCCGAAGAAGACCCGCGCCATGTGCGGGGCCTTGGCCCGTTCGCGGAAAAGTGTCAGCAGGCGATCCGCTAGTTCGATTGCCGGGGCAGAAGCAGCGCCGCCAAACAGATGCTGAAAACTGAGCTTACGGGTCGCCTCCGCCACGGCTTCCGCCACTTCCTCGCGGCCATAGCCGAGGTTCACGCACCACAGGCCTGCGCCCATGTCGAGATAGTCACGGCCGTGCTCGTCGGTGACCATGCTGCCTTTGCCTTCTGTCAGCACGAACGGACCGGCTTTGGCGGTGTCCGCGATAGACGAGACGGCGTGAAACAGGCTGCGCCGGTCCTTGGCAAAGAGGGTCTCGGTCATGGTTTCACTTTCCAGCCGCAGCTTCCGCGATGGCATGACAAGCCGCGAAATGCAGGCCGTCTACCCGATCCTCGTCGTCATGGTCCTGCCCGAATGCAGGATAGGCGGTGGTCTTGGCGATCACGACATCGCGAACCGGATCGACCCAGATCATCTGGTGATAGACCCCCAGCGCGGTGAAGGCACCGCTGTCGTCAGGTATCCACCATTGGTAGCCATAACCCCAGGGGTAACTGGCATTGGGGCGCTTCCCTGGCCTCAGATGGGCCTTGCTGGCAGTCGCACAACCGGAAATCCATCCATCGGGCAACAGCTGCGCTCCATTTGGGGAAAGGCCGCCGCGCAGCATCAGCTGGCCCAGCTTGGCCATGTCGCGCAGCGTCACCTGCAGGCCCATCCCCGCAGCTTCCACGCCTTTGCCATCGACTAGTATGAAGGCATCGTCCTCCATGCCGAGGACATCCCAGATCTGTTGCTGCAGATAATCGGTCAGCGACTGACCAACTGCACGGCTCACCACCATGCCCAGCACATGCGTGTCGCACGTGTTGTAGCGGTTATAGGTGCCCGGCGTATGTTCGCGCGGCAGCGAGGCGCACACCTCATCGAAGGATGCGGGTTCGAGATATGCTGCCCCGAATTGCGCGACATCGGACTCGGGGTCGCCATAATCCTCGTTCCAGCGCACGCCGGAAGACATTTGCAGAATATCCTCGATCCGCACGCCTTCATATCCCGAGCCCTTCAGTTCGGGAGCGTATTTGTCGGCCGGATCGTCGAGACTGGCGATATGCCCGTCACGCAAGGCACAGGCGACGAGCGTTGAGACGAAGCTTTTCGTGCAGCTGAAGATCGCGACCTGTGTATCGGCGCGGTTGCCGTTCCAGTATTTCTCGTAGAGCTTCTCGCCCTTGTGCAGAACCATCAGGCCGGTGGTGGTCACATCATCGAGGAAGGCTGCAAGGTCGTGCGTTTCCCCTAGCGCATTAAAGCTCTGCGGCAGGCGGAACGTGGCGTCACCTTCCAGAAAGGGATGGGCAACGTCGGCCCGATTGATCCGGCGGCACGGCGTGACACTGGCCATGTGGCGGAAGTTTTCGACCTGCGGCACTCCTCTGAAGAGGCCAATGTCGCGAGTAGTCCAAACCATCTCGTATGCCCTTGTTTATTGGATACGACGTACGCGGTCGGGCGAATTGGCAGCGAGGGCGAAGGCCCCTACAGCCAGCATTGCAAGCGTAAAGCCGACCCAATAGGCCGGCTTCACCGTATCGCTCGACACGAAAAGCGAAGAAATCAGCGGACCCAAGCTCATGCCCAGCAACTGCGCTGCTGCAGTGAGATAAAGCGCATGGTGCTTGCGCTCGATCTCGCACACGAGCTTGATTGAAAGCGGCAGCATCGAGAGCCAGCAGGCCCCCATGACCACGTTCGGGAGGATGAAAGTCAAAGCACTGGACGGGTGCCCCAGCCACAGGATGGCAAAGGCAAGCACGGTGCCACCGATCACAAGCGCCTTGCCTGCAGGCAGTCGGTAGCCGACCAGCGCTACCGCCGAGGCCCCGCCAACCTGCGCAAGGAGGCCGAGCGAAGCAGAAAGCGCCAACGGTTGCACGCCAAGATCTGCCGCACGTGCTGTCGATTCAAGGAAAACCCAGCCCGATACAACGCCCGCGTTCTGGCTGACAATTCCCGCCAGTACCAGCCAGGTCGCCAGGGGCCAACTGCGCCAAGTACTGGCGGGCATGGGCATGGCTTCGGGTTTGTGACCGATGGCAAAGACTGCAAGCAATCCCACCAGCGCCAGACCCGCCAACACTGAAAAGGGACCGGAAGTGCCGAATTCGGGCAAGATCACGGTCGGCACAGTATAAGCCAGGACAGCAATGACGATGTTCGACACAGCCAGAAACAGCGCATTCATTCGGTCGGGATTTCCGGAATGGAACAGCACGACGAAGGCACCAGCCAGGACGCCCCCTTCAGCGAGCCCGCAAATCAGCCGGGTCAGGTAGAGGCCGCTTGAATAGCCGACGTGGGGTGTAAGCAAGTTGCATATCAACACCACAACAGCCAGCAGCACGAGCTTGGCGCGGATGTTCTTTCCGCTGATCCACCCGGGAAGCAATGCCGACGACAGCGCCAGTCCTGCAGTCTCCAACCCGGCAATCGCGCCAAGGTTGCTCTCGCTCAACCGCCCCGCTTCGACCAGCGGGCCGAAGGCGAGCGGCTGCAACGACAGGATGGCGACACCGCAGATTCCGTACCCGATCGCCGCGGCAATATCGATGCGCCGCTGCGCAGAGTCGGGCGAAGGCCCCTTCACCAACTGAAGCCCACGGCGACCCCGACTGACCGCGGTTCACCGAAGGTACGGTAATAGCTGCCGACACCATCATTGCTGGCATCGGTGGTGTAGGCCTTATCGAACAGGTTCTTGGACCACAGCGACACCGACCAACCGGCATCGTCCTTCAACGTGATCCGACCATTGGCCACTCCATAGCCGGCCACCCCGCGAAGAGCATCGTCGACGGCGGTCTGCCCATAACGCAGGCGCGAGCGGAAATTGTAATCTGTCGCCACGGTCAGGTTGCTGGTGTCGCTCACGTCAGCTGTATAGCTGGCAAAAAGATTGCCGCTCCACGTTGGTGCGTAATCCAGACGCTGACCTTCCCAGCTAATGGCCTGGTTGTCGAACGAAAAGAACTCACTGTTGCTGCTGGTTACCTTGGTCTTGAGGTAGCCAACCGAAGCACCGAGCCGCAACCCATATACAGGACGAGCCACCACTTCCAGCTCGGCACCGAGATTGTAGCCATCGCCGACATTGGTAAGAACGAATCGGAATTGTCCGGGCGTCAAGGTGCTCGGGACGGTGTTGAACGCCTGGATGTCATTGTGGTCGTAATAGAAGACTGAACCGTTGATCTGCAGCGCGCGATCAAGCAATTCCGTCTTGAAGCCACCCTCAAAATTGAGAACCGATTCTTCCTTGTAGGGGATAGTATCATCCGGTTCCTGCGGGAAACCACCCGGTACACCACCGGACTTGTAGCCGCGCGCGATGGTCGCATAGATCATGGAGTCATCGGTCGGCTTCCAGGCCAGCGTTGCCGAACCGGTCCAGTGATCCTTCAAGCGGTAGTCGCGATTCAACTTGTCCGGAAACGGCGGAGGCAGACAGGCGGGATCAGTGAGATCGGGGCAGAAGGGATCGGTAATACCATGACCGATCAGGTCGATGCGGATCGGTTCAGGAGTCCCGAAGCTGGTCACCTTGCTGAACCCAGTGCGGCCATCCCGGTAGGTTGTCTTTTCGTTGGAATACCGCAAGGAACCGCTGAACGTCAGCTCCGGCGTGATATCGTAGTCGAACTGACCATAAACCCCCCAATACCGGGTCTTTTGGCGGTAAGTGACGTCAAGGAACAAGTCCTGATAGTCGATACCGAAAATGGGATTGAAGGTGTCATAGAGGAGAGGATTGTCGGTCCAGTTGAATTCCTTGAATTCGCTGAACCGGTAATTGGTAAATGCAATACCGGCCTGCCAACGGAAGGCACCCGACGAAGGTGAAGCGAGACGCAGCTCCTGGCTGAAATTGCGCAGCTTCGCCTGCTCGATCCAGCCGCCTAGGTTTAGCTGCGATGCGTCATAATCGTAGGCAAAGCCGAAATCGAAGCGCGTGAGACCCGTGATCGACGTTATGGTCACTGCGCCAAGATCGGCCTCCAGGTTCAATGTTCCTGACAGTTCTTCGTTGTCGAGGCTGTTGATGGGCTGCGACAGCACGCGTTTGCCATCTGCGCTCTGCGCGTCAGCTCCATCCAACGTCGGATCGACCAACTGCGCGAACGCCAAGCAGTTCGCCTGATCGAGCATCCCAGCCTGAACAGCGTCACAGAAATCGAAGGTGGGCGAATAGGCGCCCAATGCCGTCGCCAGGACAGTGTCGCTCTTGTCCCGCGAATAATAGACCTTGAGCTTGGCCGTCACTGCACCGAGCTCGGAGCGGAGCAAGCCGCGCGCTGCGAGACGGTCTGGTTCGCCCCACTTGCGCCCGCCGGTCAGGCTTTTCTGCCAGCCACCGCCAAAGCTGTCGTCCTTGAGCACCGAAACGCGCAAGCCCGTGCTGTCGCCAATCGGGATCGATTGGGCCGCTTCAACGCGATAGCGATTCCAGGAGCCGTAATCGAGGTTGATATAGCCATCCGTGTCACCCGGCATTGCTTCATGTGAAATGATTTGCACTGCCCCGCCCACGGCATTGCGGCCATATAGTCCGGACTGGGGTCCCTTCAGCACTTCGACACGCTGCAGGTCGAAGATGCCGCCCGCACCCATAACCAGTGACGGCTGGTAGACCTCGTCGATATAGATCGCGGTGGAGGGGCTGTTGTTGACGTTGAAATCAAACAGGGAAACGCCGCGGATCGTCCAGTTGGGCTGACTTCCGCCCTTGTCCTGATAGATCTGCGTGTTGCTGACTTGCTGGCCGATCTGATCGATCGTTCTCACCCGCTGTTCGCGCAGGGAATCGCCCGTAACCGCCGTGATAGCGATGGGTACATCCTGCAAATTCTGCTCGCGCTTCTGCGCCGTCACAAAGATCACATCACCTTGGGGTGCATCGCTGTCTTGCGCATTGGATGTCTCCTGCGCAACAACCGGATTCGCCATCAATGCAAAGACTGAAGCGCCAATAACCAGACCAATACGCATACGATTACTCCCTGAATGTTATTGATATTTATCCCGCCGAGACAATCAGACGCCCAGCTTGTCACGAATGCCGTAGTACCAGGAACCGAGGAAGCAGTAGGGCACCCGCAAGAGCTTCCCACCCACGAAGGGGATGTATGGAACCCCGGCGAAGACATCGAACTTGGTGAGCTGACCATTGATCGCTTCGGCGAGGCGACGGCCCAGCATCTGCGTGGTGGTCACGCCATGACCGCTGTCACCCTGAGAATAATATACGCTGTCGGAGACACGCCCGACCTGCGGATAGCGCGTCATCGTCAAGGCAAAATTGCCCGACCAGACAAACTCGATTTTGACGTCCCTCAGCTGCGGGAATGTCCGCAGCATCTGCGGCATGATCTTGGCCTTGATATTGGCCGGATCGACACCGCCGTAAACCGATCCACCGCCGTAAATGATGCGGTGATCCGCCGTCCGCCGGTAATAATCGGGAATGTAGCGCGCATCTTCCATCGCGGCATTCGCGGGAAACAGCTCGTCGAGCAGTTCCTTGCCGAGGATTTCGGTGCCGATGATCTGGCTGGATACCGGCAGGATGCGGCTCGAAAGGTCAGACGCAGCGTCACCGAGATAGGCGTTTCCGCATACTAGGACCTTTTTGGCAAAGACACGCCCCTTGGCGGTGTGCACCACCGGCCTTGCCGAGCGATCGACATGGGTGACGCGCGAATGTTCGAAGATCCGGCCTCCCAGCTTTTCGAAAGCCGCAGCCTCGCCCAGCACATAATTCAACGGATGCATGTGGCCGCCACGCGGATCGTAGTAACCGCCGACATAGCGGTCGGAGTTGATAATGCGGCGCAGCTCATCGCCTTCCAGCAGCTCCACATCGGTGCAGCCGTGGCGATGCCATTCTTCGACCCGGTCGCGCAGGAAGCGCATGTGTGCCGCGTGCATCCCGACAATGCTGTTGCCATCGCGCAAGTCGCACTCAATGCCATATTTCGCCACACGCTCTCGGATAATGTCCGAGCCTTCGCGTGCCATTTCGCCGAACTGGCGTTCGGCCTCGGCTCCGTAGTGCTTGCGCACCTCGGCCAGTCTGCGGCTGTAGCCGTTGACCAGCTGCCCCCCATTGCGGCCTGACGCGCCCCAACCGACACGTTCGCCCTCAATCACAATGACCTTGTACCCGCGCTCAGCCAGCTCGAGCGCTGCCGACATCCCGGTGAAGCCAGCCCCCACGACGGCAATGTCGCAAGTCTCTTCGCCCTGCAGCTGCGGGCGTTCTGCCGCTACATTGGCGCTGGCAGCATAATAGCTGGGCAAACCGGCATAGGGTTGGCGGATGGGTGTGCATTCCATTTTCAAACCGTTTCCAAAGTATCGTCTGCACGAGTTCCAAGGGACCGCAGGAGAGGATGAACTGCCCCACTCGACGTCATAATGTGATCACATATTTGCGAATCGATCGATTGTCAACGCCGCTGTCGATGAGCTACAGGGGTGCAATTGGAATCACATTCCGGTGCCAGAAACAGTTTATTGAGGTGTTGTAATTGTCAAATGTGATCGGAAAGGCCGATCCGGAAACGGCAAATGCTGCGGACGGGATGACGGTTCAGCAGCGGGTCTACAATCAGTTGCGCACCGACATACTGCTCGGACGAATTGCACCAGGCGAACCGCTGACGATTCGTGGGCTTGCAAAGCGTCTCGATGTCAGCGCCATGCCGATCCGCGAGGCGCTCCGCCAACTCGCTACGGAACGCGCGGTCGAGTTGCTCGGCAATCGGCGCATTCGCATTCCGGTCATGTCGCCGCAGCGTTTCGATGATCTGGTCGCTGCTCGCATCGCGCTTGAGACGGAGGCTGCTTCCCGCTGCCTGAACTATGTTGACGATTCTCTTATCGACAAGCTGGTGAAGTATGATGCCGAAGTAGACAAAGGCATCGCCGCGCGCGATTACGATCACTGGCTGGCGAGCAACTTCGCTTTCCACCGGACCTTGTATTCAGCGCAACCTGAATCGGTCTTCCTACCGCTGATCGAATCGCTGTGGCTGCAGATCGGTCCGTTCCTGCGCCTAGCCCTGGTGCATTTCGGGCCGGACTTAAGCATCGACCGCCATGCTGAGGCGCTGGACGCGATCCGCAAGCGCAATCACGCCAGCCTGCGCATTGCGATCGAGGCGGACATACGGGACGGAATAAGCCATATTGGCAAAGAGTTAATCCGGTTTAATGCCGCCGCGAAGGCGGGCGGCGAAGCAAACAAGCGCAACTGACACTGCCCGCTCCGGGCATCTGTTCAGGGGTTGAGGAGCCGGAAGATCGAAAGCTTGACCGCAGGGTTTTCCGTCGTTCCCGCAGGTCCCACGGTGCCGGTGAAAATGTACCGGTTGAGCCAGTCATAGGCGCCGTCCGGCGCTTCGAATTGCGGAGTGCTCACGGCATAGGTGGCCGGCCAGTCGCCCGTAGGGCTGTACCAAAGCCCGCGGTTGAGAACATGGATCTGAACACCGTCATCGGTTTCCATGAAGTAGTCTGCCGACAATTCCAAAAAGCCGTCCCGGCGCAGTAGCTGCCAGTCGTAGCCCCCCGGAACAACTCGCCCCGCGAATCTTGGCCCTGCGAAGGTCCCGCCGATGATGGCGACGCGAAAGCGTCCCCCGCGGATGGTTGTGCCGTGCGCAACCTCGCGCTCAAGCTCAACCGTCGCATCGTATATCCACTCGGGCTGCGGCGGTCGGGGCACATCATCTTGGAGCGCGGAACCGCCTGGCGCACCCTTCGCGCCCGCCGCCAGCAGTGAGACACCCCCCGCACCCGTTGCAGCCAGCAAGCTGCGCCTGGATAGTTCGCTCATCCTACCTCCTTTGTGATCACTATTTTCGCAGTTATTGTTGCAAATTGATCTGAACCCGGGCAGATTAATGTGATCACACAATGAGGTCCAGAGTGAAAAAGATATTGCTCATGGAGGGCAGCAGCCTTCCCGCGCTCGAACGCGCAGCGCGGCTTGGCCAGGAGACCACGGCGCAGATTTATATTCGCGCACTGCTGGCGGAAGATCCGGACCTCCACATCGACGTTCTATACGGAGCGGGCGAAGGGGCCGAGCCGCCGAGGGGGCTCGACTGGTATGACGGCTTCGTGATCTCCGGATCGGCCCTGCATGCCTATGACAATTTGCCCGAGGTAACTCGCCAGATCGAATGGGTACGGCGCGTGGCAGAAACTGGTATCCCCATTCTCGGGAGTTGCTGGGGCCTGCAGATTTGCGCCGTGGCTGGCGGCGGCATAGTCGAGCGCAGCGACGCCCATGCGGAAATGGGAGTCGCACGAAAGATTGTGCCGACCGATGCCGGACGCGAACATGCGCTGTTGGCGGGTCGTCCCGACACTTTCGATGCGCCTTGCATTCACTATGACCACGTGGCGCGCTTGCCCGAGGGCAGCGTGTTGCTGGCAACCAACAGTCGCTGCCCGGTGCAGGCCGCGTTGATCACGATCGGCAAGAGCATCGCCTGGGGCTTGCAATATCATCCTGAATTCGACTTGCCGCACCTTGCGGAAATATACGAAGGCTATGGTGACGACATGGTCGGCACGGCCTTTTTCGATAGCCGAACGGCACTCGACCATCACATCGCCGACTTGCGCAATGCCGACGCCGCGGCTCCGGATACCCCTGTCGCCTGGCGACTAGGCATCGATTCGGATCTTCTCCATGGGCCAACCCGGCGCACCGAGTTGCGCAACTGGTTGCAGCACCTCGGCTGAAGGGCAGGAGACATGGCCGACACGCCCATTCCCAAGCGCCGTCGGCCCGCATTGCTGAATTGACTACCACCCACCCGCCGCGACGGCGGCCTGCGCGAGATGTGAAAATACTGCGAGCTGAGAGCAGTCAGCTACAACTTCGCATAGAGGGACCGGATCTAGCCGCTCGCCAGCGCCCGCTCGATCTTCTCCACGAGCTGCGGCATCCACTGCGTCTTGTGAAGATTTTCCGGATTTTCCGGTCGCGCTTCGCGCCAGCTAACCAGTTGTAGATCGCGGATCAGCAGGAACAGGTCGAGTTGCTGCAGGATATCGCGCGGCATGCCATGCTGCCGCTCATAGCCGGCCAGGAAATGGTCGCGGATCGCGGAGAAATCCGGGTGGCAGCAGCTGCTGTGCAAGGCCACTGCCATATCAAAGGCCAGCCAGCCAAAGGCACAATCGTCGAAATCGATCAGCCCGAGCTGTTCGCCGCTGATCAGGACATTGTCGAGATGAGGATCGGCATGGATGAGGCCGAAACCGGCCTCTTGCCGCTGCAATTCCTGCAACCGGGCGGTTACCCACTCCCGCGCGGTCGACAGCAGCTTGCGCTCGTCGTGATCGAGCAGGGTCGATTCCCAGAAGCGCCCCCAGAACGGTGCTTCACCCATGAGTCCGTCGAGATCGAGCCGATGACGGACAAAGCCTGTCGGAATGGCCCAGTTTTCGGTGTGCCGGTGCAGTTCGCCCAAGAGAGAGCCAAACCTGGCGAACCACGGCAGGCCTTCCGGCCCTCGCTCGGATCCGATGACACGGCCCAGCACTTGCCCCTCGTGCCAGATCGTCAGACCGGCATAGCGCGCGCCTTCGGGGTCGGGCGTCCGAACGTGCACATACCACTCGCCATTCAGCGCCCGGCGCCCCGTGGGAACGATCATCCCCTGTTCGGCCAAGGCGGATGTCCAGGCTCGCTCTGATTCCAGCGTATCAAGTGCGTGATAGCCGGGCCGGTGCAGCCGCAGGGCGTAAAGTTGGCCAGTTCCGGCTTCACGCAGCCGAAAGACGACATTCTCGCTGTTCGAGATCGGCTTGAGCTCGGCGATTTCCACGCCGAACGCTTCGGCCGCTGACTGTGCCGCACCGGCGTACCGGTCGATGGTCAGTGCATCAGCCATGCAGGTCAAGCATTACGGCATCAAAGGCATCGAGGAAGGCATAGGCCTCTTCCATCGGCAGCGGGAGCGGCGGGCGCATTTTCACCATGTTGTTGAACGCGCCATCAATCGAGGTGAGGAAGCCCCGCTCACGCAATCCGCGTACCGCAGCGAAGGCAAGCGCACTGTCCGGCTCACCTTTGGCATCGACGAATTCCGCACCGAGGAAAAGCCCCTTGCCACGCACATCGGCCAGCATATCCCAATGCGCCACGCGCTGGGTCAGACCGGCCTTCAACAACGCCCCGACTTCGCGGGCGTTGTCGATCATCCCTTCAGATTCGAGCACATCGATTACCGCCAAACCAACCGCGCCTTGCAACGGACTGGCAGCGAAAGTGTTGAAATAGCGGGTCTCCGCTCGAAATCCCTCGACCAGATCGCGGCGCCCGGTGGTGGCCGCCAGCGGCAATCCGGCACCCATCGGCTTGCCGGTCACGACAATGTCGGGAACCAGCCCACGGCATCATAGCCCCACCACTGCCCGGTGCGGCCATAGCCCGCCTGCACTTCGTCTGCAATGATCAGGCCGCCGGCTGCCTGCACCAGGCGAGCGGCCTTTTCCATGAAGCCGGCGGGAATATCCGGCAGCCCTTCATTGGCAAGGATCGGGCACAGGATCAGCGCGGCGAAACCCGATCCGTTGGCTTTCAGATCGTCGATCGCGGCGCCCAGCCGTGCGACATAGGCATCGGCCAGCTCAACGGCCGAGAGGCCAGGCGCGATCGGGCGTAGCGTTTCTGGAAAGGGGATCGCGCGCAGGGCCGGGTGGCTCTTGTCATCCTCGCCGAGGTTCGTCAGCGCACCCACCATGGCGTTGTTGCCGTGATAGGTGTGGTTGGTGCAGACGATGCCGCGCGCGCCGGTGCCGATTTGCGCCATGCGCAAGGCCACCTCTACCGCTTCGGTCCCGCTGCAGCTGAAGATTGCGCAATCGGTCACGCGTTGCAGACCGGTCAACCGCTCAGCCAGTTCAATGGCGCTTTCGTGCAGGTAACGGCTGTGCGTGTTGAGCGTGGCCTGCTGCCTGGCCATCGCCTCGACAATGCGCGGGTGAGCATGACCGACGCAGGGGACATTGTTGTACATGTCGACATAACGCTGCCCGGCCGCATCGAAGAGGTAAGGCCCCTCCCCTTTCACGAGCTGCAACGGCGTATCGTAGAACAGCTTGGCACCCCGCCCGAATGCCGCATCGCGGCGTCGGACAAGAGCCTCAATGGCCGGATCATGCGTAGCGATAGGCAAGCGCTGACTCCTGTGCAGTCGCCGGGGATCAGACGGTCTTGAGATACCAGTCGTAGTCGAGCGAGGTCACTTCGCTGAAAAAGCGGTCCTGCTCGATGCGCTTGACGGCGCAGTACATGTCGACGAAGTGCGCCCCGAGATAATCACGCAGGATGACTGACCTATCCAGGGCATCGACCGCCGCATACCAGTTGCCCGGTACCTGATGCGTTGAATCGGCGGCAGCCTTGTAGCCGTCGCCTTCCACCGGCGGGCCGGGATCGATCTCGTTGACGATACCGTAGTGGACACCCGCAAGCATGGCAGCGAGCGCCAGATAGGGATTGGCATCGGCCCCGGCAAAGCGATGCTCGACATGGCGTGACTTTGGCGGACCGGCGGGAACGCGCAATGATACCGAGCGGTTGTTCACGCCCCAGATCGGAGCTGTGGGCGCATAGGAATTGGCGCGGTAACGGCGATAGGAATTGGCGTTGGGCGCGAAAATGCCGAAAGCTTCGGCCTGTGTTTCACGCAGACCACCGATCGCATGTCGCATCACCGGGGTGCCCTGCGAATCTTCGCTGGCGAAGATGTTTTCGCCTGCTGCATCGTTGATGCTGAAATGCAGGTGCATCGAGCTACCGGCGCTATTGGTGAAGGGCTTTGCCATGAAAGTCGCCTCCATCCCCTGTGTGGCGGCGAGGCCGCGCGCGAGCCGCTTGTACATCTGCGCCTCGTCGCCTGCGCGAAGGGCATCGGGGCCGTGATGCAAAGTGAGTTCGACCTGACCTGCGGCATATTCGGAAATCGCAGCTTCCAGCGGGATCCCCTGGATATCAGCCAGACGCCACAGTTCCTTGAAAAAAGGTGCGAAATCCTGCAACTCGCGCAGACCGAAGACGTCGATATGTTCCGGCGCACTCGGTTGGCCGGGAGCAACCGCCGGACGCAACTCACCGCGAGAACCACGAATCTTGTCGACGAGGTAATACTCGATTTCGCACGCCACTACGGGCGTGAGGCCGATATCGGAAAACCGGTCCAACACCCGCTGCAACACATGGCGGGGGTCAAGATCGTGAGGCTCACCGTCATCATGATACATAGATGTGATCACTTGTGCGACATCGTCACCGAGCCATGGCGCCTTGACCAACGTGCCCGGCACCGGTCGCAGCGTAAAGTCGGGATCGCCATTGCCCCAGACCAGACCCGTCTCTTCACAATCTTGGCCGGTCACATCGATTACCAGCATGGATCCCGGAAAAAGTCGCCCGTTCTCGTAGATAGTAAACAGTTCCGAGCGGCGAACACGCTTCCCGCGCGGCACGCCAGCCATCGAAGTGAAGATAACCTCGAAGAATTCGATTTCCGGATTCGCAGCCAGAAAATCAGCCGCCTCGGTAGGTTCGGCGATGCGCGGAGAGCTGGGCATCATGGTTCCTAATCGTGATTCGTGCCGACAATCCGGCGATAGATCGCAAATTAGTGATCACATTATTTTGCACGCCCAACTGTGTCAAGCAGGTGCTGTCAGTCTAACGCTAAACCGTCTCCACCTGTGGCCCTTCGCCTCCTGGTGGAACCGGCATGAAACCCATTTCCTTCAAACGACATCGCTTCCCGCCGGGTGTGATCCGGCTCGGCGTCTGGCTCTATTATCGCTTCACCTTGAGCCTGCGAGATGTCGAGAATCTGTTGGCAGTGCGCGGCATCGATGTGACCTACGAGTCCATTCGATGCTGGAGCAACAAGTTCGGTCCAGCGATCGCTGCCAATAATCGCAAACGCCGTCGACCAGCCGTTTGCGTGTGGCATCTCGACGTGATGATTGTGAAGTTCGGCGGCAAGCGTATGTTTATGTGGCGCGCCGTCGACAAGGAAGGCGAGGTGCTCGATGCTCTGGTCCAGAAACGGCGCAACAAGGAAGCAGTGCTGAAATTGCTGCGAAGACTGCTCGAAAACCAGGGCTTCGTTCTTGACGAGACAGTGACCGATGGACATGCTTCCTATCCGGCCGCTCTTCGAGAATTGGACACGCTTGCTCGACATCAGCCTGGCCGGCTGCGCGATAAAAATCGGGTCGAAAATTCACACCTTCCCGTCCGACGACGAGAGCGAAAAATGCAGCTCTTTAAGTCGCAGGGACAGGCTCAGCGTTTCGTTTCCACCCACTCTGCGATCTACTACTGCTCCAACGCCGAACGTAGTCTCGTCTCCCGAAAGACAATGCGAAGCTACCGAGATCGA
>JBNLDR010000058.1:0-15092 GCA_050304495.1 Altererythrobacter sp.
AACCCATAAGCAGTTACTATGCGACAAGAGTTATCTACACTATTGGCTAGGACAGTTGGGTGAGAAACAGAACGAGACGACCAGCCTAGTTCACCTCCCCCGCTTGAGAACCACGTAAAGCGCGCCTTCGCCGCCGTGCCGAATATGCGCCTTGCGCACGGCGGAAATGGTGCCGGCGTGCCGGCTGCTGGCGAGCACATAGGTTTCGGTGAACCTTCTGAAGAAATTGATGTTTTCGATCGAGTAATGCTTCCCGTGCATTATTCGCCATGTTAGATCGCCTATCTATCTAGCCAGAAAACGGAGGCGTTCCATTGCGCTACATCCCTATCTTTGCAGGCATCCTCCTGCTGGCAAATTTCTCAGGCGCCGAAGCGGCCAAGGTTCTCGATCCAATAAAATTCAAGCCAACGACGCGGTGGAATGTCGATTTTGCCGACGAGCACTGCGCGCTTCACAGATCCTTTGGCAATGGTCCAAGCCAAATCCACATCGAACTGCGACAATATGCTCCCGGCGAGAAGTTTGATCTCTTCATATTTGGTACATGGCGAGGCCTTGACGACAAGAAATTCAGCTACCGATTCAGCTCAGATTCCGCTGCCCGTGATGGAGAAAGTCGGTTCCGCCTGGAATTGAAGGACGGACTTTTCGGCGCGATGGCGACAAGCAATTGGGGCCCTGAGCGACCTAGCGAAGGCCAAGAGTACCAATTCGAGGTTCCTCCCGGAACAATCGAAGCCTGGGCCGCCTCGAATGAGTACATCCTCGTCGGGCGGCCGAAGAAGAACCAAGCGCTGCTTGAGACCGGTCCGTTGGACGACGTCCGCGATGTGATGGCACAGTGTCTTGATGAACTTGTTACGCACTGGGGAATTGACGCAAATGCACACAAGAGCCTTGTGCAGCCCGCAATGCCGATCGATCAGGCAAAGTGGGCGCGAAAAATTCAGGAGAACTATCCAATTTCCGCTCTAACCGGCGACCAGGTTGGGCCAATCAACATTCTGCTTCTGATCGATCGTGACGGGAAGCCGACTCAATGTAAGGCCATAGCATCGCTGACGAGCAAGCTGCTTGCCAACACAGCATGCGACGGGTTGATGAAATATGGAAAATTTTCACCTGCCCTTGATGCCAAAGGCGAACCCATAAGCAGTTACTATGCGACAAGAGTTATCTACACTATTGGCTAGGACAGTTGGGTGAGAAACAGAACGAGACGACCAGCCTAGTTCACCTCCCCCGCTTGAGAACCACGTAAAGAGCGCCTTCGCCGCCGTGCCGAATATGCGCCTTGCGCACGGCGGAAATGGCGCCGGCGTGCCGGCTGGCGGCGAGCCAATCGAGCAATTTGGCCCGGATCGCCCCGCGCCTTTCCCCGCGATCGGCCGGGTCCACCGGGCGTGAGCGCCCTGCGATCAACAGCACGACCTTGGCCTCCATCGCGCGCGCTTGGTCCAGCCCCTGCATCATCCGGTCATAAGCGGATTCGAGCGTGTGGCCGTGCAGGTCGAGCGTGAAATCGGGCTGGATCGCGCCTGCCTTGATGCGGCGATCCCAATGCGAATCGAGGCCGGGTTGCGGCGCGGGTGAGACCGGCGGCTTTGCCGCAACGGGCGGTGACCGCACCGGCATAACCGGCTTTTGCGGGGTCAGGAGAATACCCGCTGCGGGCTCTTTCACCTTCTGCCTGGGGGCTGCAACACGCTTGCGCCCGGTCAGCGGCACCACGGTCGCTGCGAGCTTTTCCCACGCCGCCGCTTCCTCTGCGCTGAGCCCGCGTGGATGGCTCATTGCTGAGCTTCAAGCCGCGCAACCGTGCCCTTGGGCAGCAGCAGCAGCGCCTGCCCGCGCGCGCTCATCCCGCCTGCAATTGTGCGGGCTTCGGGGCCAGAGCCCCAGAATGTATCGAACCGGTTGGCACCCTTGATCGCACCGCCCGTGTCCTGCGCGATCCACAGCCCGTTGGCTTCTGCCCGGTCGGTCTCTAGCCACACGGGTGCTCCCAAGGGCACGAAACGTGGATCCGCCGCCGCCGAACTGGCGCGCCGCACCGGAACGCCCAGAGCGCCGAGCGGGCCGTCTCCCTTCAATTCCTGGAAGAAGATCCAGCTCTTGTTGAGCCGCATCAACTCGCGCCCCTCGTCCGGATGCTCACGCAGGTATTGCATGATACCCTGCATCGATCCGGCATATTGCCCCGGCCCGTCACCCAACAGACCGCGTTCGCGCATGACCCCGCCAATGCCGACATATTCGCGCCCGTTCTGCCCGGCATAGCCGATCCTGATCACCTCACCATCGGGCGTACGCAATCGGCCCGAACCCTGGATCTGGAGGAAAAAGAATTCGATCGGATCGGCGGCCCAGGCTATCTCCAGCCCGCGCCCGGCCAATGCACCATCCTCGATCTCGGCCCGTTCATAATAGGGGATGAATTTGCCGCTCGCATCGTAACGGCCCAATTGTTCGCGCCCAGTCCGTTCTGCCTCTGGCGTTTCGTCCCACCATCCGCGCACCAGTTCGCTCGGCATGGCATAGATCGGCTGCTCGCAGCCCGGCTGGCGCGTGCGGCACCCGGCAATTTCCGGCTCGAAATAGCCGGTGGCGAAGGCCGCACCATCGCCGACACGGGCGGTTTCGAAAAAGGTCAGGAAGAAATCGCCCGCATTGGCCGCAGGCCAACCCAGCGCGGCATCGCAGGCCGGTTTCCAGTCTGCCCCATTGGTGAGGCCGCTGGCATCTTCCCGCGAGAGCAATAGTTCAGGGCAGGAATCGAGAAAGCTCGCCAGTGCAGTCCCGGCATCTCCCGGCGTCAGCTCAAGCGAACCCACGCTTGGACCGCGCTTCACGCCAGCAAATGCGGCACTTTCGGTCGCTGTCACGACCGGCGGGGTGGGAATGGCTGTGTGCGGCGCATGGCCTTCAGGGATAAGCCTGACACAAGCAGCGAGCGGCAGCAGCGCGGCCAGCGCCAGCCCCCTTGCGAGCCAGTGCCGCTTCATGCGCATCCTCCCCCTACTCGTTAGATCCTGGCAGGTCAGCCTTCGTCAGTTTCGTCCAGCAGCCAGTCCGGTCCGGCTGCGTCAAGATTGCGCGAGAAAGTCCAGATATCGCGGCTGACCACTGCATCGTCCAGCGATCCGGCGATCACAGTGCCATCCTTGTCGTGCGTGACGCTGGCGATATCGGCAACGAACAGCACGCTGATACGGGCCATACGGCCCTCAAGTCCGGCTGAGTGGATGCGCGTTTCTTCGATCCGGATCAAGCGGTTGTCGAGCGAATGACCGGCGGCCTCGCGCGCGTCGATCGCGGCGGCGAAGCTGGCATAGACATCATCGTCGCACAATTCCTTAAGCGTACCGCGCTCACCCTTCCAGAACGCCTCCAGGATCATACCATAGGCACCCTGCGCTCCTTCGAGGAAGGCCGTGATGTCAAACCGTGGATCGGCGGCTGCAATCGCGCGCACGCCGCGTTCCACCGCCGGCATCGCACCTTCAAGGCGCGGCTGCGGGCGCAATTGCGTGGGCGCTGCCGGCTGCGCAGTCGGGGCGGGTTTTTCGCCCGCATCGAAGCGATTGGGAATCACCTCTTCCTCATGCTCGGCCCGCTGGCCCAGCACCGAATAGAGCCTCAGCCCCAGAAAGGCTGCGATCATGGCGAGGATGACGATTTCGAATATCACAATATCTTACCCGGCATTGCGGCGTTCCGCATTGAAACGCCAGTGCTGCCCCTCTGGTGCCTTAAATAGGGTCGAATTACAAATGAACAACGCCCAATTCACGGCATTTTGACGCGAGCCTGTACTCGCTTTGTCGTATAGAAGGGTTGAGCAGGGGCTGAACGGGGCAACTCGCGATGCTTTGGTTGCGGGGGCGGCTGAGTGGTGCTAGGCGCGCGGCCAATCTGCCCCAGTGGCAAATCAAGACACATTGAAACGAAAGACAATTGATCATGGCCGATGAAGGCGACATCCTGACCGATCTGAATCTCGATCAAGGCGCACCCAATGGCGCAGACAACCTGCCCTCTGCCGGGATTATCACCCAATATATCAAGGATATGTCGGTTGAGAACCCGAATGCTCCCGCCGTTTACCAGTGGCAGGAACAGCCTCAGATCGACCTGCAGTTCAATATCGGCGCCGAAAGGGTCAATGACGAGGTTCACGAGGTCGAACTAAAGATCAACATCGCCGCCAAGACCCCTCACGGCAATGCATATCTGGTCGAACTGTCTTATTGCGCGCTGGTTGGCATCCGCAATGTACCGGACGATCAGACCCACGCCTTCCTGTATGCTGAAGCGCCGCGCCTGCTGTTTCCATTCGCCCGCGCGATCGTGGCCGATGCGGTGCGCGATGCCGGTTTCCAGCCGCTGATGATGGACCCGATCGATTTCAACGGGCTTTATCTCCAGCAATTGCAGGCCAAGCTCGAGCGCGAAAAGGCCGCAGCCGGCGGCGAAACCCCCGCGCCTGAAGGCAACGCCTGAGCCTGATGGTGGCGGGGCCGCTCCGGTGAGCCTGCTCAAGAATGTCGGGACGATCGGCGGGCTGACTGCGGTCAGCCGCGTGTTCGGCTTTGCCCGTGACATATTGCTGGCCCGTGTCCTGGGTGCAGGTGGAGTCGCCGATGCATGGCAGCTCGCCTTCCAGTTACCCAATCTGTTCCGCCGCCTGTTCGCCGAAGGCGCGTTTGCCAGCGCTTTTGTGCCGCTGTTCAACCGCCATTCGACCGAGGGCGAAAACGCAGCCCAGCGCTTTGCGAGCGAAGTGCTGGCGATTCTGCTTCCCATCCTGGTGCTGTTCGGCGCGTTGATGATGCTGGCCATGCCATGGGTGCTTTGGCTGTTTGCCAATGCCGATCTGCGCGCCGATCCGGTCAATTATCCGCTGGCGGTGACAATGGGCCGGATCGCCTTCCCCTATCTGCTGTTCATGAGCCTGGCGACACTGACCGCCGCCGTGCTCAACTCGCTGTCACGCTTTGCCGCAGCGGCAGCAGCGCCGATCCTGCTCAACATCTGTTTGATCGCAGCGCTGACATGGGGCGCGATTCAGCCGGGCAGCGAAGAGGCACGGCAGATGACCGGACTGTTCCTCGCCATCGCGGTCTCGGTCAGCGGACTGCTGCAATTGCTGTGGCTGGGATATTGGATGAAACGTGCAGGCTTCCGGATTCCGCTGGCAAGGCCGCGCCTGACCGCCCGCGTCAAGGAAATGGGCGTGCTGATCGTCCCAGCAGTGCTGGGCGCAGGGGTTTATCAGATCAGCCGCTTTATCGACCTTGCCTTCATCCGCGGCCTGCCCGACGGCAGCCTGACCTATATCGCCATGGCTGACCGATGGAACCAATTGCCACTGGGCATTATCGGCATCGCGCTGGGTACGGCGATCCTGCCTGCCCTGAGCCGCTTCATCGCGCGCGAGGAAAATGAGGAGGCGCAGCGCCTGCAATCAAACGCGGTTGAACTGGCCATGCTGCTGACCGTGCCCGCCGCCGTGGCGCTGTTCTTCACCGGCAGCGCCTTTGTCAGGGTCTTCATGCAATCGGGTGCCTTCACCATGGAGGACGCAGCGATCACCGGAACAGTGGTATCCGGACTGGTGCTGGGCCTGCCCGCCTATGTGTTGGTGAAGGTGCTGACGCCCAATTTCTTCGCCCGCAAGGATACCCGCACGCCGGTGATCACCGCTGCGGTGAGCCTGACAGTGACGGTGGCGGTAAACCTGGTGCTGGTGCCGCGCATCGGCGTGGTGGCTCTGGCGATTGCGGGATCGGTGGGCGCCTGGGTGAACACCATGCTGCTCTACACGCTGCTTTCGCGGCGCGGATACTTTACCCTCACCGGCAGGGTCATGGGCCGGATCGCCCGGATCGCCCTGGCCGCCGCGATCATGGGTTTGGCATTGTCCTATGCCATGCAGTGGGGCGATCCCTATTTCAGCGGCACCACGATCGAGCGCGCTGGATCGATCCTAGCGCTGATGCTGATTGGCGGCGTAACCTATGCGATTTGCGCGGCCTTGCTTGGCGTACTCGACAAGGCGACTATCCTGCGCCTAATGCGCCGCCAGACTTAATCGAGAGCTAGAGAATCATCACATGCGCGTCGTTTCCGGAATCCAGCCCACGGGCAATCTCCACCTAGGAAATTACCTTGGGGCGATCCGCAATTGGGTGCGCATGCAGGACGAGATGGAGGATGGTAGCGAATGCCTGTTCTTCCTGGCCGACCTTCACGCCATCTCCATGCCTTTCGAGCCGAACGAGCTCAACGCCGCAACACTGGAGATGACTGCGGCGCTGGTTGCCTGCGGGATCGATCCATCGCGCTCGATCCTGTTCAACCAGGCGCAAGTTCCCGCCCATGCTGAACTGCAATGGCTGCTCAATGGCACCGCGAGGATGGGCTGGCTCAACCGCATGACCCAGTGGAAGGACAAGGCTGGCAAGAATCGCGAGGGTCAGTCGGTCGCCCTGTTCACCTATCCGGTGCTGCAGGCCGCTGATGTCCTGCTCTACCAGGCGACGCATGTCCCGGTCGGCGAAGACCAGAAACAGCATTTGGAGCTGGCGCGCGACATCGCGCAGAAGTTCAACAATGACTTCTGCCCGGAAGATGCGCCGGTCTTCACCCTGCCCGATCCGATCGTGCCCCCCGGCGCCGCGCGGATCATGAGCCTGCGCGATGGCAGCGCCAAGATGAGCAAATCCGATCCATCGGAAATGAGCCGGATCAATTTGGCCGATGATGCCGATACGATCATGAAAAAGATCAAGAAGGCCAAGACCGATCCCGAACCTTTGCCGAGTGAGGCCAAGGGGCTGGAAGGCAGGCCAGAGGCGCAGAATCTGGTCGGTATCTATGCCGCAATGTCGGGCGAAAGCGTGGAAGCTGTGCTGGGGCAGTTTGGCGGGCAAGGCTTTGGCACGTTCAAACCGGCGCTGGGCGAATTGCTGGTTGAATCGCTGGCCCCGATTTCGGAACGGTTCCGGGAGCTGAAACAGGATCGCGAAGCATTGGACGCGATTCTGGCGCGCGGCGCCGCCCGCGCCCGCGAACGCGGTATTCCCACGCTCAACGCCACTTACAAGGCCTTGGGTCTGGTCCGCGAAGTGAGTTGAACCGTTCTGGAACGGCGTTCAATGGCCGTTCAGCCGTATTCTTTACAATGGCAGCGTTAGATGACAGCCTGCGCCGCAGCGGGAACGTGGCGCAGTCGCCGATTGCAATTCCCGCATGGGACGAATGATATGACCAAGCTGTTGAAGATCGTTAGCGTACCTTTGCTGCTGGCCAGCCTGGGTGCCTGCGCAACACCGTTCAAAGCCGATGTTTCGCGTTTCCAGACGCAGCTCCCTGCCCCGGCGGGAGAAACCTTTGCAGTCGTAGCAGACGATCCGATGCTGACGGGCGGGCTGGAATTTTCGCAATATGCCGATCTGGTCGAAGCCCAGATGGAACGACTGGGATATGCCGAGGCCGCCTCTCCCGAATCCGCAACCCTGCTGGTGCGGTTTGATTATGGCGTGGACAGTGGCCGCGAGCGGGTGCGGACCACCGGTGCCGGTTTTGACGACCCGTTCTGGGATCCCTGGTACCGCTCTTATTATGGTTATGGTTACTCGCGTTTCTATCGGCCACGCGGGCTATGGGGCTACGGCTTCTATGATCCGTGGTTCGGCGGGCCCGAAGTGAGCAGCTATACCGTTTATACCAGCGGCATCGATGTGAAGATCGATCGCGCGTCAAGCGGCGAACGACTGTTCGAAGGCAAGGCGCAGGCCGTTTCGACCTCCAACCGGCTGCAATATCTGGTTCCCAATTTGGTCGAAGCCATGTTCACAGACTTCCCCGGCAATTCGGGCGAGACATTGCGCATCTCGATCGCGCCGGAGAAGACCAAGGTCAAAAAGGTGAAATAGGGTCAGGCCCCCATCCCCTGCGATCCTTTATGACGAACCGGAAGGGCGGCCCCAGTGGAGCCGCCCTTTCTCTATGGGGTGGTCAAAGCTTCTCGTGCCCGCCGGTCGAACCGAAACCGCCCGCACCGCGCTCGGTCTCGTCCAGCTCCCCAACCTCTTGCCAGGCAGCCTGCGTCACAGGCGCGAGGACCAATTGCGCCACGCGATCCCCGCGCGCGATGGGAAAGGGCTCTGACCCGTGATTGATCAAGATCACCTTCAGTTCGCCGCGATAATCGCTGTCGATCGTGCCCGGCGTGTTGGGCACGGTAATGCCGTGCTTCAACGCAAGTCCGGACCGCGGGCGAACCTGGATTTCGTATCCCTGCGGAATGGCCAGCGCCAGGCCGGTCGCCACCGGGTGCCTCGCACCGGGTGCCAGCGTCACATCCTCGGCTGAGACCACGTCCATGCCGGCTGCGCCGGGCGTGGCGTAGCGCGGAAGATCCAGGCCTTCTCCGTGAGGCAGGCGCTTCACCTGCACCGCAACTTGCTCACTATTGCTTGTCGTGTTCATCAAGAGCGGCTGCTATCCGCTCTGCCAGGGTAATGGCAACCTCCAGCTTGGGCATTTCATCGAGGCTTTCAACACCTTCGCCCGTCACAATGTGCACCTGGTTCTTGTTTCCGCCCATGACATCGCCCGAAACATCATTTGCGACGATCCAGTCACACGCCTTGCGCTTGCGCTTTTGCTTGGCGTTTTCGAGCACATTTTCGGTCTCAGCCGCAAAACCGACCACCAGCGCCGGGCGCTTGTCGGCGGCGGCGACATTGGTGAGGATGTCCGGGTTTTCTTCCAGCACCAGTGCCGGCGGGGCAGAGCCGCGCTTCTTCATCTTCTCGGCGCGATATTCCTTGGGCCGCCAATCGGCCACGGCGGCAACCATGACAGCGACATCTGCGGGCAGCGAACTGCGCACCACATCGGCCATGTCCCGCGCGCTTTCGACATTGATCCGCTCCACCCCTGCAGGCGTCTTGAGCGATACCGGGCCGGATACCAGAGTAACCTTGGCCCCCAGCGCCGCAGCGGCGGCGGCAATCGCGAAGCCCTGTTTGCCCGAAGATCGATTGGCGATGTAGCGCACAGGATCGATCGATTCCCAGGTCGGCCCGGCGGTGACGAGCACATGCCGCCCTTCGAGCGGGCGATGCCCCTTCTTCACCTTGAAGCTTTCGCCGCCCAGCGCATCGTCTTCCCGCTCTTCCACATCGTCGGGCCGGACGGGTTCTGCAACCGCCCCTTCCTCGATCGGTTCGGGCGCGTCCTTGTTTGCGTTGACTTCGTGATTGATCGCTTCGGCATCAGTCGGCGGGGCGGCCTTGGCCGCGCCCTTCTGCGCCATCAACGGACCGCCAAGATCGGGCTCGACATCGGGCTCGGCATCGGGTGCGATATCTTCCCCTGCGCCATCACCTGCCTCTTCAGCGCCAGCATCGGCTTCGGCTTCAGCTTCAGCTTCTGCCGCGGCAGCAGCAGCAGCGGCGGCAGCCTCCTCTTCGGCGAGAAAGGCTGCTTCGATTTCTTCGGCAGAGCGCTTGGGCGTGGAACGTGGGATGATCGCGGACAGCAATCCACCCAGCCCGCCGCCCCTGGGGGCGACTTCGGGTTCGAGCGCCTCGTGGGTCTCTTCTTCCGCTTCCACGGCAGGCGTCGAAGTCTGCCTGGGCGTAGGCAGTTCCACCTCGATACCGAAGTGGCCGGCAATCGCCGCCCAGATGGCATCGGGTTCCGGCAAGCGGCCATAGCCGAACTCGCCGCAGGCCATTGCCCCTTCATCGGGATCTAGCACATCGACCCCGGCCTGCTTCAGCCAGGCAACATTGCGCTTGGTCGCTTCATGTTCCCACATCCGCACATTCATGGCCGGGACTGCCATCACCGGCTTGTCCGTCGCCAGGATCAGTGTGGTTGCCATGTCATCGGCTATACCCGCCGCCATCTTGGCCAGGAGATCCGCCGTTGCCGGGCAGACAACCACCAGATCTGCATCGCGGCTGAGCTGGATGTGCCCCATTTCGACTTCGTTCTTGAGATCCCACAAATTGGTGTGAACCGGGTTTTCCGAAAGCGCCGCCAAAGCCATGGGTGTGACGAATTGCTGACCCCCTTCGGTCACCACGCAGGTGACATCACCCCCGCCCTTTCGGATCAGGCGGACAAGCTCGCAAGACTTGTAGGCAGCAATACCGCCGCCCACCACGAGCAAGATCTTCGGTCCTTTTCCGCTCAAGAGCAAACCCCCATAAACGCGCAGCGCAAGCCTAGCCGCAACCTATGCGCGCGCCAAGCCTGCGTTCCAATGGTTAAGTTTTACCTAGCCGCGCCCTAACAAACGGCTAACATGGGAAGATAAATTGAGGGGAATTACGATGATCCTGTTCCTGCGCGCTGCTCTGTTCGTTGGCGGCCTGTTCTTTGTCGTTGCCGGAATTGGCTTCCTGCTCGATCCGGCCACTTATGGGGCGGAGTTTGGCCTGACCGCGCGCGGGGCGCATGGACTGGCTACGATCCGGGCCGATTTGACCGCGTTCTTTGTGGTTTCGGGCGCATGCATGATCTGGGGCGGCTGGGCCCGCAACGGGGACCCGCTGCTGGTCAGCGCCGCGCTGATGGCGATAGCATTGTTCGGCCGGATCGTAGGGTTGGTGCAGGACGGCAGCTATGCCGGCTATTGGCCGCCCATGGTGGTTGAAGCGCTGACGATTATTCTTTCGCTGGTTGCCAGCCGGATTCTGCCGCACCATGCGTTGACGGTGGAAGAATAACGCGCCGTATCTAGCCGATCCAGCTGAGCGCCATGGCACCCCATAGCGCGCCTGCGCCAACCGCAGCGGCGAAAACATAGCCGATCAATCCGTTTCCCTTGCGCGCAGTCGGTCCGACGATCACCTCGACATCGGGCAATGGCGGCGGTTCGGGCGCGCCGCCCTTGGCCGGGAAGCGGTCCTCGATCCGGCGGATCAGGTCCGGCAGGCGCAGCAGCGTTTCGCCGTCCTTGCGGATACGGTCTGCCAGCGCCGCCTCCGGCCCCAGCTCGTCGCGCACCCAATTGCGAACATAGGGGGCGGAAACATCCCACATATTGATCTGCGGGTTGAGCTGGGTCGCGATCCCTTCAACCATGACCATGGTCTTTTGCAGCAACAGCAAATGCGGCTGGGTCTGCATGTCGAAATCGCGAGTGATGGCGAATAGCCCGTCGAGCATCTGGCCCACCGACAATTCGCTCACCGGCTTGCCGCGCATCGGTTCGCCCACGGCGCGCAGCGCGGTCGCAAATTCCTCGACCGAGTGATAGCTCGGCACATATTGCGCTTCGAAATGGATTTCGGCCACGCGGCGATAATTGCCGGTGGTGAGGCCATAGAGGATTTCGGCCAGCCACACCCGGGCGCGCCGGTCAATCCGGCCCATGATGCCGAAATCGATCGCAGCGATCGTCCCGTCATCCTCCACGAACAGGTTCCCCTGGTGCATATCGGCATGGAAGAACCCACCGCTGATCGCCTGGGTCAAGAATGCCAGCACCAGCCGCTGGGCCAATTGCGGCAAATCATGCCCCCTGGCCTTGAGTTCATCGACCCTGCTGATCTTGACCCCATCGATCCAGTCGACCGTCAACACCCGGCCATTGGTGCGGTCCCAATCAATCGCCGGGATGCGGTACCCGGCAAAGCCCTTCATCGCGTCGGCCAGCTCGGATGCAGAGGCGGCTTCGCGCCGCAGGTCCAGCTCGCGATTGGTCCAGCGCTTGAAATTGGCGATGGTCAGGCGCGGACGCAGCCGTGACGCCTCGCCGCCCAAAGCCTCGAGATTGGCGGCGGCCCATTCATAGGTTTCGATATCGCGCGCAAAACGCTCGCGAATGCCGGGGCGCAGAACTTTTACCGCGACCTTGCGGCCATCGGTCGTCACCGCGCGATGGACCTGCGCAATCGAGGCTGCCCCCACCGGCTCAGGGTCGATCTCACTGAACAGCGCGGATACCGGTTGTCCGAAACTGGCGGCGATTGCGCTTTCGACCTCGGCAAAGGCAATAGGTGGCAGGCTGTCTTGCAAAGTAAGCAGGTTGTTTGCCGCTTCCTCGCCCACCAGATCGGGTCTGGTCGCCAAGGTCTGCCCCAGCTTGATCGCTGCCGGGCCGATCTGCTGGAACGCACCGGCATAGTCAGGGATATCAGGCTGGAATGTGCCCAACCGCGCCAGCCGTACCAGCCGCTTGACCGGGGTGGGCGTGTTGGGATCGCGCTCAATCCCGCGCAAGGCCCCATGCCGCGCCAGTATCCGGCCCCATCTTAGCAGGCGGAAAATATGGGTCGCAGGGCGCGTCACCTTGCTTGCTCGCCAGACGGTTTGGGCTGTTCCGGCCCACTCAGTGCGGAGCGAACAGACGCCACTAGACTTTCCACCCCGAATATATCGCGACCGCCCCGCCCAGAATCAGCTCAACCCGCGTATTCAGGAATCCCGCGTCGCGGATCATCCCCTCAAACGCGCGCGGCCTGGGGAAACGGCGAATCGATTCGGCCAGATAGCGATAGCTGTCCTCGTCATCAGCGATCACCTTGCCGATCTTGGGCATCAGGCGATGCGAATAGAGGTCATAGACTTCCTTGAAACCGGGCCAATCGGTTGTACCAAACTCCATGCAGAAAAAGCGCCCTCCATGCTTCAGCACGCGATGCGCCTCGGCCAGAGCCTTGTCGATGTGAGTGACGTTACGGATGCCGAACACGATGGTGTAAGCTTCGAACATAGCAGCAGGATAGGTCAGCGCCTCTGCATTCTGGCATGACCAGGTGAGGCCGGTCAGCCCGCGCTCAATCGCACGTTCCACCCCTACATCCAGCATGTCCTGGTTGATATCGGCGACAGTGACCTCTGCCCCGCGCGCGGCCATGCGAAAGGCGATATCGCCCGTGCCGCCCGCCATATCCAGAATTGCCTCGCCTGGCTGGGGTTTGACCCGGCGCACGAAGCGGTCCTTCCACAGACGATGCATGCCACCAGACATGGCGTCATTCATCACATCATATTTGGAAGCCACGTTGGAGAATACCGCGCCAACCCGGCGGGTCTTCTCTTGCGGGTCTACGTCTTCGTAGCCGAAGGATACTTTTTCGCTCATCGCGCCGCGCCTTAGATGGAATTGCGGTCATGGCAAAGGGTGTTAAGAGCTGCCCGATGCCCGAGCTTCCCGAAGTCGAGACAACTGTACGCGGACTCGCCCGTTTCATGGAGGGCGAGCGGATAGAGCGCGCCATGCTCAATCGCGAAGGATTGCGGCGGCCCTTCCCGCCCGACCTTGTGCAGGTTATGAGCGGCGCTCGGGTGATCTCGCTCGGCCGTCGCGCCAAATACGGCCTCATCCATACTGATCGGGGCCAGACTATGGTGTTCCATCTGGGTATGAGTGGGACCTGGCGGATCGATCCTGCGGCCAGCGACAAGCATGACCACCTGGTGCTGGAGACCGCCCATAACCGCTTCGTGCTCAACGATCCGCGGCGGTTCGGATCGGTCGATCTGGTCGAAACCGCCAAGCTTGAACAATGGCCGGTCTTTGCCGCGATCGGACCAGAACCGCTTGGGCCTGGCCTCACGCCAGAGCATCTCAAGCATGCACTTCGCGGCCGCAAGCAATCGATCAAGCTGTGCCTGCTCGATCAGCGGATCGTCGCCGGCCTCGGCAACATCTATGTCTGCGAGGCGCTGTGGCGCGCGCGGATCGGTCCGAGCAAAGCTGGTGGCAGGGTTACGCGCAAACAGCTGGACCTGCTGGTGCCGACGATCCGCGAAGTGCTGACCCAGTCGATCCAGGATGGCGGCTCAACCTTGCGCGACTATGCTGCGCCCGATGGGGAACTGGGTTACTTCGCCACCCGCTTCGATGTATATGGCCGCGAAGGCCAGCCCTGCCGCCACGGGGATGGCGGGGTTCTGCGCCGCATAGCGCAAGGCGGCCGCAGCACATGGTATTGCCCCAAATGCCAGCGTTAAGGGAAAGACTTGCCTTTCCCGGCATCTCAAACTATGTGCGCCGCTTTCCGGCGTGAATCGCCGTTTCTGCAAACAGACTGACACAAAGATCGGTCGCCCCACGGTGACCCGAAGCATTAAGGTCGAGATAGGACGAACATGGCCAATACGCCGCAAGCCAAGAAGCGCATCCGCCGCAACGACAAGCGCGCGCTGATCAACACCAATCGCATGAGCCGCATTCGCTCATTCGTGAAGAAGGTCGAAGCCGCCATCGAAGGTGGTGACAAGACTGCAGCTGCGGACGCTCTCAAGGCAGCCCAGCCCGAACTCGCTCGCGGCGTTGCCCGCGGCGTGCTGCACAAGAACACTGTCGCGCGCAAGATGTCGCGCCTGTCGAAGCGAGTCGCAGCACTCTGATTCGGTTTGGCCGGGTTTTCCGGCCAGCATTTCGACCAGATCTTGCATGTAAGGGCCGGCCCAAATGGGTGCGGCCCTTTCTGTTTGTCGGGAATATGCACCCCCATCGCCAATGCTGCATTGCACCGAAATCGCGGAACCTAAGGATTCCCCGCGATTCGCGTCGCTTGGGCAGATGAAAGTAAGTCATTTCAATTGCTTAAACGCAAGTCTGCGACATACAGCGAGTCAACATATTTATTTCAGTTTTTTTGCACCTATCCCCCTTGTGTGAATCACCAAGGCGTAGATAAGTCTTACTTCACTCAGGGCGGGACAGCCGGAGTTCTTACATTTTGGACGTTGGGGGGTTCCCTGGAATGCGCTTTCCGGGGATGGGCGAAGCATTGCCTGCTGATCCTTCTGTTGGGGGTTTCCCGGAGATATAATCCGGGATGCGGACAAGGATTTTTTTGTTACAATGGTTCACATTAGCGAACACGCGCGATCGACCAAGAAAGTGGATGAGGATCTGATGGAAGATGCCGAGGCAGTGAACCTCGCTGCCGATTGGGCCGATATCAGCCAGGGGCTGAGGAAGGACCTGGGGCATCAATTGCACAGCCAGTGGATCAAACCGATCCAGCTGGGTGGAATCTGCAAGGAAACCGGCACACTCAACCTGTTCTTGCCGACAGAATTTTCCGCAAACTGGGTCAATGACC
>JBNLDR010000059.1:0-14727 GCA_050304495.1 Altererythrobacter sp.
TCCCCATCGTCCAGCTAGGCGGCGTGAACCGCCCCTATCGGCTCGACTGGTTGGTCGAAGAGGTTTCCATCTCGATCGACACCACAGCCGCCGGCGGCAATGCCAGCCTGATGGCACTCGTTTGAGCTATTGGGGTTTAAACCGCCGAGCTGAACTGACGCGCCGATTGCTGGCGATAGGGATCGAAGATTGCCGCGATGGTCCGCGCATAGGGCAGGCCGGACTGGCGGATAATCAACCGATCACCCTCAACCGCCGCGAGTGAGCGTGCCATGAAGGGTTCCAACGCAGGCGCGGCCTGGGCCAGTTCGTCTGCGCGCAGCGCCGCCTGCCCCTGGCACAGCAATTGTTCGATCACCTGCCCGTTGCGCCGATCCACTGCGCTGCGCATGATGCCGCGATTGGCGGTCAGCCGCCCCTCGCCCGCCAGCATGCGATAGCGCCCGCTGTTCTTTTCGTTCTGGGCCAACAGTCCGGGAAAGCTGCTGATCGCCGAACTGCCCAAACCGATCAGATTGGGCGCGGTATCGTCCGTAAAGCCCTGGAAATTGCGCCGCAGCGTACCATCCACCGCGGCATGCGCCAGTGGATCGCCGCCGGGCCGGGCGAAATGGTCAAAGCCAACCGGCAAATATCCATGGGTGCAGAGATATTCATAGCCCAGCGAGGCCATGGCGAAGCGCTCTGCTTGGCCGGGCAGATCGCTCGCATCGATCACCTTCTGGCGCAGGACGATATGCGGGACATGGGCATAGCCGAACAGCGCCACGCGATCCGCCCCCAGCACCCGCGTGCGGTGAAGCGTATCGAATAGATCGTCTCGCGATTGGCCGGGCAGGCCATACATCAGATCGAAATTGAGTGAGCTGACGCCCGCATCGCGCAGCCAATCGACCGACTGCACCACCACATCTTCCGGCTGAACCCGGCCGATCGCCTGCTGGCAATGCGCGGCGAAGGTCTGGACCCCCATGCTGGCACGTTCGACCCCGGCCTGCGCAATCGCCTCTGCCCATGGCGCGGTCATGGTGCGCGGGTCGAGCTCAATCGAAATAACCGGATCGGTGCAGCCGAACCGGGCATGCAAGGCATCGACCAGCGTCAGGAATTCTTGCGGGGCGATTGCATTGGGGCTGCCCCCGCCAAAGGCGATGCGCCGCACCCGTGCCTCGCGCGGCAAGAGCGCCGCGACCACTTCGATCTCTTTGTGAAGCGCCGCAAGATAGGATTCGAGCCGGTGCCGCCGCCCGGAAAAACCGGTGTTGCAGCCGCAATAGAAGCAGATCTTCTCGCAAAACGGGATGTGGAGATAAAGCGAGACGTCGCCTTCCACCCCCTCGATCGCCTCGCACAGACGCGCGGGTTCAATCTCGCCAAAATCGGCGGCGGTCGGAAAGCTGGTATAGCGCGGAACGGGCGTTGCCAGCAGGTCTTCGAAATAGGGCCACATAGGGCCCGATTGGCGGGTCAGGCCCTGCCCGTCATTGCGCCAGATCAAATTTCTTGCGGCATGTGCCCGCGTGGCAACCCTTCATCTGGCACGGCTGAGGCAGCTCGCGCTTGTCGCCATCACGCAAGGGAATGCTGATCGTGCCGCCATTGCACAGCGCCGCAACCAGCGACTTCTCATCCGTGGGCTGCGATCCCACCATCAATGGAACCATTGCGATCAGGCCGAGAATTGCGGGATTCATTCTTCATCCTCGTCAATCAGGATCCGATGGGCGGCGCCGTCCAGATCTTCGAACTGGCCATTGCGCATCGCCCAGAAAAACACCACCAGGCCGAAGAGGCCCATGCCAAGCGCGATCGGGATCAGGATGGCGAGCCCGCTCATCTCGCCGCCCTCGCCAATCGCAAGGAATTGCCGACCACCACAACTGAGCTAAGCGACATGGCAATGGCGGCAATCATCGGTGTAACCATTCCGGCCAGCGCCAGCGGCACCGCCAAAACGTTATAGCCAATCGCAAAGGTGAAGTTCTGCCGCACGATCCGCATGGTTTCGCGCGCGACCTTGATCGACAGCACCACCGGCTCAAGCCGCTCGCCGATGAACACGGCATCGGCCGCCTGCTGGCTGGCATCGCTGGCGCTGCCTGGCGCGATCGAGGCATGCGCGGCGGCAAGCGCCGGGCCATCGTTGAGGCCATCGCCGACCATCAGCGGCAAATGCCCTTGTGTCTTGAGACCTTCCAACACGGCGAGTTTTTCGTCTGGCGCAACCGATCCGCGCCCAAACACGCCCAGTTTGCGCGCAACCTCTGCAACCGCCTCGGTCCGGTCACCCGAAATGATCTGGCTCTCGACGCCCAACGCCTTCAGTTCGCCAATCGCTTCGCACGCGTCGGGTCGCAGCGGATCGGCGAATGTGAGCGTCCATGTGCGGCTACCAATCCGCAATTGCGCGGCGAGCGCAGTATCCGCGCTGCTGGCCCTTTCGAGCGCCACCTCTTCGCCCTGCCAGCGCCCGCACAGCCCCTGCCCGCTTTCCTCGCGGATATCTTCGACCTGCGCCGGAGAAATGCCTTCTGCCTGAACAGCCCGCGTCAGCCCGCGGCTGAGCGGGTGGCGGCTTGCCTGCGCCAGACCCAGTGCCACCGATTTCGCCGCTTGATCGAGATCGGAAAGGTCCGGGCGCGGTTCGCCCAGGGTCAGCGTGCCAGTCTTGTCGAACAGCGCGATATCCGCCTCGGCCAGCCGTTCCAGCGCGCTGCCATCCTTGACCAACAGGCCACGCTTGATCAGCGCGCCCGAAGCCACCACCTGCGCCGCCGGAACAGCGAGCCCCATGGCGCAGGGGCAGGTGATGATCAGCACGGCAATCGCGATTACCAGCGACTGGTGCCAGCCCGCCCCGGCGATCATCCAGCCGACAAAAGCCAGCGCCGCGAGGCTGTGAACCGCGGGCGCATAAAGCCGCGCCGCGCGGTCGGCGATCCGGACATAGCGGCTGCGCGACTGCCCCGCCTCGTCCATCAGTCGCGCGATTTCCGCCAGCACCGTGTCATCGGCGGCGGCGGTGATTAGGACATTCAGCGGATCGCCCAGATTGGTCGCGCCGGCATGGACTGCACTGCCCACACTCACCGGTTCAGGCATGCTCTCACCGGTCAGCATGGCGTTGTCGACCGATCCGCTGCCGCTTTCGATCACGCCGTCGGCGGCCAGCGCCTCGCCCGCCGCGACCAGCATCATCATGCCGGGCCTCAGATCCTCTGCCGAGACGCGCCGTGTCGAGCCGTCTGCCTCCAGCACGGCCGCGCTGCGCCCCATGCGCGAGAGCAGCGCTCCGATCCCGGCGCGGGTGCGGTTACGCATGGTCGAATCCAGCGCGCGCCCTGCCAACAGGAAGAACAGCAGCATAACCGCGCCATCGAAATAGGCATGTTCGCCTGCGGTCAGCACTTCATAGAGGCTGAGACCAGTGGCGAGCAGCACGCCGATCGAGATCGGCACATCCATATTGGTGCGGCGGTAACGCAGCGCCATCCAGGCGCTGGAGAAGAACGGCCGGCCCGAATAGGCGACCACCGGCAGCGCGATCAGCGCAGATAGCCAGTGGAACATCTCGCGCGTGACGCCGCCCGCACCCGACCACACGCTGACCGAGAGCAGCATGATATTCATCATGCCGAACCCCGCCACCGCCAGCGCGCGCAGCAGCGCCCTGGTTTCCTTGTCGTCCTGGGCCAGCGGATTGGCGGCCACCGCCTGCGCTTCAAAACCCAGCTTGCGCAATTCGCCCGCCAACACCTCTTCGCTCAGCCCGGCATCGTGGCGCACCGCCACGCGCTTGTTGGAGAAATTGACCCGGACGTATTCCACGCCCTCAAGCTCGCCCAGTCCGCGCTCGATCTTGGCGATGCAACCAGCGCATTTGATCGACGGCACGGTAAAGCGGGTATCGAGCAATTCGCTGGTCGCGGTATCAAGGCGAAGCGGTGCGTTCATTCCAGTGGCATTTCGCGTACCCAGCGATCACTGCCGGAAACGATAGTCAGGCGGACCGTCCAGCGTCCGGCATCTACCTTCTCGTTCGAGACATATCGCATTTCACCTTGCGATGCGAATTCCAGGGAGGCCCGGTCCTTCAACCCCAGCGGATGGCGCAATTCGGCAGACATACTCGCTCCCTCCGGCACGCCCGAAGTGACCACAGCCAGATAGCCGTCATCCTGCCGCGTAATTTGCGCGCTCCAGCCAAGCGCCTCTTGCGCCTTGGCCTCTTCGAGCCAGCCATTGAACTTCTGGCTCGCGACATAGGAATTCTCCACCGTCACGCCGCCGAAACTGCTGGCCGCCTTGCTCGCCATGTAGAAATTGACCGCAACCACGACGCCGAACCCGCCAACCAGGGTCAAAAGCATGTGGCGACCTGTGAATTCGCGAGCCATCATTCCTCTCCCGGCGCGTTGAACAGCGTTTCACTGACGTCGGTCTCGCCCTGTTCGTCCAGCGCGGTGACCTTGAATGCGAAGCTCTGGTTCTTCGCCCCACTGGGCACGATAACATAGGCGCGAAGCGGCAATGTGGCATCTGCCGCAACCTCGACTCGCTGTACGCGCGCGGCTTGATCGCGCCCGATCGTCTCGGTCCAGAATGTGCCACCCTCAAGGCCCACAAGCGAGACTTCCATCTCGCGCGGGCGACCCTGCATATTGCGCAGCTTGAGCGTATAGGCATTGCGGACCGATCCGTCGCTCATCAACATGAAGGGCGGATTGCGATCGGGCGAAACGCTGATGTCGGTATGGCTGCGATTGCCGAGCGCAAACAACAGGCCCAGTCCGATCGCGCCCCAGATCAGCATATAGACGATCGTGCGGATATGGAGCAGCGCCTTCCACGCCGGACGCGGCGCTTCGCCTGCCTGTTCGCGTTCGCAATCCTCCAGCGTGGCATAATCGATCAAGCCGCGCGGGCGACCGACGTCCTTCATCACCCGATCACAGGCATCGATGCACAATGCGCAAGTAATGCAGCCAATCTGCGGACCTTCGCGAATATCAATACCGGTTGGGCAGACCTGAACGCATTGCATGCAATCGATGCAATCGCCGAACTGCCCCGGATTTTTCTCCGCCTTTTTCACGCTGCCGCGCGGCTCGCCGCGCCAATCCTTATAGGTGACCATCAGGCTCTTTTCATCGAGCATGGCGGTCTGGATACGCGGCCAGGGGCACATATAGATGCACACTTGTTCGCGCATGAAACCACCCAGCGCAAAGGTGGTGAAGGTGAGGATCAGTACGGTGCCATAGGCCACCGGCGCGGCCTCTCCGGCAAAGAAATCACGCAGCAGGGTGGGCGCATCGGCGAAATAGAGTATCCATGCCCCGCCCGTCGCCAGGCTGATCAGCAGGTAAATGCTCCATTTGAAGAGCCGCCGCGCAATCTTGCCCGCGGTCCAGGGTGCATTGTCCAGCCGGACGCGCGCATTCCGATCGCCGTCGACAAAGCGATCGACATGCTGGAACACATCGGTCCATACCGTCTGCGGGCAGGCATAGCCGCACCAGGCGCGCCCGACGGCGCTGGTGACGAGGAACAGGCCGATCCCCGCCATTATCAGCAGACCGGCGACGAAATAGAATTCGTGCGGCCAGATCTCGATTCCGAACATGTAGAAGCGGCGATTGGCGAGATCGACCAGCACCGCCTGGTCGGGCGCATAGGGCCCGCGATCCCAGCGGAACCACGGGGTGACATAATAGATCGTCAGCGTGACCAGCATGACGAACCATTTGAACCTACGGAAGGGCCCGTCGATCCGCCTGTTGTGAACCGTTTTGCGCGCTTCGTAGAGCTTGTCCGGGGCCGCCCCCCGGAAGGGCTCAGGGCTGTTCATCGGCTTCGGTCACCGGCTCTGGGCCAGCCTCCGTGAAGTCTTCGCCTCCCCCAAGCGAGTGAACATAAGCGGCAAGCATCTTGACCGTCACCGGATCAAGTCTGCCCTGCCACGCCGGCATCACGCCCAGACGCGGCTGCTGGATCTGCCGCGCAATCGCCTCCCGGCTGTTGCCGTAGAGCCAGATCGCATCATTAAGCCGTGGCGCACCCACCGTCCGGTTGCCTTCACCAGCGGCACCATGGCAGACCACGCAATTGTCGGCATAGAGCTGCGTCCCCAATGCGCTGCTCCGGCCATTGCCGCTCAACGACTGGACGTGGCTGACCAGCGCGTTCATCTGCGCCGGGCTGAATGCACCGGCGAAAGGCGGCATCGCACTGGTCCGCGTCGCGTCATCGCCTGGCTGGCGAATACCATGGGTCAATGTGGTTTCGATTGCCTGCAAATCGCCACCCCACAGCCAATCGTCGTCGGCAAGGTTGGGGAAGCCTTCGCTGCCCGAAGCGCCCGAACCATGGCATTGGACGCAATTGACCTTGAAAGCAGCCGCACCGCCGGCCACCGCTTGCCCCATCAGATCGCTATTGCCCTGCAATTGCTCAAGCGGAGTGTTGGCCAGCTGCATGCGGAATTCCGCACGGCCCGCCTCGGCAGCCTTCATTTCCTGCGCCAACTGGCCGCGGCTGGTCCAGCCGAAATATCCCTCGGTTGCCTTGGAAAGCATCGGCCAGGCCGGATAAAGCGCGGAGTAAATCACCGCCCAGACGATGGTGATGTAGAACAGCCACAGCCACCAGCGCGGCAGCGGGGTGTTGAGCTCTTCGATACCGTCCCATTCGTGGCCGACCGTTTCGGTACCCGTCGGCTGGTCGATCCGCTTATTCGCCATCGTCTTGTCCTTCGAAAATCGAATTGGCCGCAGCATTATTGTGCTTGGCTGCCCCCGGACGAAACGGCCAGGCGCACAGGATCAGGAAAGTGATTGCCATCGTCGCCAGACCAAAGGTGTCGGCGAAATGGCGCATGGTGTCATACGAGCTCATCGTCCCTTCTCCGCTGCCAGTTCTTCTTGCGCGGCGGCGCCGTTCACATCGACCAGCGTACCCAGCATCTGGAGATAGGCGACCAATGCGTCCATCTCGGTCACCCGCGTCGGATCACCATCGTAATCGCGGATTTGCGCCTTGGGATAGCGGGTTGTCAGATCGCCGGCATCGGCTTCGGGATTGGCCTGCGCCTCCAGATCGGTGGCAGCATTGGCGATGTCCTCATCCGAATAGGGCACGCCAACCCGGCTCAGCGCCGTCAGGTTTGCGGCAGGATCGGCCACCTTGAGCTTGTTTTCTGCAAGGAAGCCATATTGCGGCATGACGCTCTGCGGCACCACGCTTTGCGGGTTCGTGAGGTGCTGGACATGCCATTCATCCGAATAGCGTCCGCCAACACGGGCCAGGTCCGGCCCGGTCCGCTTCGATCCCCACTGGAACGGGTGATCGTACATGCTTTCAGCCGCCAGGCTGTAGTGGCCGTAGCGCTCTACCTCGTCGCGGAAGGGACGGATCATCTGGCTGTGGCAGACATAGCACCCTTCGCGGATGTAGATGTCCCGTCCGGCCAGTTCCAGCGGCGTATAAGGCCGCATGCCGTCCACTTTCTCGATTGTGTTGTCGAGCCAGAATAGTGGCGCTATTTCGACAATCCCGCCGACAACGACCGTCAACAGCGTGGCGACGCCAAGCAGGGTCACATTGCGTTCGAGCTTCTTGTGGCGCTCGATCATGGTGGTTTTTTCTTTGCTCATGGCTTGCGATCCTATTCGGCGGGAACGGCTGCCGGTGCGAGCGGGCGGTCGGCCTGCTCGTCATAGGGCGTTTCGGTCATCGGGGCTTCATCACGCAGATTACCTGCCAGCGTCTGCCAGACATTGTAGATCATGATCACGAAGCCACTGAGGTATAGCAGGCCGCCAAAGGCGCGCAGCAGGAACATCGGGTGCAAAGCTGCAACCGTGTCGACAAAGCTGTTCACCAGATAGCCGTCCTGGCCATATTCTGCCCACATCAGGCCCTGGGTAATCCCGGCAACCCACATGCTGGCGGCGTAGAATACGATGCCGGCAGTGGCGAGCCAGAAGTGCCAGTTGATCATGCGCAGGCTGTAGAGCCGTTTACGTTTCCACAGGCGCGGCACGAGGTAATAGACACAGGCGAAGGTGATCATCCCGTTCCACCCCAGTGCACCGGAATGCACGTGGCCAATGGTCCAGTCCGTATAGTGGGACAGGCTGTTGACCCATTTGATGCTCATCATCGGGCCCTCGAACGTGCTCATGCCGTAGAAGGCCAGCGCCATCACCATCATGCGGATGATCGGATCGGTGCGGACCTTGTCCCAGGCGCCGTTCAGCGTCATCAACCCGTTGATCATGCCGCCCCAGCTGGGCATCCACAGCATGATGGAAAACACCATGCCCAGGGTCTGCGCCCAATCGGGCAGTGCGGTATAGTGCAAATGGTGCGGACCGGCCCAGATGTAGAGGAAGATCAGCGACCAGAAGTGGATGATTGACAGGCGATAGGAATAGACGGGTCGTTCTGCCTGCTTCGGTACGAAGTAATACATCATCGCCAGGAAGCCGGCGGTCAGGAAAAAGCCGACCGCATTATGGCCGTACCACCACTGGGTCAGGGCATCCTGCACCCCGGCGAACGCGCTGTAGCTGCGCGAACCGAGCAGGCTGACCGGCATGGCAAGGTTGTTCACCACATGCAGCATGGCAATAGTGACGATGAAGGCGAGATAGAACCAGTTTGCCACATAGATATGCGGCTCTTTGCGCTTCACGATCGTGCCGACGAAAACGACCAGGTAGCAGACCCATACGATTGTCAGCCACAGGTCAACATACCATTCGGGTTCGGCATATTCCTTGGACTGGGTGATACCGAGCAAATAGCCGGTCGCGGCCAGCACGATGAACATCTGATAGCCCCAGAACACGAAGCGGGCGAGGCCGGGGAAGGCCAGCGACGTACGGCAAGTGCGTTGCACCACGTAATAGCTGGTTGCGATCAATGCGTTGCCGCCAAAGGCGAAGATTACCGCACTGGTGTGCAGCGGGCGCAGGCGGCCGAAATTGAGATAGGGCTCGAAGTTGAGCTGCGGGAAGGCCAGCTGCAACGCAATAAAAAGCCCTGCCGCAAAACCGGCAGTACCCCAGAACAATGTTGCGATAACACCCCAGCGAACCGGATCATCGTCATAACGCGATGTGTCGCTTGGCATTCGGAACAGGCTTTGCGCCCTGCTCAAAGGTTTATAGCTTGCTGCCGCGAGCCAGATCATACCGAATGCCACAATGGCAACGATTGTCGCATGCGCGGCGAAACCGCTATCTTGCGCCCCGATTATTGCAGCGATGGAAAGCAGGAGAACGAGGAACCACAGCCCCACCTTGCCCAATACAGATTCCATGATGTTACCTTCCCTGATGAATGGCTTGCAGGTAGCCAGCGGCCATTTTCACCACATTGATCCAGATCAAGATTCCGGAATTCTTTCGACCCTTCATTGAAGATGCCCCGCACGCAGGGCAAGCGCGGCGAGATCGTTAAGGATCACGCGCGATCGACCGCTTGTCTCAATCAGCCCGGCAGCACGCAATTCGCTGAACTGGCGGCTGATTGTTTCGATAGTAAGTCCAAGACTGTCCCCGATGTCGCGCCGCGACATGGGCAAGTCCAACTCGCACCGGTCACCATTTTCCGTATCGAGCCGTTCGGCCATGGTGAGCAGGAAGCTTGCGAGCCTTTCTTGTGCATTCTTGCGCCCGAGCCCCAACGCCTTGTCACGGCATCGGAACAACGCAGTCTGGTACCGATACAACAGGGCCCGCATGATCATCGGCTCGCCCCCCACCCGATCAAGGAATTCGCCTGTGGAGAATATCACCAAGCTACTGTCATGCAAGGCCACCAGGTTGAAGGCATGTTGGAAGTCAGCCGGGATGGAGACCAGATCGCCACCGAAATGGAATGCCACAATTTGCTCGCGATCATTCGACGCATGCGCGACAAGCTTGGTCGATCCATCGGCAATGAAAACCAACGCACCTTGGGTGTGATCCAAAGGTGCGATCGAACCGCGCGATACAGCGACAGGAAACGCCACTTCGCGCAGCTTTCTGCCAATCGCGCTGTCCGGCGCGATGCCGAATGCCTCTCGAATGAATATATCGAATGACCCGGAGGTCGGCATGAAACAGCCCTAGGATAGCATGGAAAATTCACCTTCAAGTCTCGCAAAGTTCAATCCAAGTCTTTGATCGAGATCAATGAAGCGTCGATTGAGCGGTCATATTTCAATGCCAGACGTCGCAATTGCCAGGGCCGCATGGGGTGGCCAGTGTGACGCCAAGGAAAAGAAAAATGAAAGCACCTCTTCTCGCAGGATTTGCCGTCCTTGCAGCACTCGCTGCGCCGGCCAGCGCCGAGGACATGCAGGGCAAGGTTCAGGTCAAGCTTCTCGGTACAGCCGTGCTGCCCGACGGCAAGATCGATGTTAAGGCGGTCGATACCAGTACGACGTTGGGTGCGGCGGCTGCTGCCATTACAACCCCCTTCGATACGGCGGCCAACGACAATGTCGTGCCGACTGTCGCGATCGAATACTTCTTCACCAACAATCTGTCGGTGGAAACGATTTGCTGTTTCACCCAGCATGACGTTGACGGAACCGGCGCACTCGCCGGGGCAGAGATGGTTTCCAATGCGCGGGTAATCCCTGCGACCTTCACTGCCAAATATCACGTCGATGGCGGAGCGATCAGGCCCTATATCGGTGCGGGCGTGACCTATTTCCTGTGGGTCAAGGATGAGCCGGGCGCTTTTACTGTTCCGCTCGACATCACCGATACCAATCTTTCTGACGAGTTCGGCTTCGTGCTGCAAGGCGGTGTCGATATTCCGTTGAACGAAAGCGGCTTTGGCATCAGCCTGGATGCGAAAAGATACTTCGTGGACACCACGGCCCGTTGGTATGAAGGCAGCACGCTTGCCCTCGAATCCAAGCACAAGCTTGATCCATGGGTGCTTAGCGCAGGCGTGACCTTCGCATTCTGATGACAGGCCCGCTGCGATCATAGCGGGCAAAGCAGGGGGCGGCGCGCTCTTGGGCCTTAGGCCTGAGGCGCGCCGATCCTTTTTATGAATTCAAATATAGCCGCGCGCCATATCTCTTGGCTCGCCGACATTCGAGCCATCATCTTTCGACAATTCGCGAAAAGCGCGGTTCTGCGACAGATAGACCTTGCCATTGAGCGCGCCGATAAAATGTGTGCGCTTCAACCGGTCCATCACTGGACCCTTCACCTCTGACAGGTGCAGGCCGATCCCGCCATCAGCGAGCCGGTGGTTGATCGCCTCCAGGCTTTCCAGCCCTGAAGCGTCGATTTCGTTCACCGCACTGCACATCAGGATCACATGCCGCAGCTGGGGCCGTTCGGCGACCCGCTCCAGCAGATATTCCTCCAGCCAGCGGGCGTTGAGATAGGTCAGGCTTTCATCGATCCGGATCGAAAGCACATGCGGAACGGTGAAGACATGATGCCGCTCCACATTGCGGAAATGCTCCGTCTCCGGCACGCGTCCGACGATGGCCGCGTGCGGGCGGCTGGCGCGCCACAGATACAACAGCAACCCAACCGCTACGCCTGCGATTACGCCCAGCTCCACCCCCGCCACCAGCGTAATGCCAATGGTCGCCACATGCGCGGCGAAATCGGCCTTGGAATAGCGCCACAATTCGCGCGGCGTGTTGAGATCGACCAGGCTCAGCACCGCCACGATGATCGTTGCCGCCAGGGTCGCAATCGGCAGGTTGAACAGCAGCGGGGTGAGAAACAGCGAGGCGAGCGCAATCCCCAGTGCGGTGAAGGCCCCGGCCGCCGGGGTTTCGGCACCGGCATCGAAATTGACCACGCTGCGCGCAAAGCCGCCGGTCACCGGATAGCCGCCCGACAGCGCGCTGGCGACATTGGCCGCGCCCAGTCCGATCAGCTCCTGGTCGGGCGAAATCCGCTGCCGACGCTTGGCCGCCAGCGTCTGCGCCACCGAAACGCTTTCGACAAAACCGATGATGGAAATCAGTAGGGCGGGGACCCACAACTGCTCGATCAGCGCGAGGTCTGCCGATGGCAGAGCGAACGGCGGCAGGCCCTGCGGGATCGCACCTACCAGCTTCACGCCCTTGTCCGCCAGGCCAAGCGCCAGCACGGCAAGGATGGTGAGAATCACCGCCACCACCGGCCCAGCCTTGGCGATGATATCGGCCAGCCGCGACTTGATTCCCAGCCGCATCAGGGCCGGTTTGGCCCCCTTTCGCACCCAGAACAGGAACAGGGTCACAGGAATGCCGATCGCCAGCGTATGCCAATTGGTGCCGGGCAGCCCCTGTGCCAGCGAACCCAGCATATCGGGCCAATTGTCACCGCCAGCCTTCACCCCCAGAATGTGCTTCAACTGGCTGGTCGCGATCAGCACGCCGCTGGCGGTGATGAAACCGGAGATGACCGGATGCGACAGCAAATTGGCAAGGAATCCCAGCCTGAACAGGCCAAGCAGCGCCAGCATAACGCCCGATAGCGCCGCCAGCGTGATCGCCGCCTGGAGATATTCCGCGCTCCCCTGTACGGCCACCGCGCCCGCCGCGCTCGCCGTCATCAGCGAGACAACCGCCACCGGGCCAACCGCCAGCGTGCGGCTGGTGCCGAAAATTGCATAGGCAACCAGCGGCAGGATCGAGGCATAGAGGCCCACCACCGGCGGCAATCCGGCCAGCAAGGCATAGGCGAGGCTTTGCGGGATCAGCATGATCGTGACGATCAGCGCCGCGATCAGATCATTGGTCAGGACCGAGCTGTTATAGCTGCTGCCCCATTCCAGGATCGGGAAATACCGTTTGAACATCAGCTACCGGCTGCGGGTACTGCTCGGGGCTGGGGCTTGACCAGCCATTCGTGGCCCTTGAGCATGCCGTTCCAATAGACCCAGGGCAGGATTTCGGATTTGAGAATCCAAGAGAACCGGGCTGGGCGCGTACCGTCGATCAGCCATGTCGGGAAAGTCGGCAGCAGCTTGCCGCCATAGCCGAATTCGGCCAGCACGATCTTGCCGCGCTCTACCGTGAGAGGGCAGGATCCATAGCCGTCATAATCCGATAGCGGCTCTTCGCCCTTCAGCACCTGCAGCGCATTTACCGCAACGATCGGCGCCTGCTTGCGCGCAGCCGCGGCAGTCTTGGCATTGGGCATGGAACCTGCATCGCCAAGGCCGAATATGTTGGGGTAGCGATTGTGGCGCAGGGTGAATTGATCGACATCGACATAGCCGCTTTCAGCCGCCAGCGGGCTTTCGGCGATGAATTGCGGCGCTTCCTGCGGCGGCACGACATGGATCATGTCGAACTCGCGGTTCACCTCGCCCTCATCCGTCTTGAATGTGGCGGTCTTGTCCGCGCCATTCACCGCTATGAGGTTCGAATTGAACTTCAGCCCAATCCCGTATCGATCGACATATTCCATCAATGCGGGGACATAGGCCTCAACCCCGAACAGCACGCCGCCGGCGTTACGGAATTCCACCTCTATATCGCCCAACACCCCGGCCTCGCGCCAGGCGTCGCAGGACAGATACATCGCCTTTTGCGGCGCACCGGCGCATTTGATCGGCATGGGCGGCTGGGTGAAGATCGCCCGGCCCGATTTCAGGCCATTGACCAGCTGCCAGGTATAGGGCGCCAAATCATAGCGATAGTTGGAGGTCACGCCGTTCTTGCCCAGCGTTTCTTCCAGCCCAGCGACCTTGTCCCAGGCGAGCCGGTTACCCGGCGCGACGATCAGCAATTGGTAGGTGATCTTCGTGCCATCGGCCAGGGTCAGCTGGTTATCGTCAGGCTGGAAAGTGGCCGCCGCCTGCCTGAACCAGCGGGTGCCGCCGGGCATGACATCGGCCATCTTGCGGCGGGTAACGGGCGCTTCGAACACGCCGCCCCCAACCATGGTCCAGCCCGGCTGGTAATAATGGACCTCGCTGGGCTCGATAATGGCAATGTCCAGCGTGGGATCGCGCTTGAGCAGCGATGAGGCGGTCGAGATTCCGGCCGACCCGCCCCCGACGATAACCACTTGATGCGATAGACTGTCTGCCATTTCCTTCCCTCCCAGAATGCTCCACTCAGAGGCGGTCGCGCAAAGCGGTCAGATCATATCCCGCATTCGCAGCGCGCTCGATCAATGCGTCAGCATCGAGCCCGCCATGATTGGCCAGCGTATCGAGCGTGATTGAACGTGTACCGGTGCGGCAATAGGCCAACACCTTGCCCTGGGTGCCGCGCCGCACCGCACGGAATGCCGCGATCGCAGCTTCCGGAAAGGCGCCGCCCGCCACCGGTATGTGATGATAGGCCAAACCCGCCGCCTCTGCCGCCGCGCGCATATCCGCGATCAGCGGCTGGCCCGGCTCCTCGCCATCGGGGCGGTTGCACAGCACCGCGACATAGCCTTGCCGCGCCAGCTCAGCCATATCTTGTGGCTGCAATTGCGGGGCGACTGCGAAATTTTCATCAACCGGGCGAATTTCCATCATGCGTCTCCTTTAACCAGACGCATCAGGCCCATTCCGCCAAGCATTGCAATCACGAATATCGCCGCCGATGACGGCTGGATCGCCAGTGCCGCCACGCCCGGGCCGGGGCAAAGGCCAGCAATGCCCCATCCGATTCCGAACAATGCCGAACCGCCGATCAGCTTCGCGGTCAAATCGGATCGCGTCGGCAGGGCAAACTTCTCCGCAAAGAAGGGGTGCGCCATGCCGGTC
>JBNLDR010000060.1:0-14674 GCA_050304495.1 Altererythrobacter sp.
CACGCAGGCGCGGCAGGGGTCAATTCCGCTGGAAATCAACCTGGCACTCGCATTCCTCACCTTCACGCTTGCGATAGGCCTTTGGTTCGGGCTACCGTTCAGCTTTCCCAATGGCGACCGGGCTGCTTCGGTCGGGGTCAATTATCTCTACCCTTTGATCGCGATCGCGATCTGGGCGGCAATCATGGTGATCCAGCGCAGCCGGGAAGTGTCGGCAACATTCTTCATCGCGTTGCCTGCATACGCGCTGGTGCTGTTGTGCCATTTCAATCTCAAGCTGTGGATCCCGCATATCAATCCGGCCTTGTGGGATGATGCGTATTGGTCAAGCGACCAGGCCATCCGGCCACTGATCGACGGAGTGAAGTCGCTGCGTTTGGCGATTGATCCGGTCATCCCGCTTGAAAGCAATTTCTACATGATCGGCTTTATCGCCCTGTTCTACCTCGCTTTTGGTCATGCCTGCCTGAAACGGCCCGACGCCTTCCGTGAGCTGGTGATGGCCGCGATCATCATGCAAATCCTCGGCTCGTTTGCTTATCTGGTCGCACCTGCGTTGGGACCATTCCTGTTTGAGACGGGGGTAGAGCCCCCCGCGACATTGGCACAGAAGTCGATGTATGCATCATGGCAGGCCAACACGGCAGGCGGAGCGGCATGGCTGGTTGAGGAAGGCGGTCGCCAGATCACGGTCGGCCTCGCCGCAATGCCCTCTCTCCATGCAGGCGGTTCATTCCTGTTCCTGCTTTACGCGCTACGCCATGCAAGGCGTCTGACGTTGCCGTTCGCCTTGCTGTTCACCTTCATCGCGCTCGATGCGGTTGCCAATCGCTGGCATTACGCGCTGGACCTTCCTGCGGGCATGGCGCTGGCGTTGGTGGCGACATGGATGGCTGCGAGGTTCCTGAGCCTCCAACGCGACCATCTGAATCCGCAGCCTGGCCGGATAAAGCTCAAAACTCCTGCGCTTTAAGAAATTGTTTACCACGATTTTCTACTCCCTCCCTCAAGCTGCTGGATAGGCCACCAAGCTAGGAATCTTGCGGGAACAAGGGGGGAGCGCCACGAATGACCGCCATTGCACGCCAGTTGCAGAATCTGGATTTCAGATTTCTCATCCCTCGACGCGAAGACTCGCTGATGCTGACGTTTGTCGCATTGCTTGGGGTGGTGGTGAATGGGTACGTTGCCATCATCGGCGGTTCGTACATTCCACTCGTCGATTACCTGCCCAACCTGAATTTTTACCTGTTGGCGATCGCAATCTATATTTGCGGTGCCGCGAGCTATCTGCTGATCCGCGCCCGTCCAGGCGAACCGACCAAATTCTTGCTCACTTCGCCAGAGGCAATCCGCCTATGGCGCGGGATCGTGATTGGAATGCCGCCGATCATGGCTGTCGCACTTTTCATGCCGAGTTTCTCGCTCATCAAGGGCAGCATTCCCCTGCTTGCCACATATGGCTGGGACAATGCATTCATCACACTCGACCAAAAGATTCACGGAGCCGACCCATGGCGGCTTCTCCAGCCGCTACTCGGATTTCCGATCATCACCTCATTGCTCGCCAAGGCCTATCACACTTGGTTCATGCTGATCTATGCAGGCGCCATATTCTTCGCGTTTCTGGTGGAAGATCGCGTGCTGCGTTATCGCTATTTCTTCTCATATTTTGCGATGTGGACCATCGGCGGGATGGCGATGGCGGTGGGCCTTGCCTCAGTAGGTCCGTGTTTTCTCGAACCCTTGGTGGGCAACGCGCATTTCGCGGATCAGATGCGTTATCTCAATGCGGCTAATGAAGTTTACAACATCGATGTGCTGCAGGTGCAGGGGGACTTGCTTGCGTGGCACCAAGCCCGTGATTTCGGCCTTGGCCGCGGTATTTCGGCCATGCCATCGATGCATGTGGCATTGGCCTTCCTGTTCTTCCTGGCGATCCGCAGGGTCTCGAAATATGCGGGCTGGTTTTTCGGCCTGTTCGCGCTGGTGATCCAGGTCGCGTCGGTCCACCTCGCTTACCATTATGCCATCGACGGGTATGTCTCGATCATCCTCGTCGCCTTCATCTGGTGGGCGATGGGCAAGCTAACGCCGCTCATTCTGTCGAGGGAAAATGACAAAAATTCAAATGCCCTCGACAGTGGGCCGATTGGGGCGCTCGCTTTAGGAAAAAAATAAGCTTTCCCAATTATTCACCATTTCTGGATAGGTGCTGTTCGCCATCGGGCGTTGATGGCACACATGATTGATCGCCTAGGGGGCTTGGAATGACTGCATTCGGAAGGAAGAATGGACCTGGCGGGATGAACCCCGGAGGCCGTCCGTCCTTTGGTGTCGCGCGGCCAATGAAGGGCGGCGCAGGCAAGCCGGCGGGCGACGATGCGGCCGAAGGCGGCCAGCAATTCCCGCCGCTACCTGGACAGGGTCAGAAAGCCGCACCGGCACCCGCGCCTTCTGCCAGCTCACGCCCGGCAAGTGCCGAAGATGCCATGGCCCGGCTCGACGACCGGATGAACGCCACGCACGAGACGACCGAGGTTGGCGGTTTCGAAGCAAGCGTCCACAAGATCAAGGAACAGGTGCTGCCGCGCCTGCTCGAACGCGTCGACCCCGAAGCAGCCGCTTCGCTGACCAAGGACGAGCTTTCCGAAGAATTCCGTCCGATCATCATGGAAGTGCTGGCCGAATTGAAGGTCACACTCAACCGCCGCGAACAATTCGCGCTGGAGAAGGTGCTGATCGACGAGCTCCTGGGCTTCGGCCCGCTCGAAGAACTGCTCAACGACCCTGACGTATCCGACATCATGGTCAACGGCCCCGAACAGACCTATATCGAAAAGAAGGGCAAGCTGATTATCGCGCCGATCAAGTTCCGCGATGAACAGCATCTGTTCCAGATTGCCCAACGCATCGTGAACCAGGTTGGCCGCCGCGTTGACCAGACCACGCCACTGGCCGACGCCCGGCTTAAGGACGGCAGCCGTGTGAACGTGATTGTGCCGCCGCTGTCACTGCGCGGCACCGCCATCTCGATTCGTAAATTCTCCGAAAAGCCGATCACCCTCGATATGCTCAAGGAATTCGGTTCGATGAGCGAGAAGATGTGTACCGCGTTGAAAATCGCGGGCGCATGCCGCATGAACATCGTTATCTCGGGCGGTACCGGTTCTGGTAAGACGACCATGCTCAACGCCCTGTCGAAGATGATCGATCCGGGCGAACGCGTGCTGACGATCGAGGACGCGGCCGAACTTCGCCTGCAGCAGCCGCACTGGCTGCCGCTGGAAACCCGCCCGCCAAACCTTGAAGGCCAGGGTGCCATCACCATTGGTGACCTTGTGAAGAACGCCCTGCGTATGCGTCCTGACCGCATCATCCTGGGTGAGATTCGTGGCGCGGAATGTTTCGACCTTCTCGCCGCCATGAATACTGGCCACGATGGATCGATGTGTACGCTCCACGCCAACAGCCCGCGCGAATGCCTTGGCCGTATGGAAAACATGATCCTGATGGGCGACATCAAGATCCCGAAGGAAGCCATCAGCCGCCAGATCGCGGAATCGGTCGACCTGATCGTTCAGGTTAAGCGACTGCGCGACGGGTCACGCCGCACCACCAACATCACCGAAGTAATCGGGATGGAAGGCGATGTGATCGTGACGCAGGAACTGTTCAAGTTCGAATATCTGGACGAGAGCGAAGACGGCAAGATCCTGGGCGAATTCCGCAGCCAGGGCCTGCGCCCCTATACGCTGGAAAAAGCGCGCCAGTTCGGGTTTGACCAGGCCTATCTCGAGGCGTGTCTCTAACCGACCGAATTCCAGCCAAGGCAGGAGGTTCAGCCGCCTACGACCTCAACCGTGTCGCCAAGGCTGACCACGCCGCCGCGTGCGACGTTGGCATAGACACTGAGGTTATGGTCCAGCTCACGCACCAAAGTCCGCATGATCGAGCTGGCCTTTTCATAACCTGGTTGGGCCCGTGTCGTCATCACGCAGCGCGGGCATTCCATGGCGATGTCGAACTGCGCCCCTCCGACTGACACCTTCTTGCCGACCCAATCGAATTCTACCGTGTCGCAGGCCTGCTGATCGTCGCCCACCAATATGTTGGGCCGAAAGCGCTCCTTGCCGATCTTCACTTCCGGCATCAGTTGCGCCAGCCGACGCAGCGATGCTTCGGTCAGAATATTCATCGGAAAAGCATCGAAATAGGTCCCGCGCGGCGAGGAATAGACCATCAATTCCTCGATCACCTCCGGCGGAAACTTGCCCAGGTCGGGCAAGTCTTCATCGGGATTGAGCGCGAAGATTTCACGCAATTCCTGTTCGAGATCGGAGTCGGGGTCCCGCTTGAGGCGGTAATGTTCTGCATCTTCCTTTGGCTGTAGCGGCCAAAGCGTCACCTCCCGATCGAGAAATTCCGACAAGCTACTGTTGGTGGCGGGATCGTCAGACCGGACCGCCTTGCCACTAGGCAGGGTGATCTCGACATGGGGAATGGTGTCGCTGGCGCGGTGATCGACGTACCTGGCCGAACATTCGAGCAATGCACCGACACGCTTGGCGCTGAGAATATTGCCGCTTTCCTCGTCCCTCAGCGCCCAACCCCGATCCAGAACCAGGCCGCCGGTGCCGACCGTTACCCGATCGAGCGCCTCCCCCTGCATCGACTTGACTGGATAACGATAGATACCCGTCACCGACATTTGCATCGCATTATCTCCCCCGAATTTGTTCGGAGCCCATGTTAATCTGCTATTTCGCTGAAGGCGAGCAATCTGAAAAGGCAGCAGCACCGGTTGCAGCGCAAATCGGTCTCAGGACAGCACCTTCGGCAATGCAATTGCCAGCAGGCCGCCGCCCAACACCGCGCAGGTGAGGAACAGGCCAGTCCAGGGCACCCAGCCCACCCGATTGATCTCTACCCGCTTCAAGCGCCTGCGCTCCATCAGCGAGGCGAAGCCAGCCAGCACCAGTAACGCCGCGCCCAATGCGGCCAGCCGCACTGCATCGCTGGCGAATTCGAGATAGCGGTAAAGTTCCATCGCGCGCGCATATGGGGGCGGAATGTCGCCTTCGCAATCGCGCGCTTGCATCGCCTCCCGGCCCGCCTATGGCTCAAACCATGGATCAACCAGCGCCGCATACCCAACGTCCCCGTTTGGCGCTGGTCTTGCGATTGGCCGCTGCGTTCATGCTCGCAATCATGCTGGCCCTGGTGAAAATGGGATCGGAAAGCGGTTTGGCCCTGCCCGAAATCCTGTTCTGGCGGCAATTACCCACGATCCTGCTCATCCCGCTGTTCCTGTCATGGCGCGGCGGTCTCGATCGGCTCAAGACCAGGCGGCTCAGCCAGCACGGTGTGCGCGCCTTCCTCGGGATGTTCGGCATGTTCCTCAATTTCGGGGCCGTCACAATGCTTCCTCTGGCCGAACACACGAGCATCAATTTCACCTCGGTCATGTGGGCCGTAATCCTGTCTGCCCTGGTGCTGCACGAAAAGATCGGGCCGTGGCGCTGGGGTGCGGTCGCGCTGGGCTTTGCCGGCGTGATCATCATCGCCCAGCCGGGAGACGGGCACATCCCCATGTTCGGAGCGCTGACCGCGCTCGGCAGCGCCTTCATGATTGCGCTCATCTCGATACAGATCCGCGACCTCGCGCGGACCGAGGATTCGGTGACGATCGTATTCTACTTCGCGCTCTTCACCACGCCGCTGCTGGCCTTGAGCCTGCCCTTTGTCAGCATCGAGAAGACGGCCGAGCAATGGTTGCTCTTGCTCGCGCTTGGGCTAAGCGGGCTGGTCGGGCAAATCCTGCTGACCATGGCGCTGCGTTATGGGCAGGTCGCGAGCGTTATCGTCATGGACTACTCCTCGCTGATCTGGGCCGCTTTGCTGGGCCTGCTTATTTTTGACCGGCTTCCGCCCGCAACCACCTGGCTGGGAGCACCGCTGATCGTTGGCGCTGGCGTGGTGATTGCATGGCGCGAGCATCGGCTCGCCGTCGAACGCGCTCAATCCGCCGCAACGGTGTAAGATCGAGGGGCAGCAATTCATCGCCAAGCAAAGAATTTGGGATTATGGAACGCCGTTGAAAGAGGAGAATCTGGCAATGCTACGCAAGTTTCTGACTGCCACTGTACTTACTTCGCTGGCACTTTCTGCCACCGCCTGCAACACGGTGAAGGGGCTTGGCCGCGATATCGAATCCGTCGGTCAGGCAGGAGAAGAAGCGATCGATTGACCCGCCTTCGCGGGGTCAATTAACCTGCCGGTCCCGCCCTTCCCAATAGGGCGCACGCAATTCGCGACGCATCACCTTGCCGGTGGGGTTGCGCGGTAATTCCGGGATCACGTCCACGCTCTTGGGCACTTTGAACGGTGCGATCCGCTCGCGCGCCCAGGCGATCACATCATTGGGATCGACCTCCATCCCCGGCTTGGCGACCACGCAAGCCTTGACCTCCTCACCCCACCTTTCGCTGGGGATACCGATCACCGCCACTTCGGCAATGGCGGGATGGCCGTAGATCGCGCTTTCAACCTCTGCCGGATAGACGTTCTCGCCGCCGGTGATGATCATGTCCTTGATCCGGTCCTGGATATAGACGTAGCCATCTTCGTCCATATAGGCGGCATCACCGGTGTGGAGCCAACCATTGGCGTCGATGGTTGAGGCTGTTGCATCGGGCAGCTGCCAATAGCCGGACGTGTTGGATGGCGATCGCACCGCCACCTCGCCAATTTCACCGCGCGGCAATTCATTGCCATCGGGGCCAAGCACCGCAACTTCCGCACCGGGCACGGCCTTGCCCGCCGAACGCATGCGCTTATTACCTTCCAGCGAATGATCTTCGGGCGGCAGGCTGCATATCGTCCCCGTCGTTTCCGTCATGCCATAGGCTTGCAGGAAGCCGGTGGTGGGCATGGTCTTGACCGCTTCCTTCAGCAGTTCGAGCGGCATGGGTGCGGCACCATACATGAGATAGCGCAGGTTCGAAAAATCGGTGCTGGCGGCCAGCGGGTGCTGGATCACCATTTGCAGTGCGGCGGGCACGATGAACATATGCGTTCCGCCCTGCTCGATCCCCTCCAGCATCTTTTGCGGGTTGAATTCGGCATGGATCAGCGCGCGCACCCCGCTGGCGAAGGAAATGTTGATCAGCCCCGATCCACCAATATGCGCAACCGGCATCGCCACCATCACGCAATCGCCGGGCAGATATTCCGCCCAGGGCAATGCGGCAGCCAGAGCATGACGGCGCAGGCCGAGCAAATTGCCATTGGTCAGCGGCACGCCCTTGGGGTTGCCGGTGGTGCCCGATGTGTAGAGCTGCAACATGGCATCGCCCTGCCCCGCGGGTTCGAACTCAGCCGGATCGCGCGCCCGGATCAGCGCCCATGCCTCATGCTCGCCGATCACGTCGGGCCGGTGTTCAAGCCCGGCGGCGATGCTACGCGCGATGTCGAGGAACTCCTCGCCCGCGAACACCAGCTTCGCGCCCGTATCCTTGACGATAAAGGCCACTTCGGGAGGAGCGAGCCGCCAGCCAACCGGAGCTACCACGGCGCCGAACCGGCCCGCCACTGCATAGAGCAGAGCATAAAGGTCCGAATTCTTGCCCAGCCATGCAATCCGGTCCCCCTTTTGCACACCATGGCTCTGCAGCAATCCGATAGCGCGGCGACTCAGATCATCCAGTTCGGCATAGGTCAGCGTGCGGCCATCCTGCTCGGTCGCGATCGCATCGGGCCGATGGCGGGCCCAATGGTTCAATATCTCGTCATAGGTCAGGAAATTGTGCTGGTCGTCCATAGCCCCTCCCCGGCATGCACTGTCCGCACATCTAGCCAGAAACGGGCTGCGCTTGCCAGCGAAACCGGTGCGTCAGCTCCAGCGGCCCTGCTCACGCGCGCGCTTCTCGCGGATCAGCAGCCACAACAGCAGGCCAACCGGCCCGGCCATGAAGGTGGCGAACAGGATCGGGGCCTGGACCAGGCGCGAGAACTGCTTGGCATCGGCATCGCGCGCAATCCAGATGCCAACGAACAGGTCAAACGCCAGATAGTGCGTCCAGCCGATCGTCACCCCGCCATCGCTGGCAAAGATGGCGCGCACGCCTTCGATGGAGCTGAAGTCCGCCTCCACTTCGCCGCCGACGGGATCGACCAGCCCGCTGACCATGGAGATAAGCCCGGCGGCATAGACGAAGCACAGCATCATCAAGCCCAGATAGAGCAGCGCCGACATCAGCGCGGGCTTGCGCGGCAGCAGGATCAGCGCCGCCCAGCAGACCATCGCCCAGATATTCATCGCGCCAAAAATCGCCTGCCAAGCCATCATGCCTCTCCCTGATTGTCTTGTGGAGCGCTGCGCCGCCAAAGGGCCGCCAGCAGGCTGCCCATGACCACGTGATAGAGCGCCGAAACCGCGCTGGGCACCGGGGCCAGCGCTGCCTGCATCGGGGTTGCGAACTGCGCCGCGAAGCTGGGGCTGGATGCCAGCGTCGATCCAAGCCCGCTATTCTGCATGCCAACCTCGATCGAACAGGTTCGCGCCTCCCCCTCTGCAAAGCCGGAGATGCGCGAGATCGCATATCCCAATGCGAAGCCCGTCGCATGGAGCGCAAACAGCGCCAGCAGCAACACTCCTGCATGTTCGATGATCAGCGGCTTGGACTGAGCGATGATCCCGCCCACGATCAGCACCACGCCGATCACCGATGCCAATGGCGAGATGGTTGCGATGCGTGTCGTCGCGCGCGGGAACAGCCGGTTGAGCAAAACCCCGGCAATCACCGGCAGCAGCACCACGGCAATCATGCCGCGAAACAGCGCCCAGCGGTCGATCTCCACGAAGACCCCCGCCAACCAGCCCGTGAGCATGGGAGTGGCCACCACCGCCACCAGGGTGGAGGCCATGGTCATTGTGACCGATAGTGCCAGGTTTGCCCGCGCAAGATAGGTCACGACATTGCTGGCGGTACCGCCAGGGCAGCACGAAACCAGGATCATCCCCACCGCCAGCCCAGTCTCGAGCCCGAACAATGTTGCAAAGGTGATCCCGGCCAGCGGCATCACGGTGAATTGCAGCACCACGCCGATCGCCACGGCCCGCGGCATTGTCGCGACCCGGCGAAAATCATCGGGGCTGAGCGTCAGCCCCATACCCAGCATGATCACCCCGAGCAGGACGCTGACCAGCGACTGGTCGAACGGACGGAAGGTGCCATCGACCACCCAGAGGAAATGATCCGGGACAAACCATGCCCAGACCGTTCCAAGCACGGTCCACAGCGCAAACAGGCCGGTCAAACGTGCGATCATGATGGCGTGCCCTCCCCCCTCTGGCTGGCTAGCTCGTGGCCATGGCGACGTGTTTCTCCCAATCGCGTGCGGCGCGGCGGATGCCGTCATTGTCATGGAAGAAGCGCCCTGCCGCCTTGCGGCACGCCAGTTCCAGCGCGCCTTCGGCAACAAGCTTTGCCGGGATCGAGCGATAAGCGCGCCACTTGCCGCCCAGCAGCGGATCGATCAGCGGCGCCGCAATCTTTGCCAGCCCCTCGCCCCCGCGCCGGTCGCCAATCCGCGGGCCGCGCAGCAGGCCGGGCCGGAGAATGTCGATCCGCTTGAAGCCGGCCTTGATCAGCTCGCGCTCGGTCTCACCCTTCACCCGCAGGTAGAAATTGCGCGAAAGCGCGTCCGCCCCGGCAGAGCTGATCGCCACCATATGTTCGACCCCGGCCGCCACCGCAGCACGGGCGGTATTGAGCACCAGCTCCTGGTCAACCGCGCGAAAGGCGGCTTCATCCTTGCCCGCGCGCTTCCACGTCGTGCCCAGCGCGCAGATCAGCGCCGCGGGACGCTGGCGCGCCAGCACCTCTCCCCATTGGCCCGGTTCGGCGACCACCAGTTCCAGCCGTGCGCCTGGCGGAAGCGTCATCTCGCGCCGGGCAATCCCCACCAGCCGGACATGGTCATGCCCGATCACAGCATTGATCACCGAGCGGCCGACCAGGCCCGTTGCCCCGACCAGCGCAATGCGGATCGGTTCAGACATTGGTCAGCCCGGTGGGCCGCTCGCCATAGATTGCACTGCAACATTCGATCGCGAAACGGTCGCTCATCCCGGCGATGAAATCGGCGATCATCCGGCTGCGCTCCGGCTCTTGCGGAGGCAGTTTTTCAAGCCATTCGTCAGGCATCATGCCGGGGTCCTGTGAATAGGCCGCAAACAGCCGCGCCACCACATCGCGCGCGCGTTCTGCCGCACCGATCTGCTCCGGGTGGTAATAGAGCTTGTCATACATGAATTTCTTCAGGCCGCGTTCCTGCAATGCCAGTCCTTCCGAGAAGCCCGCCAGGCGTCGACCGGCACCACGCACCTCATCCACCGATGTTACGCCCCGCGCCTGTTCGCGCGTATGTTCGATTACATCATTCACCATCAGCCCGATCTGGTCACGGATCAGTTCGCGTTGCTGGCGGTCACGCGGGGCATTGGGAAAGCGCTTTTCGACCGAGCGCCACTGGTCTGCGAGGAAATCGACCTGCATCAAATCGTCGAGCGAGAGAAACCCGGCGCGCAGTCCGTCATCGATATCGTGATTGTCATAGGCGATGTCATCCGCCACCGCCGCGACTTGCGCCTCAAGCGAGGGCCAATTGCCCAGATCGAGCGGATAGGCCGCGTCCAGTTCTGCCATGGCCCAATTGGGTGCCTGGACCGGGCCGTTATGCTTGGCCATGCCTTCCAGCATGTCCCACGACAGGTTGAGCCCATCATATTCGGGATAGGGGCTTTCCAGCCGCATCACCGTGCGCAGCGACTGCGCATTGTGATCGAACCCGCCATGCCGTTCCATGGCATCGCACAGGGCCTGTTCGCCGGCATGGCCGAAGGGCGGATGGCCCAGATCATGCGCCAGGCACAACGCCTCTGTCAGATCCTCGTCCAGCCCCAGCGCGCGCGCGATAACCCGCCCGATCTGCGCCACTTCCAGCGTGTGGGTCATCCGGGTGCGGTAATGATCGCCCTCGGGCGAGATGAAGACCTGCGTCTTCGAACGCAGGCGGCGAAAGCTCATCGAATGGATGATCCGGTCGCGATCGCGCTGGAATTCGCTGCGGGGCCCGCGTGAACCGCTCTCGCCCAGCGAGAATTCGCGGCCACGCGTTGCGGCGGGATCGGCGGCATAGGGTGCGCGGCTCATGGTGCGCCGGATTAGGTGAATGACCGCGCAGTGACAACGGGAACAAAACGGCAATCCGCCCCTTTGTCCGATCTCGCCCGAAGCCCGGTAAGGCGCAAAATGCCAGAGGCCGCCCTTGCTACAGCAAAGACGGCCCCATGATCACACTATTGTGTTTACGACGCGAAGGGCTTTAGCGTGACCTGCGGCCCTAAATTCGGGCAATAACGAACCGCGCCAAAATTGAACCCCAGCACTTGTAGATTTTCGCCAAACCGTGCTTCGAGCATGGTGATCCGAATGCAGGCTGTGGAAAGACTATCCTAATTCGCCGCGTTTTCGGACTTATCAGGCCCCATCTGCTCGATCCAGCGGCGCACGATGGCGATTCCATCCTTGTCCAGCGTAGCCTTGCCCATCTCCGGCATGGCGACACCGCCTTCCAGGCTGGCCATCCGATAATGCAGGATCGACTCCTCTGGATTGCCCGGCACGATATCGAACAGCAACCCGCCCGCCCCGAGCCCGGCGGCAACCGGGCGTTTCATAATGCCGATCGAATGGGGCTCATGCTGTTCCCAGCGCAGGTCCAGCCCTGAATTGGAAGCCGTCGCCCCTGGCCGGTGGCAATGCGCGCAATTGACGTCCAGATAACCGCGCGCCGCCGCTTCGACCGGTGCCGTATCGCGATCTTCCCACAGCGGGATAGTGTCGGCCCCCATCGGCATCGCATCGAGATCACCCGCATCGACCATGCCTTGCAGCCATTCAGTCGAGAGATTGCGCGCCTTCGGTCCCAACGGGATCACCGCCCCATCCAGCCCATGGCATTCCTTGCACTGATTCTTGTTCGGGATGCGATAGCTGATTTCCTCGCCCCACGGGGTCGTCACCGGCATCCGACCACCGGCCACCGCCAGTGTGGCTTCGGTCTGTTCGGCATTCCAGCGATAGGGCAAAGCTAGCCAGCCATCGGCGCGGTGGAGCAGCACGCGCGTCTCGATCAACCGGCGATCCCCGCCTTCGTCAAAGGCGCCAAATGCGAAAGTCTTGATCAGGGCGCTGCCAACCGGAAGGTTCAGCAAACCCTCGCCATCGGCGCGCGCCTGCTGGCCATCGGGAATATAGACAAAGCGCAGCTTCTCCGCTCCATCGGAGAAGAGCGGGGTGTTGAGCCGATAGGGCGTCACCCCCGCGCTCGGCTTTTGGCGCGCAGGATCGGAGAAGAATCCGAAGTCCGACAACTGGCGCGGCAAGCTATCGCCCAGAATCACTTCGGGATGGACCGCAATCGGCGGGGTCGCCCGCAAGGCCACCGCTCCTAGCAGCGCCAGCCCGGCAAATACGAGAATTGGTCGTTTCATGATCACCCGATGCGCCGGGAAAGTTCCTCTGGCGCGCCGGTCACCTGCTCCTCCGGGAAAGCATGTTCAGGCTGCGACACGTCGAGCGGCCCGGGCCTGGCCTGTTCCAGCCCCATGCCCTGGCTTTCGAGATTGAGCGACCAGCCGCTGGTGCCCTCGGCCACGCTCAGCGCGACCGTATCGCCATCCTGGAGCCCATCCCACAGCACATCGGGCAGTGCCCCCCCGAATAGGGCGAGCAATTGCTCCGCCCCGTCAATATCGGGCGCACTGCCGCCATCTTCATAGAGGTTTTCGCCAATCACCACATTGCGGGGATAGGGATTGTAGCGCTGATCATCGAAGCTTTGCGTATAGGAAACCACCATGATGTGTGCCGTGTCGTTTTCGGCCAGCAAATTGTCCTTGATCAGCACATTGTCATTGGCCATCACCAAAATGCCAGTTCCGCGCTTCACCCCGGCCACGATATTACCGGGAGGGGCGAAGTTGTCGACATCGTTGGCGGCGACCAGGTTCTCGCGCACCACCACGTCGCCCCCGCCCATAACCGGCAGACCGGGCAGGTCGAACACCAGGATCCCGCCCGTGTTGTGGGTGGCCAGATTATGCTCGACAATCGCATTGCGGCTGTTCTCGATCTCTATCCCGGCAACATTCTGTTGAACCAGGGATTCGCGCACGGTGATGTCGCGGCTCTGCCCGACATAGATCCCGGCATCGGAAGCACCCGACACTTCCGAGCGAGAAATGAGCACGCCGGTGCTTTCGACCGGATAGATGCCATAAGCACCATTGGTCGGCTTGGGCCCATCGGTCCAGGTCACCCGGATCTTGTCATAGACAATAGCATCGGCGCCCTTGGACTTGATCCCGTCCCCTTTGGGGTTCTCGACCGCGAAATCGCGCAGAGTCACGAAATCGGAGGTTACCAGCAGGCCCTCTCCCGCATCCTTTTGCGCGGTGAAATCGAGCACGCTTTCACCCGGACCTGCCCCGCGAATGGTCACGCTATCGACATCGAGGCTGAGCCCATCGGTCAGTTCGAACCGGCCTGCGCCCAGCACGATCTCATCGCCCGGTTCGGCCAGGATCAAGGCCTCTTGCAAACGCTCCTGCGCGCCTACGCCCGGCTCGACGGTGTGGGTCCCTGCCAACGCAGGCGTCGCTGCCAGAAGTGCCAAGGCTGAAATGCCATTACGGATCATATGAGTCCCTCCCTGCAACTTATTGTGCCGCACGGGGGAAGGAATGCAAGGGCAGGCCAGGCCGTAAACTCATAAACAGGACGTTTGAGGTTTGAATCAAAATGGTTCAGCACAAGGAGGGGCGCTGGAGGAATATGAATGTATTTCAAGGTGATCCGACGCTGTACTAGGTATCTTGGTCAAATCCCGTCGAGGACGCCCTGCAAGGCACAGCGGCCCGCCGCCGCTGCCGTCACCTCAATCGCCTCGCGGTCTTCAACCCGCCGAATTCGCGCAAGCGCCTCGGTAGTGGAAAGCGGCACCGGGTATTCGCCATCCTGTGCGCCAATCCGCTCCAGTTTCCGAAGCTGGACGATCGACAGGCGATCGACCATTCGCGGCGCCATGCATTGGGCCAATGCTTCGGGAATTCCCGCTTCAGCCAAGGCAGTGCGCACGCGGCCTTCGGTCACCCGGTCCAGCCCGCCAAGCCATATCCATGCCCCGAGCGCGAGCGCGACGATCACGATCAGGAGCAGCAGCTTCTTCATGCCTTCGGCCTTGCCCCGCGCGGCTAATCGAGCGCCTTGACGATTTCCTCGACCATCTTCTTGGCATCGCTGAGCAGCATCATGGTCTGGTCCATATAGAACACATCGTTGTCGACCCCGGCATAGCCGACGCCGCCCATGCTGCGCTTGATGAAGAAGACCTGCTTGGCCTTGTCGACATCGAACACGGGCATTCCGTAGATCGGTGAAGACTTGTCGGTCTTGGCCGCCGGGTTCACCACATCGTTTGCGCCGATGATGAAGGCGACATCGCATTGCGCGAACTCGCTGTTGATGTCTTCCAGCTCGAACACCTTGTCGTAATCGACGCTGGCTTCGGCGAGCAACACGTTCATATGGCCGGGCATACGGCC
>JBNLDR010000061.1:0-14625 GCA_050304495.1 Altererythrobacter sp.
ATTTGGCGGTGGCGATCTATGTCGCGCATATGGCCGGAATTGCGCTCAGCCCGGCGATCCTGGCTGCCGGAATTGCAGTGGCACTGATCATCTCGATCGGATCGGTAAGCCTGCCCGGCTCGATCAGCTTCGTCATTTCCGTGGGCCAGATTGCGCTGGCTATGGGCGCGCCGATAGAGCCTCTGGCTCTTCTGGTTGCGGTGGAAATGCTGCCCGACATCATGCGGACGATCGGCAATGTGACGATGAATGTCGCGGTGGCCAGCGCGGTTGACCGGGTCGGAGCTGAGTGAGCTATTTCCGCCTGGTCGGCCGGTCCTCGACTCCCAGTTCGAACACATCCGGCTTGAACAAGGGCTCGCCGAAGATGAAGCCGACCAGGTTCGGCCTGCCAACATGGTCGAACAGCGCAGTCAGCGTCAGCAGGATAGGGACCGATAGCAGCGCGCCGAACACGCCCCAGATCCACGAGAAATAGCTCAGTGCGATCAGGATCAGCACCGGGTTCATGGTGAAACGCGCGCCCAATATCGATGGCGTGATGATGTTGGATTCGATCGTGTGCAGGCCAAGATAAGCCGCCGCCGGAATCAGCCCCAGCACCAGCGTATCGGTTGTGCCGATGCCGAACAGCGCCAGCAGCAATGTCATCGCCATCGGGCCGACATAGGGCACGAAATTGAGGATCGCGGCAAGCCCGCCCCACATGACCGGAGCATCGACCCCCAGCAGCCATGCCCCGGTCGCTACGATCACGCCCACCCCGGCATTGATCCAGGCGACGGTCAGGATATAGGCGGCGACCCGGTCTTGCACCTCGCGCAGGACGCGCGCTGCCTTGACCGAAGAGCCATAGCTTGCCCGATCGAACAGCAGGTGCCGCCGCACCTGCACGCGGGATTCGAGCATGAAGAAGGTCATCAGGAAGGTCAGCAGGGTTTCGATCAGCACGCTCGGCGTGGCGAAGGCCAGCTGTTCGAGCACGCTGGGACTGGCGAGTACGACTTCGCGCCCGTCGCCCTGGCCCATCAATCGCGCCAGTTCGCGGTCGATCATGGCCACCCACTTGAATTGATCGCGCAATTCGCCAAAGCGCTGACCCACGCCGCGCGCCATTGCGGGCAGTTCGTCATAGAGCGCGATCGCCGGTTGCATGACCAGCGCCAGTGCCAGCACGACTATCCCGATAAAAACCAGCAAAGCGCCCAGTGATGCCAGCATATTAGGCAGGCCGAATGCCGCCAGCCGGTCTGCCAGTGGAGACAGCAGGATCATCAGCAGGACCGCGGTGACCAGCGGCAGGAATACCACCGATCCGATCGACAGCACGAAGGGCAGGGCGAGGAACAGGCCGATGCCCAGCAGCAGGACCAGCGCTGAAACCAGCCGCAGCTCTTCTTCGGCAAAAGTCAGCCGGCGGCTATGGCGATGACCGCTCTGGCCGTCTTTCGGCTCCGCGCTTTCGTTACTGTCCGCCATGTCGCTCATTACTTGCGCAATGTGGAGTTTCGCGAAGCCGGGGGCAAGCCGCAACTTGCGGCAATCAATGGCCTCCGCCCTATAGCCCCTTCTGGAGGATCAGATATTCGCGGTTGATCTTGCTATCGATAGTATCGGCGATGGCGACCATTCCCTGATTGTCATCCAGGATCCAGCCGATTTCGCCACGCTTCGATCCAAAATCGGCGGCGGCTTTCTCGCGTATCTGGCTGATCATCATGAAGGCGAGTTGGCTGGCGAGCCGCGAATTGTGCAGTTCCTTCTTCACCCCCATCAGCGGCACACGCATATCCGCATTGGTCGGCTTGCGCAGCCAGCGCAGCAGGTGGAACCAGCCAAACGGAAACAGCTTGCCCTTGATCCGGGTCAGCACGCTGTTGATGTCCGGGAAGGTCAGCATGAAAGCGACCGGCTCTCCATCCAGTTCCGCGATCATGTTGAGCGGTTCGAAAATGATCGGCTTCAGCTTCTTGCCGGCATAGGCCACTTCTTCGGGCGTGAACGGCACGAAGCCCCAATTGTTGGACCAGGCATCGTTCAGGATGCTGAGGACGATGGCGGCCTCATTGTCCCAATCGCTTTTGTTGACCGGGCGGACATTGATCCGGTCGTTGCGCTTGCCTGATTTGACGATCCGCTGGACCAGTGGTGGAAAATCATGGCTGACATCCAGATCATAGGTCAGCAGTGTCTTGGCCGTGGCGTAGCCGTGGCTTTCGATCCAGCCGCGATAATGCGCCGGGTGATGCCCCATCATGATCATCGGGGCATGATCTTGTCCGCGCACCAGCAGGCCCGGCTCTTCCCACACTGACATCGAGATCGGCCCCAGCGACCGGGTCATTCCCTGATCACGCAACCATGCCTCCGCCGCATCAAGCAGGGCGTGAGCCGTGGCTTCATCTTCAGCGTCGAAATAGCCGAAATTGCCGGTGCCGGGGCCAAAGCCCTGATCGGCCGGCATTTCCAGCGCCAGCCGGTCAAAATGCGCGGAAATGCGGCCCACAGCCCGCCCGCCGCGCCGGGCGATGAACAATTGCGCTTCGGCATGGCCGAAAAAGGGGTTCTTGCCGGGATCGATCAGCTCAAGCTGTTCGGACCGCAATTGCGGCACGCTGTGCGGCACGCGCGCGGCGAAACTGCGGCCAAGATCGACGAATTCTGCGCGCCCTTTCTTGCCGGAAACGGGCTCGATAGTGATATTGGTGTCGGTCACGCGCGCCTTCCTGTAAGCTTTGGTACAGCCCTGTGCGGTCATTTTGCGTCAAGTCAAGCGACCCACTCGATTACTCTGGTAGAGACTCCTTGTTTGTCCTTCACGCCAATTCTGGGTTAAGGCCCGCTTCGAGGTACGAAATTGACTATGGAACATGCCCTCGCAAATCCTGACGCTGCACCGCGCGCGCCGGCAACGCGCGTCCAGTTCCAGCATGCCGATGACAAGGACATGCTGCGCGCGGTGCGCGATCTGACCAAGGGTTTGGGTGAGGCGCGGGCGGCCTTCTATTGGCCGGACATGCTGGTTTCGGCGGGGGTGGGCTATGCCACCTTGGCTGGAGCGATTCTGGCCCAGAGTACAGTTTTGGCCGTGGTGCTCGGCCTTGTTTCGGCGCTGACACTCTATCGCGCGCTGCTGTTCATACACGAGCTGACCCATATCCACCGCGATGCGCTGCCCGGTTTTCGGCTGGTGTGGAACCTGCTGGTTGGCATTCCCATGCTGATTCCCAGCTTCATGTATGAAGAGGTCCACACCCAGCATCATAAACGTACGCAATATGGCACGCCGGAAGATCCCGAATATCTGCCGCTGGCGCTGATGAAACCGTGGAGCCTGCCCGCCTTCGTGCTGATCGCGATTCTCGCGCCGATCGGGCTGATCTTCCGCTTCGCCATTCTGGTGCCGCTGGGCGCGATCATACCCCCGCTGCGCAGGCTGGTGTGGGAACGCGCATCGGCACTGATGATCAACCCGGACTATCGCCGCCGGCCGCCCGAAGGCGAATTGAAGGCCATGGTGCTGTGGCAGGAATTGGGCGGGATGCTGTGGGCCTGGGCCCTGCTGGCCAGCACGCAATGGATTGGCTGGCGCCCGCTGCTGATCGCGATCGCGGTAACCTCGCTGGTGGCGCTGCTCAACCAGTTGCGCACGCTGGTGGCGCATTTGTGGGAAAATGAGGGCGAGCCGATGACGGTGACCGCGCAATTCCTGGATAGCGTCAACGTGCCGCCACCCGGCTTTGCGGCGGAGCTGTGGGCCCCGGTGGGGCTGCGCTATCACGCGCTGCATCATTTGATGCCGTCCATGCCCTATCACGATCTGCCGGAGGCGCATCGCCGCCTTAAGCGCGAATTGGGTGCAGGATCGACTTATGACGGGGCGAACCATCCCGGCATGCTGGTGCTGGTGGCGCGGATCGCGAAGAGCACGATGGGGCGCGGCGCTTCGGTGTGAAAACTATTCCTCGGTCCTGACCAGCACCGTTTCGCCGATCAGCACGAACAGCAGGAACGGTGCCCATGCTGCCAGGAAGGGCGGGTATCCGCCGAAATTGCCCATGGCGAGCGCGGCATTGTCGACTACGAAATAGGCAAAACCCAGCGCCATGCCGATGATCGCACGCAGGAACAATTGGCCGGATCGGGCAAGGCCAAAGGCCGCGATCGAGCCGAGCAGCGGCATCAATACTGCCGACAGCGGCGCGGCCAGCTTGTGCCACCATTTGGCGCGCAGTTCTGACGTGCGGCGCCCAACCGCCTCATAGGCCTTGATCGAACCCGACAGCTCCCAGAAGGGTTCCGTATCGGCATCGACCGTCTCCAGCTCGATCTGGTCGGGCGTCAATTCCTGCCCAACCAGCATCGGACCGGGGTTGTCCGTCACAGCGGTCGCAATATCGAAACGGACCGGGTCTTCCAGCTGCCATCCGGGATTGGCGAAAGCGGCGCGCGGCGCGCGCACTTCCTGCAGGATGATCCCGCCCTCGGCACGCTCGTACCAGGTAACGTTCTCCATCGCGATCTGGTCGCCCGATCCGGTGATAGTGGCCGCCGCCAGGACATTGCGCCCATCGGTCAAATAGACATTGCTGCGCACGGTGGAATGTACGGGAACTGCACCCCATTCGGCCGATTCCCACGCCTTGAGCGTGGCGGTGGCACGGGTCACGACGCGCTCGTTGAACGCGAAGCTCACTATCGCAACCACACCGGCGGTCAGCAAGAGCGGGGCCAGAACCTGGTGCGCAGACAGTCCGGCTGCCTTCATTGCGATCACCTCGCTATTCTGGTTGAGCGTGACCAGCGTTATCAATGTCGCCAACAGCACCGAATAGGGCAGGAAGCTCTGGATCAGCTGCGGTATGCGCAAGCTGGCATATTTGAGCAGCTCCGCCTGGCCATTGCCCGGTGCGGCCAGGATCTCGCCCGTCTTGGACAACAGGTCGAGCATCATCAGCACCAGCACCAGCATCACCAATACGGCCAGGATCCGCACGATGAACAATCGCGCGAGGTAAAGGGTGAGGGTCTTCGACGGGAAGAATTCAAGCTGCACTGCTGGACTATCCTATTCCGCCGGGGCCGGTTCGAGCGAAGTCAGCTGGCGCCGCCGTTTGCGCCGGAACAGCTTGCGCAGCCGCTTGCTGATCTTGGCGAACCAGTTTTCCAGCGCACCGATTGCCTGTCCGCCGGGAACATAGGCGACCCGGTAATACATCCAGAGGATCAAAACCGAGAACAGTAGGAACGGCCCCCACAGGGCGATGACCGGATCGACCCGGCCCAGTGCGGCAACGTCCTCTCCATATTGGTTCACCTTGTGATAGGCGACCACCATGATGATCGACACGAAGACGCCCAGCGCGCTGGTTGATCGTTTGGGCGGAATCGCCAGCGCCACTGCCAGAAGCGGCATCAGCAACATCATCACCACCTCGACCATGCGGAAATTGAAGCTGGCCTGGCTGGCATCGCGCTTGGCCTCTGGCGCCTTGTTATTCCAGCCGATCCGCAGCAATTCGGGCAGGATATATTCACGCTCTGCATCGCCGCGGGCGCGAAATTCCTCGATTTTGGGCAGGTCGATCGGCAAATCGTGCCGGCTGAAGCTCAATACGCGCGGGGTTTTGTTGGGGGATTCCTGCACGATGGTGCCGTTGGTCAGGCGCAGGATAATGGTATCGGGGCTGTCGCTGGTGGCAAGGAATGCGCCTTCCGCCGCACTGATCGACAGAACCTGCCCCTTCTCGTTGGAGACGCGGGCGAAGATGCCTTTCAGCTGGCGTCCCTCATCCTCGCTCTCTTCGATCCGCAGGGCCATGCGATCCTTCAGCGTGGTGAATTCGCCAACCTTGATCGAAGCCCCCAGCGCGCCCGAGCGCAGTTCATATTCGAGCTGTTCGTAGTAATAGCGACTGATTGGCTGGATATAGAACACCAGCGCCACATTGACCCCGACCAGCACCAGGGTGATCATATAGGGTACGCGCAGCAGGCGGTTGTAGCTGAGGCCCACCGCCCGCATGACATCAAGCTCGCTTGACGTGGCGAGTTTGCGGAAGGCGAGCAATATGCCCAGCAGCAGGCCCAGCGGGATGGCCAGGCTGGCATATTCAGGCACCAGCGCGCCCAGCATTTTGAACACCACCGCCACCGGCCCACCTTCGACGGCCACGAAATCGAACAGCCGGGTCATCTTCTCGATCAGCAGCAGCGATGCCGCCAGCGCGAACACGCCAATCATCGGGAAAAAGACGAGCCGCAGGATATAGCGATCGGTGGCTGGAAAATATCTGAGCAAGTGGCGAAGCCGTAAGCTTGGTGAATGACGGGTTAGCCCTAGCGCGATTTCACGCCAAGGTCATGCCCACATATGCATTTGATCGCCGATTGTCGCCCGCTGGCTGGCGGCTTCAGGCCTTTTCCAGCGTACATTGCAGCGGATGCTGGTTCTGTCGGGCGAAATCCATCACCTGATTCACCTTGGTTTCGGCCAGTTCATAAGGGAAAATCCCGCAAACGCCCACGCCGCGCTGGTGGACATGCAGCATCACCCGTGTGGCCTGTTCCAGATCCATGCCGAAGAACCGCTTCAAGACCATCACCACGAACTCCATCGGGGTGTAATCGTCATTCAGCAGCAGCACCTTGTACTGGCTGGGTTTCTTGGGGCGGGCTTTGGTCTTGGTGGCGATGCCAACCTGCTGCCCGGCATCCGAATCACCTTCCTGCCCGCCAGACATGGCAAGCAGGGTGTGCCCAGGGGGCAGAGATCGGTCGGCGGACAGCTTCATCATGGATCGCATTATCGTAACGATTGGCATGACTGCAAGATGCTGAAGCCGGGTTAATTCGGCGTGAGCATTCTCTTGGAACCTGTTCTGCGCAGAAAAAGAGCCGGACAGACCCTGTGGTCTATCCGGCTCTTGTCTACGGGCCGACTATGGGAGGGGGAGAGAGGTGTCGGCCTCGCTTACTTGTCTACGTCAAGGCTTATGCAGCCTTGCGAATCTTCTCGGCAGCCAGGCTGACACGGCTCGAAATCGGCGCGAAAGCGTCGTTGTAGAGCTTGACCAGCGCTTCGCTGCGCTTCGAGCCGAACGAAACGGCAGCATCGAAATTCCGGCGAGCCAGTTCACCCTGCAACTGCAGGAAATCGGTCGGGGTCTTGACTGCGGCAACCTTCTTCACGTCAGCGGTGACGGTTTCGAGGGCGCTCTTGCCGGTTTCGATGTCTTCGCGGGCCAGTTCCTGGGCGCCAGCGAAGAAGATCTTGCCGGCTTCAACCACGGCTTCAACATTGCCCTTGGTGAATTCGGTAGCTTCGGTGGCGTATTCGCTGGTCTTGGCATAGGCGTTCTTGACGCGAGCCTGGATGTCGGCGGCCGCTTCCTTGGCGGTTGCGGTGAAATCGGTGTTCTTGGCAGTGGCCATGATCTTGTCCTTCAATTGGATAGCGGGATTTGTGGTCTTGGAAATTTTCGCAGCGACAGCCTTCTTGGGGGCGGGCTTCTTCGCGGCGACTTTCTTGGCAGCAACCTTCTTGGCTGCGACTTTCTTCGGGGCAGCCTTGCGGGCAACCTTCTTGGCTGCGGCTTTCTTCGGGGCAACCTTCGTGGCAGGTGCCTTCTTCGGTGCAGCTTGCGTTGCGGGTGCGGGAGCCGCCTCTGCCTTGGGGGCAGCGGCTTCGGTCACGGCTTTGGTCTCAACCTTCTTGGCCGCAGCTTCGGCATAAGCCTGAGCAGCGGCGGCATCGATCTTGGCAGTGGCATTCTGGGCGTTGTCGGCCATTTGAACCTCGCTTTATGTTGCAGTGCACAAAATAGGCATTGCAACTGCGAAGTCAAGGATTTTTTGTGCAGTGCACAAAAATATCAAATGTGTTATAAATCTGTAACTTACCGTGTCTTCACATAGCTTCCTGGTGCATCTTCCACCACGGGGTCGCCCTTTCCACCCGGCTTACGCTTGCCTTTTGCCGGCACTTTCTTGTCGCCTTGCGCCTGCAGCCAGTCGAGCCAGTGTGGCCACCAGCTGCCCGGATGCTCGGTTGCGCCTTCGGTGAATTCCTTGAGCGATCCGGCTTTGCTGTCACCGGTCCAGTATTGATATTTATTGGCGGCGGGCGGATTGACGACCCCGGCGATGTGCCCCGAACCTGCCAGCAGGAAGGTAAGCGGCCCCTTGAAGTGCCGGGTTGCGCGCCACACGCTTTCCGCAGGCGCGATGTGATCTTCTTTCCCGGCCTGGATATAGGCCGGGGTCTCGATCCGCGTCAGGTCGATTGGCGTGCCGTCCGCTTCCAGCGCATCGGGCACTACCAGCTTGTTGTCGCGATAGAGGTCCCGCAAATAGGCACCGTGCCATTTGGCGGGCAGATTGGTGACATCGCCATTCCAGTGTAGCAGATCGAAAGCTGGATAATCTTCGCCCAACAGGTAATTGTTGACGACATAGTTCCAGATCAGATCCTTGCCGCGCAGCGCATTGAAAGTGGCGGCAAGATAGCGCCCGTCCAGATAGCCATCTTTCGATAGCGAGCCAATCATCTCCAGCTGCCCGTCATCGATGAAATGTTTGAGCTCGCCGCTCTTCTCGAAATCCACTTGCGCGGTGAAGAAGGTGGCGCTCTTGACCTTGTCAGCCTGTCCCCGCCGGGCCAGTATCGCAAGGGTTGCGGCCAAGGTCGTGCCAGCCACGCAATAGCCGATGGCGTGAACGCTGGGCACTTTCAACCGATCGCGAATATGATCGATCACTTCGATCTGGGCACGGATATAGTCGTCCCACACCACGTCCTTCATGCTCGCATCGGCCGATTTCCAGCTCACCACGAACACGGAAATGCCCTGGTCCACCGCCCATTTGATGAAGCTCTTCTTGGGTGTGAGGTCGAGGATGTAGAAACGGTTGATCCATGGCGGGAAGATCACCAGCGGCGTTTCCAGCACCTCTTCGGTAGAGGGGCTGTACTGGATCAGCTGGTAGATCGGCGTTTCCAGGATCACCTTGCCCGGTGATGCTGCCAGGTTTTCGCCCAGGGTGAAGGCATCGGAATCGGTATGGGTCAGCTGTCCGCGCTTCAGATCGTTGATCAGGTGCTGCATCCCGCGCACCAGATTTTGCCCTTTCGTTTCCATAGTGCGCTTGAGCACGACCGGATTGGTCAGGATGAAATTGTCCGGGCTCATCGCCTCGACCAGCGAGGTGACCGCAAATTCGAGCTGGCGGCGCTTCTCCTTGTCGATCCCGTCAACCTCGTTCACGGCGCGGGTAAAATATTCGGCCAGCATCAGATAGGTCTGGTGAAGCAGGGCAAAGGCGGGATGTTCCTGCCATGCAGGATCGGCAAAGCGGCGGTCCTTGCGCGGTGGATCGGCGGGTTGGGCATTGTCCCCGGCGGCCAGACCGGCAAAGGCGCTTTGCCACACGGCCATGGCGTCTCCAGCGAATTTCTGGGCGGCCTCCAGTGGCGATGCGGGCATCTGCCTGGTCAGGCTTTGCGCCATCAGCATCAGCTGGTTAGGGTCAAAGGCGCTGGATTTGCCTGCGGCATCTTGCGCTTTCTCCTTTACGAAGTGGAGCCACATCGCCTGCAGCTGGTTGGCGGCGCTCGCCCATTCCCCAAGGTCGCCAGGGTTGAATTGTTGGCCCCCGGCCATGCCCTGAGGCAGGCTGGCCAGCCCTTCGGGCGTTACCATTCGCATCATTTCGCGCATGGCTTCGCCCTGCATGTCGAAAAAGGCCCGAAAAGGTTCGGCCTGGTTAGTCCAGCCTTCGAAGGGATTGTCCGCCATCGTTCCCGATCTCGCGCTTTACCGCGTTGCTCAATTAGGGTTGTGTCCTTTGATAGCTAATCTCCCCTTCCTATGCACCCGATATATGCGTAACTTTGCACCGTACGCGGTAAATCGCCGCGTCTCTTGAGCCAGACGAAGGATAATATGGATACCGAATTCTACCGCATGAAGCGCCTGCCACCCTATGTCATCGCCGAAGTCAACGCGATGCGGCATGCGGCGCGCCAGGCGGGCGAAGACATTATCGATCTGGGCATGGGCAATCCCGATTTGCCGCCGCCCCCGCATGTGATCGAAAAGCTGTGCGAAGTGGCGCAAAAGCCCAACGCCCATGGCTATTCGCAGTCCAAGGGCATACCCGGCCTGCGCCGCGCACAGGCGAACTACTATGGCCGCCGGTTCGGGGTGGAGCTTGATCCTGAAACCGAGGTGGTCGTCACCATGGGCTCGAAAGAGGGGTTGGCCAGTCTCGCCACGGCAATCACCGCGCCAGGCGATGTGGTGCTGGCGCCCAACCCGTCCTATCCGATCCACACCTTCGGCTTCATTATCGCAGGGGCTACGATCCGTTCGGTCCCGACGACGCCGGACGATCGCTATTTCGAATCGCTCGAACGCGCGATGGCCTTCACCGTACCGCGCCCCAGCGTGCTGGTGGTGAACTATCCCTCCAACCCCACAGCAGAGGTGGTTGACCTGGCTTTTTACGAGCGGCTGGTCGCCTGGGCGAAAGAGAACAAGGTCTGGATCCTGTCGGACCTGGCCTATTCCGAACTCTATTTTGACGGCAATCCCACGCCTTCGATCATGCAGGTCAAGGGGGCGAAGGATATTGCGATCGAATTTACCAGCATGTCCAAAACCTATTCCATGGCCGGTTGGCGCATGGGGTTTGCGGTGGGCAACAAGCAATTGATCGCCGCCATGACGCGGGTGAAGAGCTACCTCGATTACGGCGCCTTCACCCCGATCCAGGCGGCGGCCTGTGCGGCGCTCAACGGGCCCCAGGACATCGTCGATAAGAATCGCGAACTTTATGGCAAGCGGCGCGACGTAATGGTTGAAGCGTTCGGACGCGCAGGGTGGGAAATCCCGCCGCCTGCAGCGTCTATGTTTGCCTGGGCGCCGCTTCCACCTGCCTTGAAGGACATGGGCAGCCTGGAATTTTCGAAACAATTGCTCACCCATGCCAAGGTCGCGGTCGCGCCGGGCGTAGGTTATGGCGAAGACGGCGAAGGCTTCGTGCGAATTGCCATGGTGGAAAACGAACAGCGGCTGCGCCAGGCCGCGCGTAATATCAGGCGCTACCTCGCCTCGATGGGAATCAACAGCTCTGCGGCTTGACGTAAAATGTTGATTATTTAGAGAAGATAAACAGGGGGTTCAGACCTGCCGCGATCGCGGAATAATATGCTAAGATGATCTGGCGCTAGGTAAGGAGGGAGGATGACGATGTCCGCGGCACCCGCGCCTTCGCTCACCCCGCGTCAACAGGCGGTGATAGAACGGATTGACCGACGCGTACCGATCAAGGTGATCGCGCAGGAGCTTGGCGTATCTGAGACCCGGATCAACCAGCATATCCGCGCACTGAAAGACATATACGCCGCGGAAAGCCTCAACGAGCTGGTCGAGAAACATCGAATCGGCCAGGGCCGGAATCCGGCGGATAGCGCTGAATCTCAAGATGCCGCACCCGGGGCCGATGCAGCGGCACATTCGGAATCGCTCTTGCGGGAATTGATTCACGCTGATTCCGGCGCCTTGGGTGGCGATGCCCAAGTGATCGATCCGGCCCGGACCTCGGCCGGCGAACCCAAAGTGGTGCCGGAGATATTCGACGGGCCCAATGGCAAGGTGATGCGGCTGCTGGCAATTGTCGGCCTGGCGATCGGCATTATCGGCCTTTTCTTCATGGTGACCGCCGCTTCGGTGAAGCTGAGCAATTCCCTCAAGGCCGACCGACTGGCTTCATCTGAAACGGCCAAGTAGGTCGACCGGTCCAGCAATCCCAGGGGCATGACGTCGGCTCCGTATGTCCGCGTAATTGCGCGCGAGGCTGGCTTTGTCATAATCAAATGCTTGATCATTTTCGGAAATAGTGCCTAACTCTATGCCAATGGGGGAGCATCTATGAGCGTATCGACTGCCCAGCGTCTTTGGCTCGAAGGCGAATCACTCATTCCGCGCTTCCGCGAAGCTGGGGACCTGACGCTTGATCTGGTGCATCGAGACGGTCGGGTGGATGATCGCTGGCTCGGCCTGCACCCCCGCGAATTCGAACTTTTGTGGCGTCTTGCGGAACAGATCGGGCAACCGGTCACTCGCAAGCAGCTGTTGGTGGATGTGTGGCGGATCAATCACGAACCGCACACCAACAGCGTGGCGGTTCATGTGGCCCGTGTGCGGTCCAAGCTGCAATGCTTCGGCCTTGCCCATATGCTGGTGACGCATCCCGATGGCGGATACTTGCTTGATGCGCCGCCCGGGCCGGGCACTTTCCAGTTTGATCGCCCGATCTAGCTGGACAGCCCGTTCCTCTTGTTCCACCCTGAAGCAGGTTGAAGCAAGACAGGAATATCATGGCCATGCAGCCCAATGAACGCGTCACGATAGAACTCGGTGACGATGGTGTCGCGCAGGTGCGATTCACGCGCGGTGACAAGATGAATGCGCTCGATCCAGAGATGTTCAACCGCATTATCGAGGCCGGACATGCGCTGCACAAGATGAAGGGCGTGCGTGCTGTGGTCCTGGCTGGTGAAGGCCGGGCGTTCTGCGCGGGACTGGACCTGGGCAATTTCGCGCGCAAGCCAGGCCCGGACGAGCCCGATTTGACTGAGCGCACCTTTGGCAATGCCAATCGCGCGCAGCAGGCGGCGATGACGTGGCGCAAGCTGCCGGTTCCGGTGATCGCGGCTGTGCATGGCGTGTGTTTTGGCGGCGGGCTGCAGATCGCCAGCGGTGCGGATATCCGGATCGTCCACCCTGAAACCCGCATGAGCATCATGGAAATGCGCTGGGGCCTGGTGCCCGATATGGGCGGCTATGCGCTGTGGCGCGGGCTGGTGCGCGACGATGTGCTGCGCGAACTGGTCTATACCAATCGCGAATTCACCGGGGCTGAGGCGAAGGAGATTGGACTGGCAACCTATGTCGACACAGATCCGGTTGCGCGCGCCACGGCGATCGCTTCGGAGATTGCCAATCGCAATCCGCATGCGATTCGCGCTGCCAAGCGGCTGCACGCCGGGATGATGGATCGCGAAACTGATGCAATCCTGCTGGAGGAAAGCATTGAACAGCATGCGATCATTCGCTCGAAGAACCAGGTTGAAGCGGTGATGGCCGGGATGGACAGGCGCAAGCCCGATTTCGACGACGTCTAGGCCGCAATCTGCCTCAGCCGAAGATCGCGACCGACTGCAATCCGCTGGCCACTTGCTGGCCATCTGCGTTCCACATGGACAATCGCTCGCTGGAATAGCCGTGATCGGCCGCATCGCTGCGCGTTTCGCCCAGCCACCAGCCATCGCGCGTGGTGGGCGCAGGGTCGAGCAGGTTGAGCGCCCAGTTGATCGAACTGATCGGCCCTTTGCGCTGCATCGTGCGAATGGCGCCCGGGGGCAAGGTATCGCCCAGCAGCATGATCGTGCCGATCGGATCGAGCGCGTCTCGCTCTTTCAGACGGAACCAGCGCCGCACAATTGGATCGCCGGACCCGCTCACATCCTGCGCCTTGCGCATCTCATAATTCTCGGAGAGAAAAGCTGGTCCTTTGCCAAGGTCCATTTGCTCGAAACTCTCCGGTTCGCCGGGCCAGGGCGTTGCCGGTTCCCCCGGATAGATTGCATTGGGCTCACGCTCGATTCCGAACAGCATGAAGGCCGTCAGCGCCAAACCGGCTTGGTTGTGAATCTCGCTGCGAACATGGATGACATTGCGTCCCTGCCGCATGATCTGCGCTGTCAGCTCTACTTCTTCGCCAATCGGCGCAACGAAACCAATCTGCGCCGCGCGCATCGGCGGCAGGTCAGGGAAAGCCCGAATCGCCTGGGTGTAGGCGATCAGCGCCGATGCTCCGCCATAGAGTGTACGGCCCTGCTGCCAGCTGGACGCAGCCGACAGGGTCAGCGGGCCGGATTTGCCGGTAATCGGCTCGATCAATGCAGCAACGCTCATTCGCTTTCCCTGACGGTTTCGGTCGTTCGCGTCCAGACTAACGTAACGGAAAGCGCATCAAGCCGATTGCCAATGTCCGGGCCATTCGCTAGGGGGCCGCTTCCCTGTCCGAAAGGGTGGGGCGAGGCCCGATGGCGGAGTGGTTACGCAGAGGACTGCAAATCCTTGCACGCCGGTTCGATTCCGGCTCGGGCCTCCATATTCTTTCGGCCGATCTTGGTATTGCGGCAGGGCCGCAGCGCGATTATTGGCCGGGCAGGAGTGCCGCTTTAGCTCAGTTGGTAGAGCACATCATTCGTAATGATGGGGCCACTGGTTCGAGTCCAGTAAGCGGCACCACCCACTCCCAAAATCGTCAGATTTCCACCCGGCTCGCGCGATGGCGCCTTTGTGGCCCGCATTTCCGCGGGCTTTGTCCGGCCCGCCATTTGATTTGAGGTCGTGAGACTGGCGGAAGGAGTTGTTCCTGCGGGATTTCCGGCCTTAGTCTCAGGAGACCGTTTTGCAGGCCTCACTTGCCTTGAGTGCTAGAAGCCTAGCGTGGCCTACTGTTCCGCCCAGTTCAATGGCAGATCCGCTGTGAGCAGCGACCGGGTAGTCAGCGCCTGAGGCTGCTGCCCAGCCAGAATCGCATCGACGATCT
>JBNLDR010000062.1:0-14480 GCA_050304495.1 Altererythrobacter sp.
CCGGGCGCAAGGGTCTGCAGCGCGGGGATATCGTGCTCTCGGCCAATTACCGCGAAGTCGGATCGATTGCCGATCTGGAGAGCATCGTGGGAGAGGCAGAGCGAGCCAATCGCGAAGCCGTTCTGCTGCGCATCCAGCGGCGCGGGCGCCCTGCCCAATATGTGCCGGTGCGCCTGCGCTGAGCGGTCAGGTCAAGTCATAAGCAGAGGGCGCCCGGAGCAATCCCGGCGCCCTTTTTCTTGCGCCGCAGATTATTGCTGGCGCTGGTCGCGCGCGCCGTCCGAAGGCCGAATCGTACGCGGCATTGGCGGTGGTGGCGGTTCGGGCGGCAGGCGTTGCCCCGTGGCACGTTCGAGGAAATCGTCGCTCGCGGCCTGGCCCTGCTCGCCGCGCGGCCGCAAACCCTCATTGGGCAATTGCTCGCCCTCGACCGGGAAAGGCAGGCCTTCCTGCGCCGGATCACGCCGCCCCGGTTCAACCAGATTGCCCTGCTCGTCGATGAAATAATAATCGTCCGGATCGCCGAACAGATATTCGTCATCGGGCTCCAGCTGCCATTCGGGCAGATGCAGCTCTGTATCGAATTCCTCAACCGGGCGATCCTTCACCGCATAGCGCATATAGGCGGCAAAGGCTCGCGCGGGGGCCGCACCGCCCTGCAGGCCGGACACGCGCTTGTTATCGTCACGCCCCATCCAAACGCCGGTGGTGACGCCGGATGAAAAGCCGACGAAATAGCCATCCTTGTTGGAACTGGTGGTGCCGGTCTTGCCCGCCACCGGGCGGCCGATCTGCGCGGCGCGGCCGGTGCCGGTGTTGACCGCGGTCTGCAACAAATCGGTGATCCCTGCGGCAACATAATCGGGCACCAGCTTGCTGACCCGCGGTTCCTGGCGGGTGTAGATCACTTCGCCGCTGGCGGTGGTGACTTTCGAAACGCCATAGGGTTCCACCGAAAGTCCGTGCGCGGAAACCGCGGCGAAGGCGCGGGTCATGTCGATCAGCCGCACCTCGCTGCTGCCCAGCACCATGGCGGGATAGGTCGAAATCGGCGAGGTTATACCGAACCGCCGCGCCATGGATGCGACCGTGCCAAAGCCCACCTCATGCCCCAATTGCGCCGCCACTGTGTTGACCGAATAGGCAAAGGCGGTGCGCACATCCATTTCGCCGGCATTGCGCCCGTTGGAGTTGCGCGGGCTCCAGCCGCTGATCGTGACGGGCGTATCGACCACGCGATCGTCGGGCGTATATCCCGCCTCCAGCGCCGCGAGATAGACGAACAGTTTCCACGCCGATCCGGGTTGGCGCATGGCATTGGTGGCGCGGTTGTAATTGGTCTCGACATAATCGGTGCCGCCCACCATCGCCAGAATTGCGCCATCGCGGTCGAGGCTGACCAGCGCGCCTTGTGATCCTTTGGGCGTGTTGGCCTTGATCGAATCCGTCGCCGCTTTCTGCATGCCAATATCGATCGTGGTCCACACCTCGATCGGTTCGAAAGTTTCGGGCAGCAACAAGTCCAGCTGCGGCAGCACCCAATCGGTGAAATAGCGCACCGAATTCTGCCCGCGCGCCTTCTTCAGTTTGACCGCGCTGACATCGACGTTTGCCTCTGATGGCGAGATATAGCCCTGTTCCTCCATCAGCTGCAGCACCACCCGCGCGCGGCCAACAGCCGCCTCGACATCGGCAGTTGGCGAATAGCTTGACGGGGCTTTCACCAGACCGGCGATGATCGCGGCCTCTGCGGTAGAAAGATTGGTTGCCGGGTGGCTGAAGAAATTGCGGCTGGCGCTGTCAATCCCGTATGCTCCGCCGCCGAAATAGACCTTGTTGAGATAGAGCTCGAGGATCTGCTCCTTCGAGAATTTCCACTCCAGCGCCATCGCCAACACCGCTTCGCGCAGCTTGCGGTCGAAGGTGCGGTTGTTGTTGAGAAAGACATTGCGCGCCAGCTGCTGGGTGATGGTCGATGTGCCGCCAATGCGCTTGTCACCGGTGAAGGATTCCACGATCGCCCCGGTCAGTCGGATCGGATCGACCCCGAAATGCGAATTGAAGCGGCGATCCTCCACCGCGATCATCGCGTTCTTCATCGACGCCGGAATCTTGTCATACTTCAGCCATTCGCCATAGCTGGGTCCCAGTTCGACGATCTCGGTCCCGTCACGCGCGCGCACCAGGATGGTCTGGGCGTTTTGTGTCGCCTTCAACTGGTAGAAACTGGGAATAGAGCGCGCTGCGACGCCGACCGCGATCGCCAGCACCAGCATGCCCAGCAGCGCTGCCGAGCCGCCCCAGATTGCCAACCTCTTGGCCCAGAACTTGACGCGAGAACCGCCACCACCCCTGTTGCCGCCGCCCTTGCCGCCGCGGGGTTGGCTGGCGCGCCTTTCCTCGCCGCGCCGTTCAGACGCAGCCCGCCGCGCACCGCGCTTCATGCGCATCTTCGCTCCGCGCTTCGAATTCACCCGGCCAAAACCCTGTCCAACCTGACCACCAAGCCAAAGGCAATGGATATACCAGTTATAACCTCGCGTGAACGCCTATCGGGCATCAGCCTTCGTCAAAGTCCAGCGCGGCGGAATTGATGCAGTAACGCATTCCGCCCTGGTCCGGCGGCCCATCGGGAAAGACATGGCCCAAATGCCCGCCACAGCGCGAACACAACACTTCGGTGCGGATCATGCCGTGGGAGGTATCGCGGCGCTCTTCCACCATGCCCGCATCTGCGGGACGGGTGAAGGCGGGCCAGCCGCAACCGCTATTATATTTGGCGTCGCTGCCAAACAGCAGGATCCCGCATCCGGCGCAGTGATAGCTGCCGTCTGCGTAATGCTTGTCATACTGGCCGGTGAAGGCGCGCTCCGTCCCTGCCTGGCGCAGCACGTGATACTGTTCGGGGGTGAGACGCTCGCGCCATTGATCATCGCTCAGCTGCTTGGGATCATCGCTCATCGCCCACTCCTTACAAATCCACTTGCGCATAATGCGGCGGAGGCTGGATCACGTCCATCCGTTCCGACAGCAGCGGGCGGAAGCTGGGGCGGCTCTTGAGTACCGAATACCAGCCGCGCGTCTGTTCATGGCCCTTCCAGTCAATCCCGCCAAGGTAATCCGCGACCGAGATTTGCGCCGCCGCCGCCAGGTCCGCAAGGCTGATGGTCGACCCGGCCAGCCATGGGCGATTGTCGATTAACCAGTCCATGTAATCAAGATGGCCGTGCGCCATCTTCATCGCTCGCCGCAGCTCGCCCGAATCCGGCGGCTGGCGCAGCACCAGCCGTTTCTTCATCCGTTCATTGAGCAGCGGAACGGTGACATCTGAATAGAAATTCTCATCAAACAGCGCGACCAGGCGACGGATCTCCGCCCGATTGGCCGAATTGCCATTGATCATCGGCGATTTCTCGACCGTCTCTTCGAAATATTCCGCGATCGCGCGGCTATCGGCCAGCACCAGTTCGCGTTGGGCATCGACCAGCACCGGCGTGCGCCCGGCCGGGTTGAGGTTGAAGAACATGTCGCTGGCAGCCCACGGATCTTCGCGGACCAGTTCATAGGCAACGTTCTTTTCGCCCATGAGCAGGCGTATCTTTCGGCTGAAAGGGCAAAGCGGGAATTGGAACAGGCGCCACATGCGCAGCTTCCTTGCCTCAATTGTGTACTGAAATCCACCGGTCAGGGGCCCGCCGATGCGGATATCGAACAGGTTTCTTACAAACCCGAATTTTCCAGCATGGTGAGGCAGGCCGGCATCACGCGGTCGACCTCGCCCGCATCCAGCAGGCGCTGCGCTTCGGCCTGGGCCAAGGCTGCCACCTGATCGCGGTCACGCCCGGTCTCGTCGATCAATTGCGCCATCACCCGTACGAAATATTCGCGCCCGCGCGTATCAAGATCGGGCCATTTGGCGGCGGATTCCTCGCCATGCGCCTGGCCATAGGAGACAAGCGCAAAGGCGGCGGAACAGCGCAGCGCCGCCTGCGCTTCCATCGACAGTTTGACCGGCTCCCCCACTTCAGTGGGGGCAGCAGCGGGTGCCTGGGCGGACATAAGCACGCCGAGAATAGCGGATATCATCATGGAACCACCCTATAGCGGCAAAGCTGAACCGCTCGCTACGGAATATATCCGCGCGTTCAGCGGCTGAGCAGGAATACGGCGAATTCGGCGCGCCAATTGGCTCCGGCAGAGCCGATCACCTGCCCGCCGTTGAAATACCAGCTTTGCTCCACCCGCACGCCCATATCCGCAATCAGCTCGCGAAAATCGGCAACAGTCACATGGTGGATGTTCTGCGTTTCATACCAGCTGACGGGCAATGCGCGCGTCACCGGCATCCGTCCGCCAAGCAACAACGCGGCGCGCATCCGCCAGTGGGCGAAATTGGGGAAGCTGACGAAGGCTTGCCGCCCCACCCGCAGCAATTGTTCCAGCATCCGGTCAGGCCGCGCCGCGGTTTGCAAAGTCTGGCTCAGAATCGTGTAATCGAAGCCGTGATCGGGATAATCGACCAGATCGCTATCGGCATCGCCCTGCACCACCGACAGCCCGCGCGCAACGCAACGTTCCACCAATACGGGATCGATTTCCAGCCCACGCGCATCGACGGCGTTGCGTTTAACCAGCTCGGCCATCAACTTGCCATCACCGCAACCGATATCGAGCACGCGGCTGCCCGGCGCAATGTTCTGCGCGATAACCGCAAGATCGGGGCGCAGGCTCACGCGTACACCGCCGGATCGTGCAGTTCCATTGCCGATCCCGGGCTGGCAAGCCGCGTCCAGCCAAACTGCTGATAAAGTCCATGCGCGTCACGCGTCATCAGCAGCCAGCGGCGCAGCCCCTGCAGCTCCGAATGGGCATGGAAGTGCGCCACCATCGCCTTGGACAAGCCCTTTCCACGATGCGCGTCAAGGACATAGACATCGGCGAGATAGGCAAAGGTGGCCCGATCTGTCACCACGCGCGCCATAGCGACCTGCGCGCCTTCATGCCGCACCGCCACGCAAAGGCTATTGGCCAGGGCGCGGCGAACGGTTTCGGCAGGAATGCCTGCCGACCAGTAACTGCCGCTAAGATAGGCATGCGCGGCGTCGGCATCGATTGCGCCCTGATCGGCAACCAGCTCATAGCCGTATGGGAGCTCAGCCATCGAGGAATCCCTTCATCACACGGTCAAGCGCGGGGACATCGAGCAGGAAGCTGTCATGCCCGAAGGGGGCGCTCAATTCCACGAAGCTGACCGGCGCGCCCGCCGCATTGAGCGCATGGACGACATGGCGGCTTTCCGCCGTGGGATAGAGCCAGTCGCTGTCAAAACTGATCACGCAGAAGCGCGCCTTCGAACCAGCAAAGGCATCGGCCAGCCTGCCGCCATGCTCTTCGGCCAGGTCGAAATAATCCATCGCGCGGGTGATATAGAGATAGCTATTGGCGTCGAAGCGTTGGGTGAAGCCGCTGCCCTGATACCGCAGATAGCTCTCAATCTGGAAATCGGCGTCAAAGCCGAAGCTTTTTTCGCCCTTCGATCCATCTGGGCGATCCTGCAATCGACGCCCGAACTTTTCGGTCAGCCCCTCTTCCGAAAGATAGGTGATATGCGCCGCCATCCGCGCCACAGCGAGGCCCGCTGCAGGTGGTTCCCCACCATAATAATCGCCATCGCTCCAATTGGGATCGGCCATGATCGCTTGCCGCCCTACCTCGTGGAAGGCGATATTCTGCGCCGAATGCCTCGCCGTGGTGGCGATCGCCAGCACACGCTCGACCCGATCGGGCCAGTTTGCCGCCAGGCTCAATGCCTGCATCCCGCCCATCGACCCGCCGATGACGCAATAGAGTTGTGCAATCCCCATCTCGTCCAGCAACGCAATCTGTGCGCGCACCATGTCGCGGATGGTGATGACGGGGAAACGCATGGCATAAGGCTTGCCATCGCCCGCATGGCTGGCCGGGCCGGTAGAGCCCATGCAGCTGCCGATCACATTGGCGCAGATCACATGAAACCGGTCGGTATCGATCACCTTGCCCGGCCCAACCGAATCGACCCACCAGCCCGGCTTGCCGGTGATCGGATGAGGGCTGGCGACATATTGGTCCATCGTCAGCGCGTGGCAGATCAGGATCGCATTGGACCTGTCGGCATTGAGCTCGCCATATGTTTCGAACGCAATTTCGACACCGGAAAGCACCTGCCCGCTATCGAGCGGCAGGGCATTGGGCAGCGTCACGCTGTTCGAGGCTGGGATAGGAGCCATGGGCCGCGTGGATTGGGCGAGGAGAACCTTTAAGTCAATCGCACTGTTTTTCGGCCTGTCTTTCGCAACCGAAAGTGGTTATTCGCCGCCGCGCCATGAGTGACCAAGCAAGCACCCGCCCCGAAGGTAAACCCTGGATCATGGGCATCCACGCCTATGTGCCGGGCAAGGCCACGGCAAGCGACGGGCGGCCACTGGTCAAGCTCTCTGCCAATGAGAACCCGATGGGCACCAGCGAGGCGGCATTGGCAGCACGCGCTGCGGCCAAAGGCCCGGCGATTTACCCCGATCCTGACAGCCACACGCTGCGCCGCGCGATTGGCAAATTGCACGGAATTGATCCGGCACGGATTGTCTGCGGCACCGGCTCGGACGAATTGCTCAACCTTGCAGCGCAGGGTTTTTCCGGGCCGGGCGACGAGGTGCTGTTCGGGAAATACAGCTTCGCCGTTTACGACATTGCCGCGCGGAGGTGTGGCGCGACGCCCGTAGAAGCGCCGGACAGGGACTATGCGCTCGATGTCGATGCGCTGCTGGCCTGTGTGAACGAACGGACGCGGGTGGTGTTCGTCGCCAACCCCAACAATCCGACCGGCACCTATATTCCGCGCACAGAGCTGGAGCGACTTCATGCCGCCTTACCTGCTGATGTGCTGCTGGTGGTGGACCAGGCCTATGCCGAATATCTGGGTCAGGGTGAGGACGATGGCGGTCTCGCGATCGCAGCGCGCCACGAGAACGTGCTGGTCACGCGAACCTTCTCGAAAATCTACGGTCTGGCGGGAGAGCGGATCGGCTGGGCTACCGGCGCGCCGCAAATCATCGATGTGCTCAACCGCATTCGCGGACCCTTCAACGTCACCGTCAGCGGTCAGGCCGCTGCCACTGCCGCAATCGGCGATCAGGGCTTCGTCGCCCGCAGCCGTGATCACAATGCCGCAGAGCTGGCGCGCTTCGCCGAAGCGATCGAAGCGCTCGGCAATCACGGGCTGCGCGCCGTGCCGAGCAAGGCCAATTTCCAGATGGTACTGTTCGAAGGCGCAGTGACGGCAGAGGCGGCGCTCGTCGCCATCACCAATGCCGGATATGCCGTGCGTCATCTGCCGGGCCAGGGACTTCCCCATGCGCTGCGGATCACGATCGGCACGCGTGAGCAGATGGACGCGATCATCGCCGTGCTGCGCGAACTTGTTGGAGAAGGCGCATGAGCAGCGCGCGCAAAATCGACCGCGTCGCGATCATCGGGCTTGGCCTGCTCGGCGGATCGATCGGGCTGGCAGTGGCGCAACACACGCCCGGTATCACGACCACAGGTTATGACGCCGATCCCGAAGTCCGCGCCAAGGCACGCGAGCGCGGGCTGGCAGGCAATATCTGCGACAGCGCAGCAGAGGCGGTGCGCGATGCCGATCTGGTGGTACTATGCGTGCCTGTCGGCGCCATGGCATCGGCGGCATCGGAAATCGCCGCGACCTTGCCCACCCATGCCATCATCAGCGATGTTGGCTCTTCCAAGGCGAGCGTGCTGGGCGATCTTACCACCGCGCTGCCCGGCCACACGGTAATCCCCGCCCACCCGGTTGCGGGAACCGAGCAGAGCGGGCCGGAAGCAGGTTTCGCCACGCTGTTCGGCAATCGCTGGTGCATCATCACCCCGCCAGCCGATGCCGATCCGGCGGCAGTCGAAGCGTTGAGCGATTTCTGGCGCAAGCTCGGCGCGCGGATCGAAATCATGGATCCCGAACATCACGATCTGGTGCTGGCGGTGACCAGCCATATCCCGCATCTGATCGCCTACACCATCGTCGGCACGGCTTCCGATCTTGAAGACGTGACCCGCGGCGAGGTGATCAAATACTCCGCTGGCGGTTTTCGCGATTTCACCCGCATCGCGGCGTCAGACCCTACGATGTGGCGCGACGTATTCCTGCACAACAAGACCGCGGTGCTCGAGATGCTGGGGCGCTTTACCGAGGATCTCACCGCGCTCCAGCGCGCGATCCGTTCGGGCGATGGCGAAAAGCTGCATGACCTTTTCACCCGCACCCGCGCGATCCGGCGCGGGATCATCGAGGAAGGCCAGGATGACGAGCGGCCCGATTTCGGCCGCTCCGATCACGGGCGCTAGGACGCCGCAGGCTCACCCATTGAGCGCATTCATCGCGGCCTGCACCCTCGCCTCCGCCTCGGCGCGCGGCAGGCCTGCCGGAATCAGCGCGCCAAAGCGATAGGTGATCACCCCACTGCGTTTCCACAGCCGATGGTAGAGCGGCCCGCTATTGACCGCGACCGGCACCACCGGAACGCCCAGCAGCTTGTAAATACCGGCAAACCCTGCCTGCAGCGGTGCGGCGCCGCCATGCGGCACGCGCGTACCTTCGGGAAAGATCACCAGCGGGCGACCCTCCGCCAACCGCTCCCTGGCGGCAACGAGCATCTGGCGCAGCGCGCTCGCCCCCGCATCGCGCGCGACCGGGGTCAGCCCGTAAACCCGCGCCGAATGCCCCCAGAAGGGGATCGAAAACAGCTCTCGCTTGGCGAAGACCGACGGAAATTCGAACAGGGTCGGCGCGTCAATCGCCTCGAAGAAGCTTTCATGCTTCATCGCGATCAGCACGGGTTCGGTCGGGATCTCGCCCTCGATCCGCACTTCGATGCCCAGGATGTGATTGACGCACCAGCGGTGCCAATTGGTCCAGGCCCTGACCAGGACGCGCAGCGTTTTGCGCCCGATCAACGAGCCGACTGCTGCGGCAAAGACCAGTACGGCGCTGATACCGTAGAATAGCGGGTAATAGATCAGGCTGCGGATGATCGACATGACTACCTAGGGATTGAACAGCGCCCTCGCCGAGCTGGCGAGGAATTTGTGATATTCGAGGAACAGCAACCCCATGCTGGGATGCGAGGGGACGGCATCGCGTACCACGTGCACATTGCCGGGAAGCGTGCGCGCCAGTTCGGTGGCGGTGCGGCGCATATGCCAATCCGCGGTGACCAGGCGCAGCGACTTGACCTTGTGTTCGCGCACCCAGGCAGCCGTCTCTTCCGCATTGCCGCTGGTATCTTCTGCCGCAAAGCCCAGTGTCACGCAGCATGCCATCAGGCGTGACGAGACTTCGAATTCGGAGGCGAATTCGTTCGGCTTGACTTCTCGATCGACCCCGGTGACGAGCATTTCGCGGGCCAGCCCCTTGTCCAGCACCTCCAGCCCGCGCGGAATCCGTCCAGCGCTGCCGGTGGGAACGATCACCGCGTCGGTGCGCTCATCGCCCGCCGGCTGGGGCAGCGCCATGGCGAACCACAGGAACCCCAGCGCCCAGGCGAGCAGGATTGCGGAAATAGACTGGCGGATCATAGCATCCGCCTCAAGGCGCGCAGCACGGTGATGCGGGCGGTCAGTACCGCCATAACTACGCCGATTACCGGGATCGCCCCCAGTACTGCCCATTCGCGCCAGCCAAAGCTGCCACCCGCGACCATGCCCGAATCGAGCGCCGCGAATTGTGCGCCGATCAGCCACACCGCCGCTACCCCCAGGGCCAGCCCGGCCACACCGCCAAGCGCCGCGTCAATGCCCACATTGCGCTGGAAGATACCGGCGATCTGTTCATCCGTGCTGCCCAGCAAATGCATCACTTCGATCGTCTCTCGGTGGCTGGTGAAGGCGTTGCGCGCGGCGAGCCACACGGCCGCAATGCTGGTCAGCGCCAGCAGCGCGACCAGCCCCAGGGCCAGGTAACGCAGGGCGGAAAGCGCGGAATAGACCGGCCTCAGCCAGCTCGACTGGGCATCGACCCGCGCCGTGGGCACCCGAGTTTCCAGCAGCACCTGCAGCCTTGCCACCTCTGCCTGACTTGCTTCGCGCTGCAGTTGGACATCGATCAGGGCGGGGATCGGAACCGCATCATTGCCATCCACGCTGCCCAGCCACGGTTCAAGCAAGGCCTCCAGTTCCGCGCGGGGTACGATCCGAACCGAAGCCACCGCAGGGTCCTCCACCAATATCCGGGCGGCGCGCTGTGCCTGCTCGCCGCGAAGCCGGGCGTTCGCCTCGATCACCTGGACCGTGACGGCGCCGGACAGTTCCGCACTGGCACGATGCGCCAGCCTTTGCAGGCCAAGCCCGCCTGCCGCCGCGATCACAGTCAGGGCAATCATGATTGCGATCACCCAGGATACCGGTCCCGCGACGTTGCGCTGCGGCACCAGCTTCGCCCGGCCAAGTCTCATCAGCCACGTCATCCGGCATCTCCACCCGCGGCGCTTCCGGGCGTACCACTGGGACGCGGGGGAAAACGCAGTGCCCCCGTGGGATCAAGCAGGCGGCCCTTGTCCAGCCGCATAATCAGGGCATCGGGCACCTCGCGCAGCAGGTGCACATCGTGGGTCGCCACCACTATGGTCGTACCCAGCCGGTTAAGCGCTTCGAACAGCCGCAGCAGCTTGAGCGCCATTTCCGGATCGACGTTACCGGTCGGCTCGTCCGCAATCAGCAGGTCGGGCCGCGCGATCACCGCGCGGGCAATGGCCACGCGCTGCTGTTCCCCGCCCGATAAAGTCGCGGGAATTGAATCCACACGATGAGCCAGCCCAACCCATTCGAGCATTTCGCCCACTGGTTCGCGCAAATCCTTCTCGCGCACCCCGGCCAACCGCAGCGGCATGGCCACATTGTCAAAAGCCGAAAGGTGCTGGACCAGACGGAAATCCTGGAACACAACCCCCAGCCGCCGCCTGTAGGCTGGCAGGCGCGCGCGCGGCAGGGTAATCATGTCCTTCCCAAACATCCGGACCGCCCCGCGTGACGGACGCTGGGCAAGGTAGAGCAACTTCAGCAAACTGGTCTTGCCCGCGCCGCTCGCACCCGTGAGGAAGTAGAAACCATGCGGATAGAGGGTGAACGAAACGTCCCGCAGCACTTCGGCATCGGTGCCATAGCGCAGCCCGACATTGTCGAAAGTCACGATCTCGCCCGGGCGTTCGTTCATGGCGCGGCTCTATCGCAAGGGTTGACGAGTGGAAACCCAATCCTTTCCAACCGTGCTGATACCGGGCTTCGATGTGGAAAAAAACCGTGTTACATGGCCTTGGCGCCTTACAGCACTTGTTGCATTCGTGAGACGGACCTAATGCCTGAACTTGCATGATCATAGCCTGTCCTGCCTGCAATACACGATATGTCGTCCCCGATGCTGCGATCGGCGTGGAAGGACGGACGGTTCGCTGCGCCAAATGCAAGCATAGCTGGTTCCAGGAAGGGCCGGAGATTGATCGACCGGTTGCGCCGACGAAGCCCGCCGCGGCTTCTCCTGCCGCCCCGGCACAGCAAGCGGAAGAAAGCATGCCGGCGGAACCGCCGCAAAGCGATGCCCGCCCTTCGGTCAATCACTGGAAAAACACCGAGCCGACGGAGAAAGCTCCGGCTACTCAGCCCGCGGACGAGGAATCTGCGCCAGAAGCAGAGGAACCTGCCGCACCGCCGGGCTATGATGCGCCGCCTGCGCCCGACCCGGTGCCAAGCTATATCGGCCATGACCCGGAGGAGAGCTCGCAGTTCGATTACGAACCGCCCTTCCGCCCGCGCCGCAACCCGGTGAAGCTATGGACTGCGGCGGCAGTAATCTTCCTGGTCGCATGCGCGGGGGCCGCCGTAGCCGTCAGCTATTGGGGCGTGCCTGACTGGGTCCCGGTCCAGCGCCCGACCTTTGCCGCGGGTGAGCCGAGCCTGAAGCTCGATTTCCCGCCCGATCAGCAGGACCGCCGCACTCTGCCCAATGGCACCGAATATTTCGGTGCCAGCGGCACGGTCACCAATGTCGGCACCGAAACAGTATCGGTACCTTCGATCCTGATCGTGATGCGGGATGAACTGAACCGGATCGTCTACACGCTGGAAATTGCGCCACCGCAGTCCACCTTGGCGCCCGGCGAAACTATGCCGATCCGCGAAGCGGTGACCGATGTTCCGCGTTCGGCCAAGTTCGCCGAGATCGGCTGGAAGCCCAATCGTTGATGGAAATGCTTGCGGACATCTTGGCCCCTTGCTAGGGGGCCGCACCTGTTCGCGAGGGGGCGGCGATTCCGCCCCTTTTTGAAAGACTGTGTGCGGTCGTGGCGGAATTGGTAGACGCGCAACGTTGAGGTCGTTGTGGGCGAAAGCCCGTGGAAGTTCGAGTCTTCTCGACCGCACCAAACAGTCCTGTAGCGAACTGATTTTACGGCATTCTCAGGTCTTCGCGCAGGAAATCCCGCAGTTCTGCGGGGTATGGCGCTACTGCCTTTCCGGACTGCAGCCAGAGACTGGCCTTGATCTGACCGGATTGCGCCTAAATCGCGCTCCGTCTCAGGCCGGAAAATTCTGACTGCAATTGCATTTGAAGGGTTTAGACGAGCCCGAGCGCAGTGCGCTGCTTTTTCCAGGAGAGCGGGAGCTCAATGTTCGCAAGCGAGCGAGCCGTGAGCGTCTCGGGCTGCTTGCCCTCAACGATGGCGGTCACGACGTCTGGCGCAAGGCAGGAAAGGCGGACGAGCTTGCCGAGACGTGTGCGGCACTTGCCCTGCTCGCTGGCGCTGGCGGCAATCGACTTGCTTGGATTCTCCATCACCAGTCTGCGTGCCTCATGCGCCTCGGCGACCAGCGCGATCAGCTTGTCGTCTCTCCTTGGCGAAGAGGCTTGCGCAGTATCCTTGCCCGGGATGACAAGGCGAAGCTGGTGCCCACGTCGCACGCGTACTGCCGGGAAGGTGATCTGGAGCAGTTCTGCATCGGGAGACATCGCTTCCAGTTCGAGTTCGCTTGCGAGACCCGCGCCATCGATCCGGATCTCGAAGCCGTACTCGTGCAGGTCGATCCGTTCGATCATCTTGCCCAACAACTCCGCTCGATCATGTGGGCTGTCGCTTCGTACCTGAGCGGCAACAAGGTCTACCTTAGCCAATGCATTCTGCTTCGGGAGCGTCGGCTTCCAGCAGTTCCAGAACGAAGCTTTCATTGCCGATCCGGCTGGCGACGTGCTGGCAGACAAGCGCCTCGTGGTCATGTGCACTGACACGCCATGCGGGTGAGCCATTAACCTCTTCCGGACGGGTGACATAGTAGCGGTAACGCCTGACCTTCCGCTGGGCATGCCTCGGGGTCATCGCCCGTCCTTCGCCATCGAAGACCTTGCCGATGAGCAGGCTGGGATGCTGGTGCTTCTTGCGGCGCGAGGAGCCGCAGGCATTGTGCTGGAGGCGGATTTGTACCTCGTCCCAGAGGTCCTCCTCGACGATTGCCTCGTGCTCGCCGGGATAGGCCTTGCCCTTGTGCACGACCATGCCGCGATAAATCCGGTTCGATAGCAAGTGGTAGAGCGAGCCGCGCCGGTAGATGCAGCCGCCGGGTTGCGGGCCGTTGGTGCGTTGCTGGACCTTGGTGCGGTAGCCCGTCCTCTCGAGTTCCTCGACCAGCAAAGGCACGGTCCCGAGGTCCAGGTAACGGCGCATGATGTGCCGGATCTGCTCGGCTTCGTCCTCTTTTAATACCAGCTTGCGCTCCCTCACCTCGTAGCCGAGCGGTACCGGGCCGCCCATCCAGAGGCCCTTCTTTTTGGAGGCCGCAATCTTGTCCCGGATACGCTCGCCGGTGACCTCGCGCTCGAACTGGGCAAAGGACAGCAGCATGTTTAGCGTGAGGCGTCCCATGCTGGTGGTGGTGTTGAAGCTCTGGGTGATGCTGACGAAGCTGGCCCCGGCCTTGTCCATCACCTCGACGATCTTGGCGAAGTCCGCCAGGCTGCGGGTTAATCGGTCGATCTTGTAGAGCAGGACGATATCAATCCTGTTCGCCTCGATATCGGCAAGCAGGCGCTTGAGGGCAGGGCGCTGCATGTTGCCACCCGAGAACCCGCCATCGTCATAGCGTTCCTTGAGAACGACCCAGCCCTCGTGCTGCTGGCTCAGAGCATATGCGGCGCAGGCCTCGTACTGGGCATCGAGCGAATTAAACTCCTGCTCAAGGCCATCCTCCGTCGACTTACGGGTATAGACCGCGCGGCGCAGGGTCTTGTCAGCCATGGCTGGCCAATCCGAAGAAGCGTGGACCCGACCAGTGCATCAATAATATGGCCTTCGTTGCTGTGTATCTGTTCAATAAACTGCCCGGCACTTAATTGAAACTTTTCTGCCAGATCCGGTATAGACACACGGGACAAATAACCAACTGCAGTGATC
>JBNLDR010000063.1:0-14142 GCA_050304495.1 Altererythrobacter sp.
CGATCAGGATGAAGCTCAGTCGCCGGATGTCACTGCGCAGGAATCGGCGCTGGTTTCCGGCATTGCGGATCGGCTCGATCAGGCCCTTGTTCTCATAAAAGCGGATCGCGGACACGGACAGGCCGGTGCGCCGCGCCATCTCTCCGATCGGGATCAGGTCTGTCGTTCGTAACCTGGCTGGCATCGCCTTCAGTCCTTTTCAGTCGCTTTCAGTCACCTTTGGCCCGCGCAACAGGCAGGCGCGCTCTTGTGCCAGATTTTCAGCTTGACCTCAAGTAAGCTTGAGGTTGCAAAAGCATGAGCACTCGATTCGCAAACAATGCTTTCCAGCTGCTGGGACGCCCGCAAAAAAGGAGTGCTTTCAATGCCCAAAGGCCAGTTAGAACACGCAAATATCACTGTTACCGACCCGGATCGCAGCGCCAAGCTGTTCGAGCAATTGTGCGATTGGCACGAACGCTGGCGCGGCCCTTCGCAACTGGGCGGGCGGACGATCCATGTCGGGAATGACACCACCTATCTCGCGATCTACACCAATGACAATGCCAAGGGCGGCTTTGTCAAAGGCGTGCCGCTCAACCATGTCGGCCTGCTGGTCGACGATCTCGACGCAGCCGAGCAAGTGGTGATTGCCCACGGGCTCGAACCCTTCAACCATGCAGATTACGAACCGGGAAGGCGGTTCTATTTCTTCGACTGGGACGGAATCGAATTCGAGGTGGTGAGCTATGAATGAGATCATACCCCGCCGCGCCATGTTCGCCCCTCAGAGCAGGCGCGCCTGCCCTCCCCCGACCCAGGGCTGCGAGGTCCGGTCCAAGGCCAGATCGCCCTGCCACGGTCGGCACAGCGCATGGGCCTCGGCAGGCGTACCGCCGATCCAGGCGACATAATCTTGCGGTGCGAGAATAACGGGCATGCGCGTGTGCACCTCGGCCGCCATGCCCGCCGCATCTGTCATCACCATGGAATAGCAATCGCCCCACTCGTCAGAGCTGCGCCAGATCCCGGCACAGGCGAACAGATCGCCGTCCGGCATCCCAAGCCAGCTGCGCGTCATGGCGCCTTTCGGCCCCTCTGCCTCAGCCCAGGCGGAAACCGGGATCAGGCACCGCCGCTGTTCGAAACTGCTGCGCCAGAAGTAGCTTTCAAGCTTGTCCGCGCGGGTGTTGTTGACCGGCTTGGGCTTGAGCATCTGCCCGCTCTTGCCCTTCATCACCAACGGGAAACCCCAGTTCATTTGCCGCACGCGGCCCTGCGCCACCACCAGCCCGGGATAGCCTGGAAAGACCTCTTCTCCGAAGTTGCCCCCGCTATCCCCCGCATCGACCTCGAACAGCTTGGCCACTTCGGCGCGGCTCTTGGTCATGCGGTAGAGGTTGCACATCAGGCATTCCCCACTACGAAGCAGGCCGCCGCCATCAGCGCGCCCGCCAGCCGGTTCGATCGGAAGCGTTCGAGCGGATTGGCGCCGTCCGCCGGATCGAGCGTTGCGACCTGCCATGCCAAATGCAGCGCAAAGGGCAGTAGCGCCAGCAGCGCGAACCAGTCTGGCCGATAGAGCCAGAACGCCAATGCCCAGAACAACACGGTCGCAGCGTAGAATCCGCCGACTCCCGGCTTCACCTTGCTGCCCATACGCAGGGCGGAAGAACGAATACCCACCAGCGCGTCGTCCTCGCGATCTTGCAGCGCGTAGATCGTGTCGTAACCGATCACCCAGCAGATCGACCCGGCATAGGCGGCGGCAAGGACATCCCAATTGTCCAAACGCAGCGCCACCCAGCCCACCGGCAATCCCCAGGTGAAGACCAGCCCCAGCCAGGCCTGCGGCCACCAGGTGATCCGCTTCATGAAGGGATAGGCGGCAACCAATGCCAGGCTCGCCAGGGCAACCAGTTTAGCCTCAATCCGCAATTGCAGTAGCACCACCAGCCCGATCAGGCACAGCGCCAGCAGCCAGCCCCAGGCCAACCGCGGGCTCACCCGCCCGCTCGCAACCGGACGAACGGCGGTACGCGCCACTCTCCGGTCAAGATCGGCATCGACGATGTCGTTATAGACGCAGCCCGCCCCGCGCATCGCAATGGCGCCCAGCAGCAGCCATCCCAGCAACGCCCATTGCGCCCCTGCCCCGGCCAGCCACACGCCCCACACGCAGGGCCAGTAGAGCAGCCACCAGCCAATCGGACGATCGAACCGGGCCAGCTGAGCCAAATCGCGCGGCAATTGCGGCAGGCGCGCGATCAGGCCGCGATGTTCGCTGTCGGGGACGATGGTTTCGCTCATAAGCGCGTCTCCTACCAATAGCGTCTTCCTGGCGAAAGCCGGGATCGCTGGCTGTGGTAAAACAATGGCCTGAGAGAGATCCCAGCTTTCGCTGGGATGACGAATGTGGTTAGGGTGAGGCCATGCCCGCCACCCCAGCCTGGCCGCCCAAGAGCGCACCGCGCCTGTTCGTGGAGCAGCGTCTGGCCGAAGGCGCCATGGTCAACATCTCCGGTAATCAGGCACATTACCTCGCCCGCGTGATGCGGGTCGCGCCGGGTGATGCCGTGGTGCTGTGCGACGATGTGACCGGCGAATGGGCCGCGCGGGTTGTCGATGCGGGCAAGCGCGACGTTGGCCTAGAGACAGTCGAACGCCTGCGCCCGCGCGAGGATGTGCCCGATTTCTGGCTCTGCGCCGCCCTGCTCAAGAAAGACCGATTCGATCTGGTGCTGGAAAAGGCGACCGAGCTGGGCGTGGCGAAAATCCAGCCGGTGATCACACGGCGCTGCGTCGCCGACAAGCTCAATATGGATCGCGCGCGCCAGATCGTGACTGAGGCTGCCGAACAATGCGCCCGTACCGCGCTGCCCGAAGTGGCCGAGCCGGTGAAGCTGGACGCGCTGCTGCGTGATTGGCCTGCCGCCCGGATGTTGTACTTCGCGGATGAGCTGGGCGGCGATCCTGCCGGGGTTGCCTTCACGGCCCACCCCGGCCCCGCCGCCATGCTGATCGGCCCGGAGGGCGGGTTTGACGATGGCGAACGCGAAAGCATCCGCGCCCACGCCCAAGCCCGCGCCATAACGCTCGGCCCGCGCATCCTGCGCGGAGAGACCGCCGCTATTTCCGGCACCGCCTTGTGGATGGGGTCAATGGGCGACTGGAGCGAAACTACGGGTCAGCAAGAATAAATTGCTGGCCCAGTTCAAATCCGTTTTCTAGGGCAACTGAATGAGCACACGCGAAAACTCCGGGGCAGACGACCCAATCATCGAAAGCCGCGATCAGCTGGTTGCGCCGATGCAAGCAGGCGAGAAGCCCAAATCTGCCTGGCGGATCGGGACCGAGCACGAAAAGCTGGTTTTCTGCCGCAAGACCTTCCGTGCACTGTCTTATGATGAACCCTGCGGTATCCGGGACATCCTGCTGAACTTGCAGCAATTTGGCTGGGAACCGATCGAGGAGAACGGGAACGTAATTGCCATGAAGGGCAGCGACGGTACCGTAAGCCTCGAGCCCGCCGGGCAGCTCGAACTTTCCGGCGCTCCGGTCGAAAACCTGCACCAGACCTGCGCCGAAACGGGCCGCCACCTGACCCAGGTCAAACAGATTGGCGAGCAATGCGGGGTCGGCTTCCTGGGGCTGGGCATGTGGCCCGACAAGACCCGCGAAGAACTGCCGATCATGCCCAAGGGGCGCTATGAAATCATGATGCGGCACATGCCGCGCGTCGGCAGCATGGGCCTCGACATGATGCTGCGGACCTGCACCATCCAGGTCAATCTCGATTATGAGAGCGAGGCCTGCATGGCGAAGAAATTCCGCACCTCGCTGGCGTTGCAGCCGTTGGCTACCGCTCTGTTCGCGAACTCACCCTTCCTCGAAGGCAAGCCGAACGGATTTCTCTCCTACCGCAGTCATATCTGGAGCGACACCGATCCGCAGCGCACCGGCATGCTGCCCTTCGTGTTCGAAGATGGCTTCGGCTATGAACGCTATGTCGATTACATGCTGGATGTGCCGATGTATTTCGTCTTCCGTGACGGCAAATATATCGACGCGGCAGGCCTGAGCTTCCGCGATTTCCTGGACGGCAAGCTGTCCGTCCTGCCTGGCGAGAAGCCGCGCGCAAGCGATTGGCAGGATCACCTTTCCACCGCCTTTCCCGAGGTGCGGCTCAAGAGCTTCCTCGAAATGCGCGGGGCCGATGGTGGGCCATGGCGCAAGATCTGCGCGCTGCCGGCTTTCTGGGTTGGCCTGTTGTATGATGGAGCCGCGCTTGATGCGGCGTGGGATCTGGTCAAGGACTGGACGATGGAAGAGCGGGAGGCGCTGCGCAACGCCGTGCCCAAGCTGGCGCTCGATGCAGAAATACCCGGTGGGCGAAAGCTGCTGGATTTGGCACGCGAAGTGGTGGCCATCTCGCGCGAGGGGCTGGCCGCGCGCGGTCAGCTCAATTCGATCGGCGACAATGAGACCGGCTTCCTCAAGCCGCTGGAGGAAATTGTCGCATCCGGGAAGGTCCCGGCGCAGAAGCTGCTCGATCTCTATCACGGCGAATGGGCGGGCGACATCACCCGCGTTTATGAGCACAGCTTCTGAGGGGGCGCAGACGATGATCCTTATCGCTGGAACCGTACGCATTCCCGCTGGCGCAATCGACGCCGTGCGGCCCGCCATGGAAAAGATGCTCGCCGCCTCACGCGCGGAATCTGGCTGCATCCGCTATGCCTATGCGCTGGATGTGCTGGACGAAGGCTTGGTGCATGTCAGCGAGGCATGGACTGATCGCGCCGCGCTGGTGGCGCATTTCCAGACCGCGCATATGGCCGAATGGCGCGCGGAGTTCGGGGCGCTAGGAGTTACCGAACGCGATCTGCGCCTCTACGAAACTGACGAGGGCGAAGTAATCTAAGCGATTACTCGGCGGGTTCTGCCACAGCAGCTTCCGGCCGCCGCGGACGGGCACGGCGCAGCAGCCGCGAAAGGGGCGCAGTGATCAACCCGTGCTGCTCCATCCATGAATGATAGGCGCGGTATTTCGGATCTTCAGCCAACAAATGCGCCTCTTCTGTCTTGGCGCGCCAAAAATAGATCGCATTGACGCACAGCAGGAAGAAGGTGTTGCGGACCGCGTCCGCCGCTGAATCGCTCGTGACCAGAAATGGCATGACCGAACACCACCAGAACAGGTTCTTCGACAGGTAAGCCGGGTGCCTTGTGAAGCGATAGGGCCCATTGGTCAGCACGCCGCGATAGGTCAGGTTTGAAAAGCGGATGCCGAACGCCACCGTCGCCCAGGCATAGATTGCGGTGAGCAAGGCGAGCCAGCCAGCCCACAGCCATAGCAAAGTCTCGTGCCCCGCAAACCAGTGCCCCCAGCCCGCGACATTGTGTTCATAGCTCAGCACATCGCCATTGCCGATCACACCCCAGACGAAGGGCGGATAGCAGATCAGCGCCGCAAGCCAGCCCCCCAAGAAAGGGTTGCCGCTGCGGATGTGAGCATCGAGCGGGCGCAAGGTGACGAGATAGCCAACCGTCCCGATCTGCACGTCGATCACGAACAGCAGCGCCACCAGCACCATGCCCAACCGCACCGGATCAGCCAGCATGGCGGGCACATCGGCCTCCACCACCTCGGCAAAGCCGGGCGGCAGGATCGAGATCATGAAAGCGCCGAAGAAACCCTTGATGATCCAGGCGCGCCAATGCTTCTTTACCTCTTCCCCGTGCCATTCCTCGCGACCGATCAGCATGGCACCGAAATGCCAGGCATGATCGCGCGGCTCGATCAGGAAACGATCGAGCCAGATGACATAGGGGATGGACAGGACCACCAGCGGGATCGCGGCGGTGCGCAGCACTTCCATCGCGAACAGATATTGCCCGTTCCAGTACCAGCGGCACATGGCATATAGCCCTGCCAGCACCGCCCAGGTCGCCCACAATCCCGCTATCTTGACCACCGAAATGTCGATTGTGGCGGAAACCGGACGCGCCAGTTTCCAGTCGATCCCGGTCGATGGACGCAGGTGTACCCGGTCCACCAGCAAAGACCACACGGCCATCGGGCCTGCCGTGAACAGCATCGCGGCCAATGCGGCATGGGGGCCGGAAAGAACTTCGCGCTGGCCCGGTAAATCGAGCCATTCAGCGGTCAGTGGGTAAGTGCGGCAGAAAAGGATCCACACGAACAGGCCCAGCAGCCCGGCCAGGCCAACCCCAGCCGAGACATCGCTTCGCGGCAAATTGCCCGTTTCCTGCGCGCGCGTATTCATCCTGCGCGCTGATAGCTTGAAAGGGTTAACGCCCGCGTAAGATCGCAGGCGCACCCGGATCAGCGATAAGCGCTGATCCGTCCGCTATCATCGAGGATATACAGCGTATCATCCGCTATGATCGGCGCAAGGCTGATCGGCTGGCCGACATCGGCATATTGCTGTGCCGATCCCTCACCCACGCTGACGCGATACAGCAGCCCGCGCGAACTTGCGACCCACAGCTGGTTGCCCGCCAGAACCGGGCCGGTCCAGAAGATCGGCCCTTTCTTGTCCTTCTCGTCCTTATAGCGTTGCAACTGCGTGACCCAGCGCACTCGCCCGTTTGACCGGGCAATCGCCAGCAAACGGGCATCGTCGGTCAGGGTGAATATCCACTCGCCCGCAAGCGCAGGGGTGGAGATGCCTGCCAGATTGAGTTCCCAAATGCGTTGGCCCGTCACCAGTTCATAAGCGGCCATGCGCCCCCCCTGCCCCAGTGCGTAAACCGCCCCAGAATCGACGATAGGATCGGCATCGATATCGGTCAGCGAACCCACCTCGGTCGAAATCGAGGTGCGCGCCAGCGCATCCGACCACAGCACGCGGCCGTTCTCGTAACGATAGGCAGTCAACTCGCCAGAGGAATATCCGGCGATCACCGTGCCCTGCCCAGCCGCCGGGGCTGCAACGCCGAACACGCCGGCCTGCGCCGCCGAACCCGATTCCTGCCACACCAGTTCACCATCATTGGCGTCGAGCGCAAATATCTGATTGTCCTGCGTCATCACATAGACATGGCCAAACGCGATGGTGGGTGAGCCGCGCAGCGGGCCAGACGGCTTCGCCTTCCAGATTTCTGTGCCGGTTTCGGCATCGAGCGCGACGACATCGCCCACACCATTGGTCGCAAAAACGCGGCCGTTGGCGATGCTGGCTCCTCCGCCGAACGCAGAATTGTTGAGCTGCCCATCGATTTCGATTCGATGCGTCCAAAGGCGCGTGCCCGTCTTCGCATCGAAGGCGTTGATCAGGCCAGTTGTGTCGACCACAACCAGTTTGCCTCCGCTTACCACCGGGGCCGCTGCCAGGCGGCGGCGCTCGCTCGATCCTGCGATTGATGCTGACCAGACGCGTACGGGATTTTCGGCCAGCGCCAAATGGCCCGAAGCCTTGCTGGCCGATCCACCCGCTTGCGCCCATTCGCTATTGGCCTGTTCCGGGGGCAGGATCACCGAAACTCCCGCCAATGTCGGGTCCGCCTTGGCCCCACTCTCGATCCGCGAAAGCACCGGCACGCGTTCACCGATCGTTGGCGTGGTCTTCTTGTCACCGCCGCCAAACAGGCCTCCGCTGCATCCAGCCAGCCCCCCGGCCAGCAATACGGCAACGACCATGTTTCGAGAAAACGAGCTTATTTTCATTGAGTTAAATCCAATCAATCTATTCGCCGGCTGCGCCATCATCTGACGCTCCCTCACCCAGGCCCTGTTCTTCGAGCAATGCGTCGACATCTTCGATCGCGTCGACGCCCAGCAATCCTGCCATCTGCCGCGCCCGCACCTTGAGCGATTCGGGCACATCGTCAGACTTGGCCAGTTCGCCGAACAGCGTGCCAGCCTCTTTCTGTTTGCCCTGTTCGAGATATGCCATCGCAACGAGTTCGCCCGCGCTGCCGAAATAGGGGTTACCCGGCACGGCCAGCGATTTGAGCTGAGCGATGATTTCACCCGGATCACGCTTGTCGAAAGTGATTGAGGCTTCGCGGATCTTGGCCAGATCGCGCAGCGCAGCCGGCATCGCCTCTTCGCCCGCAAGCTTGGCATAAATCGCCGCGGCTTCATTGGCCTTGCCTTGCTGCAATGCCGCACCGGCCTGAAGCATCATGGCCGAAGCCGCCGCACCTTCATCCGTCCCGCCCGCCAGAGCTGCGGCAGAAGCTGCGGCGCTGTCGAAATTGCCAGCGCCCACCTGATCCATGGCAGCAATCAAATCCTCGGACGATTTTTCCATCGCCGCTTCCTGCCGGTGATCCCAGAACAGATAGCCCGCGAAAGCGAGCAATCCCACCACCAGCACGCCCAGCAATGGCCGGCCATATGTCTGGACGAAATGGAGATATTCGTCTTGACGCACGGCATCATCAATCTCGCGCATCAGGACTTCGTCCTGAGCCGCCTGTAATTCCGCCTGCTTTTCTTCGGAAGACTTATCGTTACCGGGTCTTAGCGCCACGTTGGGGCTCTTTCCTTCAACTTCTGTGTAATTGGCGCGCCGCTTTTAGGCAGGGTTAGCGCCATCCGCAATGCCGCATCTACCCTGTCCACCGGCAGTTGAACCGCGGGTTAAGCGACCGGCATCAACGGAACCTCAAATTTCACGGCCCAGAGCGCTGGCATAAAGCCGCCGATAGGCGTTGATCATCTTTGCCTGGTCGAACTCGGCCTGCGCACGCATGCGGTTTGCCGCGCCGATTTCGCGCCGCAAATCCGCGTCATGGGAAAGATCGAGCAAGGCATCGGACAGCGCATCTTCAGCGCCCGGCTTGACGATGAAGGGCGCGTTTTCCGGCGCTACCATCTGCGCGATATCCCCCACCGCTGGCGCTGCAACCGGAAGCCCGGCAGCCATGGCCTCCACCACAGAGATCGGGAATTGCTCGCTGTCAGAGCTAAGCGCAAAGATATCGAACAGGCCCACCGCCTTCGCTGGGGCAGACACATGGCCCGGCAGGTGGACCCTATGGCTAACCTCCAGCCGCTCGGCCTCTGCCCGGATGGCATGTTTTTCCGGCCCGTCGCCCAGGATCACCAAATGCCATTGTTCGCCCAGCGGCGCGAAAGCGCGGACCAGCGCGGGCAGCCGTTTGACCGGACGCAGGCCAGCCAGCGTCCCGACCCATTTCTCGCCCTCGCGCTTCACCACGCCGCGCAGCGCATCGGCTGCGGGCTTTGCCGTGAAGGCCGCCGTATCGATCCCATTTGCGATGCGCCTGACCCGCCCGATCGGCTGCTGCCACGTCATCAGCGCAATCTCTTCCAGCTGCTCTGACGGAACCACCAGCCCTGATGCCTTGCCCAGCCCGATCCGGCGATACCAATTGCGCGAAGCTTTCAGCTTGCCCGCCTCATCCTCATTGAAGCCATCTTCATGGTGAATCAACGGCGGCAGGCCCAGCGCATCGCTGAACAGCGTATGCGCCATCGCCACGTCCATCGCGCCCCAATTATAGGTCAGGACAAGGTCAAACCCCTGAAGCGCGCGCGCCAGCCTGAGCAGGCGGCCAGGCGTTGGCATACCTCTAAGCGGCGGGAAGTCTTTCGGATAATCCACGGTGATATTGCGAGAAATTCCTTCGGCTGCATCCATTTGTTCTGGATTGCCGGACACGATGGTGTGGTGCAGGCCAGACCCGAAGGCATTGATCAGTTGGACGCAGCGCAATTCCTTGCCGCCCTTCGAAAAGCTCGAATGGCAGTGCAGGATGCGAGGTTTACCCGCAGCGGGCGCAGTCATGCCAATTGCGCCAGAAGACGATCGATCGCGGCCCGGCTCTCCGGCTCGTCCAGCGTCGGGGCATGGCCCACACGCGGGACGGTCACAGTCTGCATGCCCGGATGCCGCCGCTCCATTTCGGCAACGGTCTTTGCCGAAATCAGATCGGACAACTCGCCCCGCAACAACAGCAGCGGAACCCCGGCCAGCGCATCGAATGCGGGCCACAGTTCCGGTGGCGCAGCATTGCTGTCAGCCTGCTTGATCGGTTCGGCGATGGCCATGTCGTAATCCAGGCTGATCCGCCCGTTCTGCCCCACCACTAGCGTGCGCTTGGCCATTTCCAGCCATTCTTCGATCCCGAAATCAGGGAATGAGGATCCGTGCACCTCTTGCAGGGACCGCGCGGCGTGCATCCATGTGGGAAAGCTGCGCCCCTGCCCGACATAGCCGGCGATCCTCTCGATCCCCTCCAGCTCTACCTGCGGGCCTATATCGTTGAGCACCGCGCCCGCGATCAGGCCGGGCCTGGTTGCGGCGAGCAGCATGGTCATGAGCCCGCCCAGCGAAGTGCCAATGGCGATGAAGCGGTCAATCCCCTGATCGGCGAGCAGTGCCAACACATCGCCGACATAGACCATCGGATTATAGGTTGAGCTATCCTTGGCATAATCGCTCATGCCCCGCCCGCGCATCTCCGGCACGATAACGCGCCAGTTGGACGACAAATGCTCGGCCAGGGCGGCAAAATCGCGCGCATTCCTGGTCAGGCCATGCATGCAGATAAGCGGCGGCCTATCGGCTGCTGCCTCTCCAGGTCCGGCATAATCGCGATAGTGGAGCGTAAGGTCGTCGGCGCTGGTCCAGTAGCGATCGCTATAGGGCAAATCCATTTGTGGTGCGGCTTTCCGAATGGTGATCCGTTTTTTCAAAGCGAAAGGCCCGCTTGCGCTCTGGCCTTCTCAGCCCCACTATCGCGCCATGCGCGCCGAACCGCAAGCCGCCGTTTATCGGCCTGACCCCGCAATTCTGGAGCTTGCCGACTGGTTGGGCGATCCGGTCACCCCCGCCGATTTTCCGCAAGCCGAACTGCGCTTTCGCAATGATCGCTGGGCCACAGCGGTTGGCCTGGGCGATTTGAGCGAGGCGCAGTGGATCCGCCACTTCGCGCGTTTCGACCCGCTGCCGGAAAATCTGCTGCAGCCGCTGGCCCTCAAATATCATGGTCACCAGTTCCGCGTGTACAATCCGGAAATCGGCGATGGGCGCGGCTTTCTGTTCGCCCAAATGCGCGATCAGGCGGGACGCTTGCTGGACCTTGGGACCAAGGGTTCGGGCACCACGCCCTACAGCCGTACCGCCGATGGCCGCTTGACGCTGAAAGGCGGTGTCCGCGAAATCCTGGCGACCGAGATGCTGGAAGCGCTTGGGGTGAATACTTCCAAGACATTCTCCATCATCGAAACAGGTGAGGCGCTGGAACGGGGCGACGAACCCTCCCCCACCCGATCTGCCGTGATGGTGCGGCTTAGCCATGGACACATCCGGATCGGCACTTTCCAGCGGCTGCTGGTGCTGGAGCAGCGTGAGCAGATGGAGCAGCTGGTCGATTATTGTCTGAAGCAATTCCCCGGCCCATTGCCTCCGCCCGATGCGCCGGGGCGGGACGAGCCGGCGGTGATCCTGCTGCACCAGGTGGTGGAACGCCTTGCCGATCTGGCCGCCAGCTGGATGGTCGCCGGATTTGTCCACGGCGTGCTCAATACCGATAATATGAACATTTCGGGCGAGAGCTTCGACTATGGCCCATGGCGCTGGCTCCCGGCGTGGGACCCCAGCTTTACCGCCGCCTATTTCGACCAGACGGGCCTCTATGCGTTCGGCCGTCAGCCAGAGGCGCTGCACTGGAATTGCGGGCAATTGGCGGTGGCGCTGCGAATGCTGACAGAAGCCGAGCCGCTACTCGCCGCGATGAACCGCTTTGGCGAACTCTATATGGCGGCGATTGCGCGGCGCTGGTGCTGGCGGCTCGGCGTTGAATCGCGCGGTTTCGATGCCGATACGCGGCTTGTGGCAGCAAGCGAAAAGGAATTGCGTGAGTCCGGCGCCCAACCCGACGCCTTCTTCTTCGCGCATCGCGGTGGGCGCAATACAGCCGGCGATCTGGCGGAGGCGCTGTCCGGCTATCAAGCGGTCGAGAGCCCCCACTTCTATTGGGCCGGAGGTCAGCCGCAGAGCATGCTGATCGACGAGGTCGAGTCAATCTGGTCTGCCATCGCCGATCGTGACGATTGGGCACCCTTGCAGGCCAAGGTCGAAGCGATCCGCCGGATGGGGGATGCGCATGGCGAGCCGCCGCAGCCCGCAGGCGTAACGCAATGAACAAAGGGGTGAACTGCGTCCTTTCCCTCCCTTCCCAAATCAGTTTCATCCGACTAACGGGTTAGGCCACGATGTCAGACGATTTTGTCTTCGAGAAAGAGTTCATTTCTTTTGAACCAGCGACTGGTCGTGCCTTTTGGGAAGGCAAGATCAGCGACATCGGCGATTGCGTCTATCGCGCGCGGCAGGCCTGGCCCGAATGGGCATCGCAACCGCTTGCCAACCGGATCGAGCTGGCCCGCCGCTTTGCCAATGAAGTGCGCGCCGCGGCAGAGGAATTCGCCCATCTGATCGCGCGGGAAACCGGCAAGCCGCTGTGGGAAGCGCGCACCGAAGTGGATTCAGTAATCGCCAAGGTCGAAATCTCGGTACGCGCCTATGCGGAACGGACCGGCAAGAAACGCCTCGACAGTGCGCTGCAAGGAACGGCATCGGTCCGGCACAAGCCGCATGGCGTCATGGTGGTGCTGGGCCCCTATAACTTCCCGGCGCACCTGCCCAATGGCCATATCATTCCTGCGCTGATCGCGGGCAATGTCATCCTGTTCAAGCCGAGCGAGAAGACGCTGGCGACCGGGCAATTCCTGACTAGCCTGTTTCACAAAGCAGGCGTCCCCGAAGATGTGGTGCAATTCATCGTCGGCGGGGTCGATGAAGGCAAGAAGCTGATTGCCAATCCCAATATCGATGGCGTGCTGTTCACCGGATCACTGCAGGGCGGCATTTCTATCAGCCGAACATTGTCGGCCAATCCGGCCAAAATCGTGGCGCTGGAAATGGGTGGCAACAACCCGATCGTCGTGATCGATACGCCGAAACTGGCAGATGCCGCTGCTTTGGTCGCCCAATCCGCCTTCGCCACGGCAGGTCAACGTTGCACAGCGGCGCGGCGCCTGGTGGTGCTGGAACATCTCTACGCCCCGCTGGTGGACGAACTGCTGAAGCTGACGGACCGCCTGATCGTGGATGAACCCTTTGCCGATCCGCCACCTTTCATGGGCCCGGTCATCGATAGCGAAACCGCATCCCGCCTGCAGGAAAGCTTCGTTCATTTGCTGACCCATGGCGGCAAGGTGCTGAAGCATATGCGCCGGCCGGATGACCGGCTGCCATTCCTGACCCCCGGCATTATCGATGTGACCAATATGCAGGACCGGCCCGATGTCGAATTGTTCGGTCCAATTCTGCAGATTATCCGGGTGGTGGATTTTGACGCTGCGATTGCCGAAGCGAACAATACGCGTTTCGGGCTCTCCGCCTCGCTGATCGGTGGCAGCCCGCAGGATTACAACCGCTTCTGGGCCAATATCCGCGCCGGGATCATCAACTGGAACCGCCCCACCACGGGCGCTTCGTCATCGGCACCATTCGGTGGCATCGGCCTGTCAGGCAATCATCGACCAGCCGCGTTTTATGCTGCGGACTACTGCGCCTATCCCGTCGCCAGTACCGAGATGGACCAGCCGCGCGCCAATATCGGCATCGGGCTGAAAGACAATTAGGCAGGTTCCAGACTGGCGATTTCGACCGTCACCAAACCATCTGGCGATGGCACGGTCCTGACCGCCAAATGCACGGAATCGCGATTGCCGATCAGTTCCAGCAGGCCATTCTTCCCGGCGTAAAGGCTTGGTTTCAGCCCCGCCCTTGTGGCGAGCGTATAGTGGAACTGCATCGCCTCTTCCGCGTTGAGCGGAGAGCGATAGGTCACCAGACGAAGCTTGCATCCCGGCAGGTCGCGCCCAGCCCCCGCAATAGTCGCGCCGCGCGGCGGAATTGCCGCATAGCTAGGCAGCCGCGCAGCCCAGATGGCGGAGCGATCCAGTTCCTGGCCCTTCGCGCAGGAATCGATCTGGCCACGCTCGGAAGCGACAGGCTGACCAGCGGGTACCTGCGGTTTTGGCAGGTCAAGAACCGCGCCGCCCTCAAGCAACTTCATCCGCATTTCGTCACGAACCACGGCGATCGTTTCCGGTGAAGCGTCCAATTGGGGCAGCGTGCGATCGAAACTGACCGT
>JBNLDR010000064.1:0-14063 GCA_050304495.1 Altererythrobacter sp.
CTGCTGTCGGTGCTGGAGCATCATTCGAACATCGTGCCCTGGCAATTGGCCGGGTGGCAGGTCGATGTCTGCCCGCTCACAGAAGACGGGCGGATCGATCTGGACGCGGCCGAGAAGATGCTCACGCCAGAGCATGAGATGGTGGCCTTTGCCCACGTTTCGAACGTGCTCGGCTCGCAGCTCGATGTCGCTCGCGCGGCCGATCTGGCGCATGGCGTGGGTGCGAAGCTGCTGATCGATGGCTGCCAGGCGGTGCCGCGCCTGCCGGTCGATGTTGCGGCCACGGGCTGCGATTTCTACGCCTTCAGCGCGCACAAGCTCTATGGCCCGACCGGGATCGGCGCATTGTGGGGCCGCGCCGAACTGCTCGATAGCCTACCCCCATGGCAGGGCGGCGGTTCGATGATCGACCGCGTGACGTTCGAAAAGACCACCTATGCCCCGCCGCCGCAAAGGTTCGAAGCGGGCACGCCAGCGATCACCGAAGCATTGGGCTTTGCTGCGGCGGTCGAATATGTCGAGGCGATCGGAATCGATCGGATCCATCGGCACGAGGAAGAGTTGGTTGCCCGCTTGCGCCGCGAACTTGGCGCGATGAACGATGTCACCCTGTTCGGGCCGGAGGAAAGCGCCGGGATCGTCAGCTTCGCGCTCGATGGGGTTCACCCGCACGATCTTGGCACCATATTGGATGAAGCCCAGGTTGCAATCCGGGCCGGGCATCATTGCGCACAGCCGCTTATGGATCATCTGGGCGTGCCCGCCACCGCGCGCGCCAGCTTCGGCCTCTATTCTGATGAAAGCGATATTGATGCGCTGCTGGAAGGCGTCGCCAGGACTCGCAGGATTTTTGGGAGTATTTCCGGATGAACAAGCCATCCGAAGAGAAGGATTTTGTTGCAGCCCCCGCGCCGAACGAAGGGGTGGCGACGCCACATGAAAAGCCCAGGCGCGCACGCGTGGAAAATGCCGTCGACCCAGACGAGACGACGCGCGAGACGATGGAGCGCAAACGCGATTATCTGGAGGGTTTCCTGCAGCAAAAGCCCGAAGGTCTTGGTTCGGGCGAACCGGGCGGCGAGCTTTACGAAGGCGTCGTGGCAGCGCTCAAGGAAATCTATGACCCGGAAATTCCGGTCAATATCTACGATCTGGGGCTGATTTACGGCGTTGAGATCACCGGTGAAAGCGATGCCATCATCACCATGACGCTTACCACGCCGCATTGCCCGGTGGCGGAAAGCATGCCGGGCGAGGTCGAGCTGCGCGCCGCCAGCGTGCCCGGCGTGCGCGATGCGGAGGTGAACCTTGTGTGGGATCCGCCATGGGGCCCGGACAAGATGAGCGACGAAGCGCGGCTCGAACTGGGGATGCTGTGATGACGAGGACTCGCGAAATTCCCGCCGCCGTTACGTTGACGCCAGCCGCCGAAGCGCGGATTGCGGAGCTGATGGCCAAGGCACCAGCCGATGCGATCGGGGTCAAGCTTTCGACCCCGCGCCGCGGTTGTTCGGGGCTTGCCTATTCGGTTGACTATGTGACCGAGGAAGTGAAGTTCGACGAGAAGATCGAAACGCCGGGCGGTATCTTCTACATCGACGGGGCGAGCGTACTCTATCTGGTTGGCAGCACGATGGATTGGCAGGAGGATGATTTCACCGCCGGTTTCGTGTTTGAAAACCCCAATGCCAAGGGCGCGTGCGGCTGCGGCGAATCCTTCATGGTGTGATTGCCGCGATTTTCGTTCGAAACTGACGAAAACCTCCTGTTGAGCGGGCGGTTCAGCCCTCTTCGACCAACCGCGCCAGCAAGGCCCGCTCCAGATCGTCCACTTCGCCGTCGGCGTCGATCATTTTCTCGAGCCATTCCTGCTCGAAATCTTCGACCAGATTCCCGGCGGCAGCCGCTTCAATATAGTTCGTCCCGGCAGGCTTCTTGCCAAAGACCTTGCCGAAATGGTTCGCCGCTTGCGGCATTTCGCGCGCCACGGTGCCCATGAACCGCCCAACGCTGGCATTATTGTCAGCGATGAAGCTCTCAAGCTCCTTCACGCGCTCATGGCTCAGCTGGGCGTTTTGCAACTGGAAACCCTTGAGGTAATTGGCCACCCCGTCGACGAACAATTCGTCCCATTGCGGCGCGTTCTCTTCCTGCAGGGTCTCATCCTTCACGCGGAAAAGCATTTCCGCATCATGGCGCGTGACCACTGCCGGGCCATGCCCGCCGCTGGCAAACACCAACCGGCGCAGGATCCGGCATTCGGCCGCCGAAATGTGCGAAGCTGACAGATCACCGCCATGGCGGGTCGGACCGGTGCCGGTCAGCACTGCTTGTTCCACCTGGCGCAGGGCATAGTGCTTGAGCCGTTCGGGCAGGTTTTGAGCGCGTTCGACGATCCGCACCAGCAGTTCGAGTTCCGCCATGCTTTCGAGCCGACCATCCTTGTCCAGCGCGTCGATCAGCCAATCGGCCTCTTCATCGCTGCACATGCCGCGTGGTTCAGAGCCATTGAGTACGAATTCGCCAATCGCCTCGACGAAAAAGTCGACCCATTCGGCGGTCGGATGGTTGATCGCACGATTAATCTCGAAGATCGCTTCGGCCTCATTGCGGTAGATCTGCCCGTCGCCCCAGCCCAGCTGACGCAAGGAAAACAGTTCGGAAGGCGAAACAACGCCATCTGCCGCGACTTGGTGAGCAAGCTCTGAAAACTGGAACGACATACGCAAATCCCCCTGAATTCAAGCGAGCGGGATGGCATGGCAGCGTTAATTCCGGGTTACCGGGCCCTATTTGTTTGAAAGCGCCCTGACGCAGGCAGCACGATCCACTGCCGCCCCATCGCTTGCGCGCCGCGCCTCAACATGCGTGGCAATGGGGGCTGATCCGCGCTGCGGCGGATAGAGATAGACATCAATAACACATGGTTGGCCAGAAAATTGCAGCTTGCGCGCATCGCCTTCCCAGATGTCGAGCTGGGCCTTGCCGAATTTGCGCTCCAATTGCTCTGCGCCGGCCCCGATGACGCCTTCCAGGCCTGGCGCGTTCATTGTCTGCGCCGCGCGGAAGCCGACAACGGGCGGCGGCGGCGCGGTGGGCGGCACTTGTGCCGGGCGCGCTTGCGGGGCCTGGCGATTGGCTTGCGGCACCGGCGCCCAGACCGGGCCTGAACTGACGCAACCGGCCAGCCCGACTGCGAGCAGGGCGGGGGCGAATCTATTCATGGCCACCCCGCTGGCGAGCGATCTGGAACAGATGCGTTCCGGCTGCTGCGCCGACCAAGGGGGCCAGCAGATTGGCAAAGGGCACCAGCATCATTCCCGCGATTACACCGCCCAGGATCAAGCGCTCGTCTGCGCCAACGGGTGATACCTCCTCCGCACCGCCGCGATGCCGCAACCACGGCATGTCGGTCAGCTCCCGGCCCAACAGGACTGCATTGACTGTCACGAACACCACAGCGGGCCCAATCGCCGTGAACAGCAGGACCAGCGCGAAAGGCAGCGCCAGCATATTGAACAATATGGCTCGCCCGGCACCCTTTAGGCTGTTCGCCAGATCCTCTCTGAATGGCAGCTTGCGCGCGCTCGCGGCGGCTTGCGGATAATGCTTGCGCTCCACCGCCAGCACCACTTCGTCGGCGAAAAATTGCAGCACCGCGATGGCGACGATGCGGAACAGGAACCAAGCCGCGAGCAGCGTCAGGATCAGCGTCACGAGATAGGTCGCCTCGGTTTGCGTAGCGAAGCCCATTTGCGCAGCGGCTTCCAAAACCAGTTGGAACAGCGCAACACCCAGCATGGCGAAGAGGATGACGGTTAGCCCAACGCTCTTCGCCAGCACGCGCAGCACGGCCGGATCGGCCAGCTGACGCAGGGCAAGGGTGAGGGAGCGCAGAACGGCGGACATGGTTTGACCCTGCGTTTCGGGAGGTTGCCAACGCAAGTCAACGTATTCTCTCAATCCATGCTTGGCGGGCAAGGGCAGAGCGGCTAGTCCGAGGCGCATAGCTATCAACCATTACAGGAATTTCTGTGACTGACCCCCGATATGACGTGATCGGCATTGGCAATGCCATTGTCGATGTGATGTCCCCCGCCAGCGACGAACTGATCGAAGAACTGCAGCTCAATCGCGGCGGCATGACGCTGGTCGATGCCGACCGGGCCAGGGAACTGTATGACGCGATGGGCCCCGCGCGCGAGATTTCGGGTGGCTCCGCCGCCAATACGCTGGCGGGTCTGTCAGCGCTGGGCGCGCAATGCGCATTCGTGGGCCAGGTCGCCGATGACCAGCTGGGCGAGGTTTTCGCCCATGACATCCGCGCCGTGGGGATCGATTTCGATGTCCCGCCCCGCCCGGGCGAGCCCTCGACCGCACGCTGCCTGATCTTTGTGACGCCCGATGCCCAGCGCACCATGAACACATTCCTTGGGGCGTGCCAGTATCTGCCCGCCGAGGCGCTGGACGAAGAGGCGATTGGCGGTGCCAGGATCCTCTATCTCGAAGGCTATCTGTGGGACCCGGAAGAGCCGCGTGCCGCCATGCGACGTGCGATCGAGGCTGCCCGCGCCGCCGGGCGCGAAGTGGCGCTGACCCTGTCCGAAGTCTTCGTGATCGAGCGTCATGGCGATGATTGGCGCGCACTAATCGAAGAGGGGATGATCGATATCCTCTTCGCCAACCATCTTGAGTTGTTTGCGCTGACGGGCACGGACAATATCGAAGACGGGATTGCCGCGCTGGCGGGCAAGCTGCCCACCCTGGTGGTGACGCGCAGCGCCGATGGCGCGATCGCCGTGCGTAATGGCGAGCGAGCCGAGGTTGCGGCTGAGCCGGTCGAAGAAGTGGTCGACACCACCGGTGCGGGCGATCTATTCGCTGCCGGTTTCCTCTATGGTCACGTCAATGGCGAGCCGCTTGAACGCTGCCTGCGCCGCGGCGCGATTGCGGCGGGAGAGATCATCTCGCACTATGGCGCGCGCACAGAGGTGGATCTCAAGGCCTTGATGGCGGCAAAACTGGGTTGATCCCGGCACGCCGGGCATCCAGGTGATTGGCTATTAATTAGGGATTTGGCGCTAAGGCCCCGGCCGGAGGTCGAGGCTTTGTATCAAAGCGCGAATAGTCTGGTTTCCAGTTCAATCCGGCGAGAACCGGATGTGCAGCTGCGCCCGCTTGCGTGGCGGCAGCTGGCTGACTGCGCTAAGCTGCCAACCCAATCGGAAGCGTTCCTTGCCGCTCTGAGCGAATATCTGCTGCAGGGCCTCGACCTGTGCCAGCTTCAGGTGCCGTGCGATGGGCCGCCATCTGCCTGTATTGCGCTGTGCCGCGATCCCGGTGCGATCGCCCCCTGGCGCATGGCTGGTGATGATGAGCTGTTCGAGCCCTTCGATGCGCTGTGCCGGACAGGCGAAGGCGCCACCATGCTTGCCGACCGATTGCTGTCGCTTGGACGTGCGATCGAATTTTCCCGGATCCCGGCGCACTCATCATTGGTTGGCGCAATCCGCGCCCGCATGGCGGGAAAGGGTCTGATGTGGCTCAGCGAGGCGACCAGCGCGCCTCATTTGCCGCTCGACGAGACCTGGATCACCCCGGAAGACCACTTCAACTCGCGCCGCAGGTCGGACTTTCGCCGGGCTCGGCGGCGTGCTGAAGAGATCGGCGAGTTGACCTTCGCTATGTTGGCGCCATCGCCGGATGAATTCGACCCGCTGTTCGACCAGGCAATCGCGGTCGAAGCGCGTAGTTGGAAGACCGATGCGGGTTCGGCGATCGCCTGCGATCCGCGCAAGGAGGCGTTTTTTCGCTCATACCTCAAAACCATGTGCATGCAGCGGCAGTGCCGTGTCGCCCTGATGCGGATCGATGGCCAGCCGGTGGCGATGCAATTGGCGATAGTCTGGGATGATCGATACTGGCTCTACAAGATCGGCTTTGACGAAGCTTATGGTCGTTGTTCTCCCGGCAATTTGCTGATGCTCCACGCGGTTGGCGAGGCGGCCCGCGCGGGTTTGCGCGCGGTTGAATTCATGGGAGAGGCAGAACCATGGATCGCAGATTTGTGGACCAACCAGCAGCATGAATTCGTGCGTCTGCGCGTCTATCCGCTCGCTCCTGCCGCAATAGCTGCGCTGGCCCGCGATGCATTGGCCTGGCTGGCGGCGCGTTTGCGAAGGCGCAGATCTTGAATTCGGCGATCACGGCCCGGTTGCGCGATGCCCGCTACCGCCTGCCAGAACAATTGGGGCGGGTCCTGCCGCAAGGCGATGTCGAGACTGCGGCGAATACATGCGCAAGATTCGCCCGCAAGGGCCTGTCGTGCAGCGTGGGCTTCTTCGCAGGCGATGACGATCCTCCAGCTACGGTCGCCCAAACGCTATGCCGATTGGCCGAAGTGCTTTTGGCGACTGGCAATGATGCCATTATCGCGATCAAGGCGCCGCAATTGCGCTTTGACGAAGGGCATGTGCGCGACATTTCGAGCCGCGGGGCCTCGTTGGTGTTCGATGCCCATGCGCATCATCAGGTTGAGGCGATACACCGGCTTGCAGCGGGGGTGAATGCCGGCGTCGCGCTGCCGGCCCGGTGGAAGCGCAGCCTGACCGATGCTCAGCGGCTGCGTGATACACCGCAGCGCATCCGGCTGGTGAAAGGGGAATGGGCAGATCCGGGTGGTGATCAGGCGGATTTCAACGCGGCATATCTGCAGTTGGTTCATCTGCTGGCCGGGCGAGCGGCTCCGGTTGCCATCGCAACCCATGATCCGGAGCTGGCGCAGGCCAGTCTTTCAATCCTGCGCGATGCGGGAACCCCGGCAGAACTTGAGCAATTGCGCGGCCTGCCGCGCCGCAGGACCAGCGCCGTCGCACGGCAATTGGGAGTGCGGGTGCGCCTCTATCACGCTTTCGGTCCCGGCTGGTGGCCCTATGCGCTCGAGCAGGCGCTACGCCGACCCTACCTGCCGCTCTGGGCAATCCGCGATATGGCCGGGCGCTGATCCGGGACCAGCTTTGGTGCTCAGTCGGGTTGTCGGCGATAGTCCTCGCTGCGCAAGGTCAGCATGTAATCGGCAATCATTTCAACCTGATCGGGGTCAAGGTCGAAATCCATCATCTCGGGATAATTGTGCGCATCCGCCAGCCAGCTTGCCAGCGAATCTTCGTCCAGACCCTGCTGATTGACGATATCGATCCAGCGTGGAGCTTGCGGATTGGGCGAAAGCCCGCTGGCCTCGACGGAATGGCAGCCACCGCAGGCCGCCTGGACGAAGGCGAGCCCTTCATGCGGAGGGTTTACAGCCGTCTCGGTGGCGGGTTGGGGGGGCTGATGCATGCAGGCGGCGCATGCTATGAGGGTCAAAAAGGGAGGGATTGACCTCAGCACACGCCGCCTCTCCGAGCTGTGGAGGATTCTTGTAGACCATGGCCCGCTTGCTCTCGCATTGATTTGGGTCAAGCAGAGTCTCCCTTTTCACAAACTATTGTCAGGCCACAAAATCTTGTGCCCGCAACCGCCGCCATACTGTGTGGTCTGGCCAGCATTGTGGCACAGGCAAGCGGGCCGGCGCAAGAAGCGCGCAGCCAGCGTCAGCTCGCCGCTTCGCGTGCCACTTCGCGCCAGCCGATATCGCGGCGGCAAAAGCCGCTGGCAAAGTCGATCCGGTCCACCGCCGCATAGGCCGCAGCCTGCGCTCCCGTGACATTCGCGCCCAATGCGGTGACATTGAGAACGCGTCCGCCATTGGCGACAAGCTGTCCGTCTTTCATCGCAGTTCCCGCGTGGAAGACCTTGGCGCCACCCGCTTCGGCATCCTTCAGGTCGATCGCGCCGCCCTTCTCGGGCGTGCCGGGGTATCCCTTGGCGGCCATCACCACGGTCATTGCCGTGTCGGGCGCAAAGCCGGGGCGGGGCATGCTGGCGAGGCTGTTGTTGGCGCAGGCGTGCATGTAGTCTGCCAGATCATCCTCCAGCCGCATCATCAGAACCTGGCATTCGGGATCGCCGAAGCGGCAATTGTATTCGATCAGCTTGGGGCCATCGTTCGTCAGCATCAGCCCGGCATAGAGTACGCCCGAATAGGGCGTGCCTTCGGCGGCCATGGTGCGGACGGTAGGCTCGATGATTTCGCGCAACGCCTGCGCTTCGAGTTGCGCCGTCAGCACCGGCGCGGGAGAATAGGCACCCATACCGCCGGTGTTGGGCCCGGTGTCGCCCTCGCCCACGCGCTTGTGATCCTGCGCGCTGCCGAACAGCAGGATTGAAGCTCCATCGGTCAGAGCGAACAGGCTGGCCTCTTCGCCGGTCAGGAATTCCTCGATGACGACTTCGGCACCTGCCTCACCGAATGCGCCGCCGAACATATCGGCCAATGCCTCCTCCGCTTCGGCACGAGTTTCGGCAATTACGACGCCCTTGCCCGCCGCCAGCCCGTCAGCCTTGAGCACATAAGGCGCGGCAAAACGATCGAGCGCGGCCAGCGCCTCGTCCAGCGAAGTGGTGCGGACATAGCCTGCGGTCGGGATCCCTGCTCGCTCGCACAAATCCTTGGTAAAACCCTTGCTGCCTTCAAGCTGCGCCGCCGCCTTCGACGGGCCGAACACGGGAATGCCCTGCGCGCGCAGATCGTCGGCAAGGCCTGCCACCAGCGGAGCCTCCGGCCCGACCACTACCAGCGCGACATCATGCGCCTGGCAAAAAGCGGCCACCGACGCATGATCGGTGACGTCGAGCTGGACCAGCTCCGCCTCCTCGCCAATTCCGGGATTTCCGGGGGCAGCGTAAAGTCGGGTCAGTGAAGGGGATTGCGCCAGCTTCCATGCCAGCGCATGTTCTCGCCCGCCTGAGCCCAGAAGAAGGATATTCATGACCGCTCCCGATGATCCAGAGAATGCTGGCGGGCTGGTAGCGCGCGAGACGCAAGGGGACAACGCCGCACCGCTGACGATCACCGAAATTTCGGCGCTGCTCAAACGCACGGTGGAGGATCGCTTCGGCTTTGTGCGGCTGCGCGGCGAGCTTTCGGGCGTGAAAAGGGCTGCATCGGGGCACCTCTATTGCTCGTTGAAAGACGAAGGCGCGGTGATCGATGCGGTAATGTGGCGGGGTGGCGCACAGCGGCTTGCCTTCAGACCGGAAGACGGGCTGGAGGTTATCGCATCGGGCAAGCTCACTACCTATCCAGGGCGATCCAAATACCAGATCGTGATCGATGATTTGGAGATTGCAGGCGAGGGTGCCTTGCTCGCTTTGCTCGAGAAGACAAAGGCGCGACTGGAGGCCGAAGGCCTGTTCTCGCGAGAGCGCAAGCGCCCTCTTCCATTCCTGCCTCGTGTGATCGGCGTGGTCACTTCACCAACCGGATCGGTTATTCGCGATATCCTGCACCGGCTGGCTGATCGTTTTCCCTCGCAGGTGCTGGTGTGGCCGGTATTGGTACAGGGTCAGGGCTCGGCGGAGCAGGTGGCGCAAGCAATCCGCGGGTTTTCGGCGCTTTCCGGGGATGGTGTGGTGCCAAAGCCCCAATTGGTGATCGTCGCGCGCGGCGGCGGATCGATCGAGGATTTGTGGAGCTTCAATGAGGAGGCCGTGGTTCGCGCGATAGCAGAATGTACCATTCCGGTTATTTCTGCGATTGGCCATGAGACCGATACGACGCTGGCGGACTATGTGGCGGACCGGCGCGCACCCACCCCTACCGCGGCAGCGGAAATGGCCGTACCGGTGCGGGCGGACCTGGCCGCGACCATTGCCGATCTCGCCAATCGCCAGCGCCGCGCGATCTATCGCCCGATCGAACTGGGGCGTGAACGGCTGGAAGCGCGGGTCAAGCGTATGCCGCGGCTGGAACAATTGCTGCAACCGCAGGCGCAACGGCTGGACGAGCTTAGCGAGCGGCTGCGGCGCGGGCTCAAGGATCGCGCCGGGCGCGGGCGTGAGCAATTGGCGGGCGTTTCCTCGCGCCTGTCACCGCGCCTGCTCCAGCGCGGATATGAAGACAACAAACGGCGGCTTGACGCGCTGTGGCGACTCGCCAGCCAGTTTCACCCCGAAGTTCCGCTCAGGCGCGGCTATGCGATTGTTCGGGACAGCCAGGGGCAGGCGCTTACCAGCAAGGCTTTGGCCGAAAAGCATACGGCGCTGTCGCTGCAATTCCAGGATGGCAGGCTGGATGTGGTTCAAGGAGGCTCGCCAGCCGCAAGAGCACAGCCGAAGCCCAGGCCAACCAAGCCCAAACCGGCCACTTCGCACCCCAAACAAGACGATCTGTTCGGTTAATTGCCGGTTCGGAGTAGAGTTGGTAAGGTACAGGCCATGTTGATGCATTCGAGCGATGACGGGGCAAAGCTCCATTACGGCCCCAATAGTTTCCGTGTTCTGCGCCCCGGCAAGCACGTCTTTTGTGCGGTTACGGGCGAGGCGATCCCGCTGGAAGAGCTGCGCTATTGGAGCGCGGAGCATCAGGAACCCTTTGCCAGCGCCGAAGCTGCTACCAGGCGGCTGACCGGGCAGGGGTGAGCGGGCCGATGCGGCTGAAACTCGCCATACCCGCCGCGATCGCGCTGACTGCGCTGCCTGGCGGTATCGCAATGTCGTCAGACATTCCTGCCGACAATTCCGGCGCAGCAGTCGCGGCCAAATTCACCTATTCGGGAGCATTGACTCAGGGCGGCTGGGTGCGCGGGACAGTGCCCGCTGGCACGGTTTCTGCCCGGCTCGGCTCCCAAGCCCTGGAGGTAGACGAATCGGGCCATTTCTTCGCCGCTTTCGATCGGGACGCGGGAACAAGCGAGGTTCTGCAGGCGAAGCTGGCAAATGGTTCGGTGGCTGAAGCACCACTCAAGATCGCGCCGCGCGCTTGGAATATCGAGCACATCAATGTGGCGCGGCGCCCCGGCGGAGCGAGCGAGGCGTTCATGGCACGCCGCCGGCCGGAGCTAGAAGCGATCTGGAACGCGCGCCAGAAGGAAACCGGGGCGCAAGGGTGGCAGCAGGATTTCGTCTGGCCGGCCAAGGGCAGGATTTCGGGCCGATTCGGGTCGCAGCGCATCTATCGTGGCGAACCGGGCAGTTATCATTCGGGGCTGGACATCTCCACCGGCACTAGCGGGTCGCCCTTTGTCGCCCCGGCTGACGGGGTGGTGGTGCTGGCGGCCAGCACGCCCTTCTCGCTAGAGGGCAATCTCCTGATCATCGATCATGGCCAGGGGCTCAACAGCGCCTTCCTCCACGCTTCCAAGCTGGTGGTGAAAGAGGGCGACGAAGTGAAGCGTGGCCAATATATCGGCAATATCGGTATGACCGGGCGCGCCACCGGCCCACACCTTCATTGGAGCATCAAATGGCGCGACGCGCGGCTTGATCCGCTGCTGTTCGTCAACTCGCCCGAATGATTTGAACGGACGCAAAAAGGCGCGCGAGGTTCCCCCCGCACGCCCTGAATTTCTCAGCTTGCCCTGGCGGGCGAGCGATCAGGCGGCTGCCAGCGCCTTCTTCAGCTCGCGCTTCACCTTCAGCGCATTGGCCGAAAGCTTGTCATCCGAAGTCTTGAGCAGCCAGTTGTCCAGCCCGCCATTGTGCTCGACCGAACGCAGGCCATTGGTCGAAACGCGGAACTTGAAGCTGCGCTCCAGCTTCTCGCTCATCAGCGTGACGTTCTGCAGATTCGGCAGGAACACCCGCTTGGTCTTGTTGTTGGCGTGGCTCACATTGTGGCCCACCTGGCGGCCCTTGCCGGTCAGTTCGCAAATGCGCGACATCGTATCTCTCGTTCGTTCAGTTTGCGGGCTTCCGATGCGAATCGGCGGCCCAATTGGTTCGGCCTGAATAGTTCAGGTTTGCCGGAAAGCGGCGCGCATAGCGGTGACCCATCGAATCGTCAAGCAAGTTGCGGCCTTGGCGCAGCAGACTATAGCGCCTTCTATGGACCGCCAAGCAGCCAGATGGCCAATCCCCGAAGCGATGCAATTGGCGCTCGACGCCGCGCGCAAGGCTGCGGATGCAGGCGAAGTGCCGATCGGGGCGGCGGTGACGAGGGGCGGTGAGGTAATTGCTGTCGCCGCGAATCAGACCCGCGAGCCGCCCGATCCCACCGGCCATGCGGAAATTCGCGCGCTGCGCATGGCGGCGGAAAAGCTGGGCAGTGAGCGGCTCACCGAATGCGATCTCCATGTCACGTTGGAACCCTGCGCCATGTGCGCAGGCGCGATCAGCCATGCGCGGATTGCGCGGCTCTATTACGCCGCGCCAGATCCTAAGGGCGGCGCGGTGGAGCACGGCGCGCGCGTGTTCGAACAAGCGCAATGCCTGCATCGGCCAGAGGTCTATTCGGGGATGGGCGAAGCCGAAGCGGCGGAGCTGCTGCGCGGATTCTTCAGGGAGCGGCGCTAAAGCCCCCGCCAGATCTTCGCGGGTGTTTCATCCTTTGCTCCAAAATGCGTCTTATCGCACCGGATCGGGCGGAAGCGCTTGGAATAGCAAAGCTTCAATTCCTGCAACCACCCCTTGTCATTGAGATGCACGCCCACAGCGTCTGGCCGCCAGCCCGAATTGGCGTCGACAAAGGCGCGTCGTATATCGCCCACGGTCAGGCCTTTCTGGCGCGAGATCCGGTCATAATCGGGCCAGCGGTATGAATCCCACAATATATTGGAGATCTTGAAATAGGTTGCGGGCTTTCGGGCCATGCAGGCGCCATGCTTGGCCCATTGATGCGCGACAAGGATGGCGGATGGGCTGCGGCAAAGCTGCCTTGCCACATCGATCCCGGTGGGGTGCAGTCTGGTGGGGCACCATTGCGGCCAGCTGCGCCCGCTTTCGGGCCAGAACCCGTGCATCACAAAGCCGAAGCGTCCGTTGCGCCCGGAACATTGCAGCGCCTGCGCGCGATTGCCTTCGCGGCCGCGGCAGAATTCGGGGCTCCAGCTCGCCGCCATGGTGTAGCCGGAGACGGGAAGCTGGCGCACCGGGCCGTTGCGTTCGGCATAGGGCGGCTCGATCGCGCGCGGCATATTGCATTGATAGGATTGCGCCTGGGCGATGGCTGGAAACATAACCGCGAAGAGACCAATTGCGGTTCGTCCAATCATAGCGGCGTAAAATCCAGCCCGATATCGGCGGCAGGTGCGCTTTGGGTCAGTCGCCCAACGGAGACATAGTTCACGCCCGTGGCCGCCTTGGCCTTGATCGTCTGGAGGTTGATCCCGCCCGATGCCTCGGTCGGCACGCGGCCTGCAACCAGGCCCACGGCTTCGCGCAGCGTATCTGGCTCCATATTGTCGAGCAGCAATCTGGTCGCGCCCGCTGCCAGTGCCGGTTCGATCTGGTCGATCCGGTCAACTTCGCAGATGATCTCCTTCACTCCTGCATCGACCGCGCGGCGCACTGCCTCACCCACATTGCCTGCCACCAACACGTGGTTGTCCTTGATCATCGCTGCATCCCACAACCCCATGCGGTGGTTGCTGCCGCCGCCCATGCGAACAGCATATTTCTCGAGATGGCGCAGGCCGGGAATGGTCTTGCGCGTGTCGAGCAGGGTGCAGGCCGGATTGTCCATCGCCCGCACATATTCGCGCACCATGGTGGCAATGCCGGAGAGGTGCTGGACGGTATTGAGTGCGCTGCGTTCTGCTGTCAGCATGGCACGGGCATTGCCAGACATGCGCATCAGATCTGCGCCCGGTTCAACCTCGGCCCCCTCTTGGACCAACAATTCGATCTCCATCGCGGGATCGAGTGCGCGGAAGAATGCCTCGGCAATTGGCAGGCCTGCAACCACTATCGCGTCGCGGCTGTCCATTACACCGGCGAAGCGCGCATTGGCAGGGATCACGCTTTCCGAAGTGACGTCGTGCCCGCCCCCGGCAAGCCCTTCGCCAAGGTCCTCTGCCAGCGTGGCGCGCACAAATGCGTCCAGATCGAAGCCCTCGAGAGTGAAAGCCATCAGTGGACGAAGCGCGCCACGACGTCGCGGTAAGAACGACTGACTTTCACCTCCGCCCCACTGTCGAGCACCAGAAAGCATTCGCCATTAGTATGCGGCCTGACCTGGCGGACCT
>JBNLDR010000065.1:0-13895 GCA_050304495.1 Altererythrobacter sp.
GGGCGGCAGTGTCGAGCATATGAACGAAGAAGCCGGCGCGATCTGGATGCAGCGCATGGCCAATACCTATCCGGCGACGGTGTGGCTCAACCCCGTGCCCGAAAAGCAGTGGTCCTATTCGCAATCGACCAAGATCATGAAGCAATTGGTCAATGACCGGATGTATCCGCTGACGCTGGACGGGCTTGATGACGCCATGCGCGAACTGAGCCGGAAACAGGGGCATTGAGGCCAGTCCATTCCCGCTTTCTGGCGGTTCGCGAACAACTCGAAGCTTTCGATCCCGGCACTGGCTGGCGGCTGTGGCTCTACGAATTCCTGCTGTTCGGGTTCAAGCAGGCCTGGGCGTGCCTGTTTGGCGCTTTGATGCTCGCGCTGCTACTGGCCACGCACCTGTTCTACCCTGACAATACCACGCTCCATCGCTATGATTTTCTGACGCTTTCTGCCGTCACAGTCCAGGCGGGCATGCTCTCCTTCAGGCTCGAGACATGGCGCGAGGCGCGCGTCATACTGATTTTCCACGTGGTCGGCACAGTGATGGAGCTGTTCAAGACCAGCGCCGGATCGTGGGTCTATCCGGAGGCCAGCCTGCTCCACATCGGGGCCGTGCCGCTGTTCAGCGGCTTCATGTATGCCGCAGTGGGCAGCTATATCGCGCGGGTGTGGCGAATCTTCGATTTCCGTTTTAGCCACTACCCGCCACATTGGCAGACTTGGCTGCTGGCCTCAGCGATCTATGTCAATTTCTTTGCCCACCACTGGTTGCCTGACATTCGCTGGGCACTGTTTGCGGCAACCGCGCTGATTTTCTGGCGTACACGGGTGCATTTCCGCAATTTCCGAGCGCATCGCTGGATGCCGTTGCTAGTCGGCTTCGGCCTTGTTGCGCTGTTTATCTGGTTTGCGGAGAATATCGGTACATTCGCCAATGCGTGGAACTATCCCGGGCAAGAAAATGGCTGGGAGATGGTCAGCCCCGCCAAGCTGGGCAGCTGGTATTTGCTGATGCTGATCAGTTTCGTGCTGGTGGCACTGGTGCAGCCAGTTCGCGTACCGGATCAATAGATCAGCAGATCGCGCATCTGTTCGCGCCATTGTGCCTCGTCAGTTGACGCCAAGGCGTCAAGATCACCAGCCTCGGCCGCCGCATCATCGACCCATTCGCGCAAAGCCGGGCCGCCGTTGATTACATCAATCGCGAGCCGATCAAGCTCGTACTCATAGGGAAAATCGCGCCACAGATCGTATTCGGGATAGAGATTGCGGATCGCCTTGAATGCGAGCGCCTGCAATCGCCATGGGCGGAAGTGCTTGTGCACATAGAACCCGCCTTCCGCGTGGATCATCAATGCATTGCACAGCTTACCTGCATGTTTGTGGAAAGTTGGCTCGAACCAGCATTCGCGCAATGCGCAGCCCGCCAGCCAATCGGGTGCGAACCGCTCCATCTCTGCCAGCACAGCCTTGGCATCCACATCGGGCGCACCGAACAGCACCTCCAGCGGGCGGGTCGTCCCCCTGCCCTCACTCAGCGTGGTTCCTTCCAGCATCACTGTGCCGGCATAGGCGCGCGCCATGTTGAGATTGGCAGCATTGGGCGAAGGGTTGATCCAGATGCGGCTTTCGGGCCAGCCATAGCCAGGCTCCGCTTCGGGCAGCCAGTAATGCATGTCCACCACTCGGTAATCCAGATCGAGCCCGAAATGGCGGATGAACCAGTACCCCATTTCGCCCATGGTCAGGCCGTGCCGCATCGGCATGGGTGCCGCGCCGACAAAGCTTTCCTGCCCCGGAACCAGCAACGTGCCTTCCACTGGGCGGCCGGCGGGATTGGGCCGGTCCAGCACCCACACACTCTTGCCCGATTTCGCAGCTTCTTCAAGCAGGTAGAGCAGCGTCGTGACAAAAGTATAGATGCGGCAGCCAAGGTCCTGCAGATCGAACAGGAACACATCCGCGCTTTCCATCATCGCGGGTGCGGGGCGGCGCACCTCGCCATAGAGTGAGAAGATCGGGATGCCGTAATGCGGATCAACCTCATCCGCAGTCTCGACCATATTGTCCTGCTTGTCGCCCTTCAGCCCGTGCTGTGGGCCAAACGCGCTCGTGACGTTGACCCCCGCCGCGATCAAGGCATCGAGGCTGTGGGTAAGCTCTGCCGTGACCGAGGCGGGATGCGCCACCAACGCCACGCGCCTGTCACCCAGTTCGCGCAGCAGTTCCGGTTCTGTAAGGAGGCGATCGATCCCGAATTTCATGGCTGGCTGCGTGGATCAAGCGCGGCTGCAAAGCAAGACGGATCGTGGAAATCGGGTTTCTCATCCACGGCATGCGCCAGCGCCCAGTAACTCTTCGTCCCGCCCGCTTCCTCGATCACCGCGCTCAGCCCCATGGCGCAGGGCCGATCTGGCAGCGCGGCGCGCGGTAACGCCGCATCGAAGATCGCGAATTTCGATCCCGGCCGCATCACGCAATCGGGCGCGCGCAGCACGTCAAGCGACTGCATACTGTCTCGATAGCCCGTAAAGCGATAAGCGTTCCACTGGCGCGAGGGGGACAGGTTCCATTCGTGATATTCCTCGCCGCCATCCGGGCGCAGGAACAGCTCGAAACAGGTGGTCTGCCACAACCCATCCGCCCTGCCCCTGCCGGTGATCGCGGGCAGGACGAGGTCGCTCGCCCCCTCGATTCGCCAGCGCAATTGCAGCCAGGCCGGATCGCTCCCTACGATCCGCGCTTCAACTGAGTTCACGCTTTTCGGCGGATGGTCAGGGTGCGAGGTAAGCCGATATGCTTGCATTGTCTCCCTCCCATGCTAACCGCGCGAGCCAAACGCAAGTGAGTGTAATGTCCGAATTCAAATCCGATCTCCTGCGCCTGCTCGAAGAGCGCGGCCATATTCACCAGATTACCGACGTTGAGGCGCTTGATGCGCTGGCGTCGAAGGAAGTGGTGACGGCCTATGTCGGTTTCGACCCCACCGCGGCTTCCCTCCATATCGGCAATCTTGCTTCGATCATGCTGCTGCGCCGGGTGCAGCAGGCTGGCCATCGCCCGATCGTGATTATGGGCGGCGGTACGGCCAAGGTCGGCGATCCTTCGGGTAAGGACGAGACGCGCCAGATGCTGACCGACGAGAAACTCGCCAGCAATATCGCCTCGATCAAGAGCAGCTTCGAGAAGATCCTGCGCTTCGACGATAGCGAGACCGGCGCGTTGTTGATCAACAACGATGATTGGCTCAGCAAACTCGGCTATATCGAACTGCTGCGCGATGTCGGTAAACACTTCACCATTAACCGGATGCTGACTTTCGATTCGGTCAAGCTGCGGCTTGACCGCGAGCAGCCGCTCACCTTCCTCGAATTCAATTACATGATCCTGCAGGCATACGATTTCCTCAAGTTGGCGCGCGATTATGATTGCCGCCTGCAACTGGGCGGCAGCGATCAGTGGGGCAATATCGTCAACGGGATCGAACTGGCGCGCAGGATCGATGGCAAGGAAGTTTATGGTGTCACCGGGCCGCTGGTGACGCGCGCCGATGGGCAGAAAATGGGAAAGTCTGTTTCAGGTGCGGTGTGGCTAAACGAAGAGCAATTGCCTGCTTATGACTTCTGGCAATACTGGCGCAACACCGACGATCGCGACGTGGGCAAGTTCCTGCGACTGTTCACCGACTTGCCGCTGGACGAAGTTGCCCGGCTCGAAGCGCTTGAGGGCGCGGAGATCAACCAGGCCAAGATTGTGCTCGCCAATGAAGTAACCATGCTGGTGCGCGGGGAGGAAGCTTCGCGCGCAGCCGAGGTGACCGCGCGCGAGACCTTTGCCGGTGGCGGCGCCGGCGAAGACCTGCCCAGCATATCGGTGGGCGCAGAGGGCATGCGCATTGGCGCACTGCTGACCGCGATCGGCTTCACCGCCTCCAATGGCGAAGCCAAGCGCAAGATTGCCGAAAACGCCGTGAAGCTTGATGGGGAGGCGGTTTCTGATCCGGGGCTGTTGGTGCTGCCTGCCGCGGGCGAAACCGTGAAGTTGAGCATGGGCAAAAAGAAGCACGGACTGATCACGCAATAGCCAGACGAACGCGCGTGGGCTGTCAGGGCTAAGCGGCGCTTTACCATTTATCAGCCTTTTTCCTTCATTACCGGAAACAACCGTAATCCGAATGGAGTGCAGATAGGTGGCTGTCGGAGCAAATTTGAGTGTAACCGATCTTCGGCGCGCTGCGCGCCATCCGGTCGATTTTCCGGTGATCGTTGAACATTACAAGCACGGTGACATCAATTTGCATGTCGCCAATATCTCTGCGCATGGATTCATGGCCGACAATACCGGCAATCTGGAGCGTGGAGATCGGGTGCTGATCAGGCTGCCCGTTGTGGGGCGGATTGAAGCCTATGTGATTTGGACGCGTGACGAACGTGCCGGTTTCCAGTTCGAGCGGATCATCCGCCTGGATGATTTTATAGCCCTGATCGACACTTTGCAGCCGAACCCGCGCCTGCGCCGTTCGCGCTGACAATCCGCGCTTTCATACCAGTTAGAATTTGACCGCTTGGCAGGCCCGATGTGGCCTGCCATTGCTTTTTGGTGAACGACGCAGCCCCGGCCGAACCGACTACCCCGATCGCGATTTCCGATTATCGCCGCTTCTGGATGGCACGCTTCCTCGCGGTCTTCGCCACCATGTCGATGATCGTGCTGATCGGGTACCAGGCCTATGACATTGCTCGCAGCGATTATGGCTATTCCCGTTCCGAAGGCGCATTCCTGCTTGGCCTGCTGGGCCTTGCCCAATTCATACCGCTGCTGCTGCTGACTCCAATTGCCGGTTGGATGGCAGACCGGTTTGATCGGCGCTATGTTGCCGCTTTAGCCAATCTGATCGATTGCAGCGTGGCGACGACATTGGCGCTGCTTACCTGGAGCGGCGCGCTGAATCTGCCGATCCTCTTCACACTGGCAGCGCTGCACGGCGCAGCGCGTGTATTCGTGAGCCCGGCGATGAGCGCGATCGCCCCCAATATCGTTCCTCCGCGCCTGCTGCCGCGCGCCATCGCCCTGTCCAGCATCGCCTGGCAATCGGCCAGCGTGATCGGGCCGGCTGCGGGCGGTTTCCTGTTTGCGGAGGCAGCCTGGCTTCCCCATGCCCTGTCCGCAGTTCTGATGCTGTGTTCGGCCATATTGATCCGCTCGATCCGCCCCGTCCGTGCAGAGCAGGACGCCACGCCGCGCCATCCGGTTCGCCAGATGATTGAGGGCGCACGGTTTACCTGGAGCCAGAAATTCCTGCTTGGCTGCATATCGCTTGACCTGTTTGCGGTGTTGCTTGGCGGGGCAACGGCCATGCTGCCTGTCTTTGCGCGTGATATACTGATGGTCGGCCCGGAAGGGCTCGGCATCATGCGTGGAGCACCCGCCATTGGTGCCTTGACCGTGGCATTGTGGATGGCGTGGAAGCCGCTTGAAAACAATGTCGGTCCCAAGATGTTGTGGGCCGTGGTGGCGTTTGGTGCGGCCACGATCGCTTTCGGGATCAGCCGCAATTTCATGCTTTCGCTGGCGATGCTGACATTGCTTGGTGCGGCGGACATGGTTTCCGTCTTTATCCGTTCCAGCCTGATCCAGCTCAACACGCCAGACCGCATGCGCGGCCGGGTCTCGTCGATCTCCGGCCTGGCGATCTCAGCCTCTAACGAATTGGGAGAAATGCAGTCTGGCCTTGCTGCGGCCATACTCGGCGCAACCGGGGCAGTTGTATTCGGCGGCGCAGGTGCCATAGTCATTACTGCAATATGGGCGTGGATATTTCCTCAATTGCGCCAGGCAAAGACCTTTGAACCAGAATTCCTGCCCGAATGGGCTGACACACAAATCGCCAAGAAGGAGGCCATCCGATGAAAGCCGCCAGTATTCTCGAAACTATCGGTGGTACGCCGCATATTCGCCTGTCGCGACTGTTCCCGGATCATGAAGTCTGGGTAAAATCGGAACGGTCGAACCCCGGGGGATCGATTAAGGACCGGATCGGGCTCGCCATGATAGAGGATGCGGAAGCATCCGGTGCGCTGAAGCCCGGCGGCACAATCATCGAACCAACCAGCGGCAACACCGGGATTGGCCTCGCCATGGTGGCAGCGGTAAAAGGCTACAAATTGATCCTCGTCATGCCGGAAAGCATGTCGCTGGAACGGCGACGGCTGATGCTGGCCTATGGCGCGAGCTTTGACCTCACGCCTCGGGAAAAGGGCATGAAGGGCGCGATCGAACGCGCGACTGAGCTGGTTGAGCAGACCGAGAATTCGTGGATGCCCAGCCAGTTTGACAATGATTCCAACTGGAAAGTCCACGCCCGCACCACCGCCAGAGAAATCCTGGCGGATTTTGCCGATAGCCCGATCGATGTACTGATCACCGGCGTCGGCACGGGCGGCCATCTGACCGGCTGCGCCGAAGAGTTGAAGCGGGCATGGGTGGACATGAAGGCCTATGCAGTGGAACCCACCCTATCCCCCGTGATTTCCGGTGGGCAGCCCGCCCCGCACCCGATCCAAGGCATCGGCGCTGGCTTTATCCCGGCCAATCTGCATACTCAGGCCATTGATGGGGCGATCCAGGTAGATCCGGAAGACGCCAAGGAAATGGCCCGCCGCGCGGCCGCGGAAGAGGGCATGCTGGTGGGCATTTCAAGCGGCGCGACGCTGGCGGCGATCGCCAAGAAGCTGCCTGATCTCGCGCCGGGCAGCCGTGTGCTTGGCTTCAATTATGACACTGGTGAGCGTTACCTGTCGGTGCCGGATTTCCTGCCGGAAGAATAAGACACCGTCGGCAAGGTCGAGCGACAATCAGGTGGCGGCGGTCAAGCCGCCGTCTGGAACGCGTCTTCACCCAGTTCCATCATGCTATCGGCACCGGCTTCCAGCTTGCGGCGCAGCGCACCTGCATCAGGCAGGAAGCGATCCATGTAATAGCGCGCAGTGGTGATCTTGGCTTCGTAGAATGCCTTGTCTTCGGGATCACCAGCCAGTTTTGCCTGCGCGACCTTGGCCATGCGCAACCACATCAGGCCCAGCGTCACAATGCCCATGATGTGCATGTAATTATGCGCCCCCGCACCCAGATTATTGGGGTTGCTCATGGCATTCTGCATGAACCACATGGTTGCGGCCTGCTGTTCGCCCAGGGCCTTTTCCAGCTTTTCCGCCAGCGGACCGAGCACGGCATCGCCCTTGGCTGTGCCGATCTCTTCGCCGGCCTGCTTGAAGAACGCCTGGATTGCCGCGCCGCCCTTATAGCCGAGCTTGCGGCCGCAAAGGTCCATCGCCTGCACACCATTGGTGCCTTCATAGATCATGGTGATACGGGCATCGCGCACGAACTGGCTCATGCCCCACTCCTCGATATAGCCATGGCCGCCAAAGACCTGCTGCATATTGGTCGCAACTTCATAGCCCTTGTCGGTGCCATAGCCTTTGATCACCGGCGTCAGCAGGCCAAGCAGGGCATCTGCTTCGGCGCGATCCTCTTCGCTCTGCGCCTTGTGCGACAGATCGACCAGCAAAGCTCCCCAAAGGCACAGCGCCCTATGTCCTTCGGTAAAGGCCTTGGCATCCATCAGCATGCGGCGAACATCGGGGTGCACGAAGATCGGATCGGCCTTGGCTTCCGGATCGGCGGGCCCGGTCAGCGCCCTGCCCTGACGGCGGTCAAGCGCATAGGCGACCGCATTCTGGTAGGCGACCTCTGCCTGTGCCAGGCCCTGGATGCCCACACCCAGCCGCGCAGCGTTCATCATCACAAACATCGCCGCCAGTCCGCGATTTTCCTCGCCGACCATCCAGCCTTTCGCGCCATCATAATTGAGCACGCAAGTGGCATTGCCGTGAATGCCCATCTTTTCTTCGATCGAGCCGCAAGACACCGCGTTGCGTTGGCCCAGCGAGCCATCCTCATTGACCAGGAACTTGGGCACAACGAACAACGAAATGCCCTTGGAACTGTCCGGCGCGCCGGGCGTCTTCGCCAGCACCAGATGGATGATATTCTCGGTCAGATCGTGCTCGCCAGCAGAGATGAATATCTTGGTGCCGGTGATCGAGTATGAGCCATCGGCCTGCGGCTCTGCCTTGGTGCGGATCATGCCCAAATCGGTGCCACAATGCGGTTCCGTCAGGTTCATGGTCCCCAGCCATTCGCCGGAAACCATCTTGTGCAAATAGGTTGCCTTCAGCTCTTCCGAGCCGGCAACGGTCAATGCCGAAACAGCCCCTGTGGTGAGGCCGGGATACATGGCGAAAGCCTGGTTGCTGGTCGCCATGAACTCTTCGACGACAAAGCCCAAAACATGTGGCATGCCTTGGCCGCCGTAGGTTTCAGGTTGCGAGATGGTGCCCCAGCCCGATTCCCGATACTGGACAAAAGCCTGTTTGAAACCGTCAGGGGTCGTAACCGAGCCGTCTTCGTGACGGGTGCATCCCTGTTCATCGCCAATCCTGTTGAGCGGCGCGAGGACCTCCGCACAGAACCTGCCTGCCTCATTGATGACCGTGTCGATCATCTCTGGCGTCGCGGATTCGAATCCGGGCAGATTCCCGTAGCTCGCGAGGTCGAGCAATTCGTTGACGATAAAGCGGGTGTCGCGTGTGGGGGCGGTATATTTCGGCATTTGGCGATCCTTGCGGGTGCAGAATTGTGTGAATTATCGCGGGATTAGGTCAGCTATTGCCGACTTGTTCAACCTGCTTGATGAAGGTCATGAGCTCCTTGATCGAAGAATCGATATCGGCGCGCTGACGCCTCAGCTTGGCCACATGCTCCCGGCACTTTTCGATCGTGACGCGACGCTGTTCGACCCGTCCGTCATCGAGATCGTAAAGATCGATCATTTCGCGGATTTCATTGAGGCTGAAGCCCACATTCTTCGCGCGCATGATCCAGGCCAGTCGGGCGCGATCGCGCTTCGAATACACGCGAGTCAGGCCGATTCGCGCCGGCGAAATCAGCCCCTCATCCTCATAGAATCGCAACGCGCGCGCCGTGCAATCGAACTCTGACGTCAAGTCAGAGATCGAATATTGCTCTCTCTCTTGCTTGTCGGGGCGATCAAGGTGCGCGCCCGCATGTTTCTGCGGTCCGTCATCGACAGTTTGTTGTACAGGTGATGTAGCCATGTACGCCACCTATCTTACCTTTACGTTAGCGTCAAGTTGTTGCGTTAAGGAGGTTCCCGCCCTCAAGTTTGCGGTAAAAGCACGTGGTCGCCCCGGTGTGACAGGCTGGGCCCGCAGGCAGGCACTTGAGAACCAGGGCGTCCTGGTCGCAATCGACAAGAATTTCCTTCACCTTCAAAACGTTGCCCGAAGTCTCTCCCTTTTTCCACAAAGTCTGGCGGGACCGCGACCAGAAATGGGCAATCTGCGTCTGCTGGGTTAGCTCCAACGCTTCGTTGTTCATGAAGGCAACCATCAACACTTCCATGCTCGAGGCATCGCAAACGACCGCAGTCAGCAGTCCGCGATCGTCAAACTTGGGCATGAATTCTGTACCGGCTTCGCGAGCGAGGTCGGGTTGCGGCATGGGAAACTTCCTTCGATAGACAGGCGCTAGCCTGCGATGGTTTGTTGCACGATAACCACATATGCGGATCAAAATCTATCGCGTCAGCATAACCGCCTTTAACGAAAATGCTTTCGGTGAGAAACAGCACTCCGCGGGTCAGTCGGCTCGCCCACCGAACATCGGTGCCAGAAGAGCGCCAGGTTCAGGGGCAAGTCCGGGGACGGAGGGCGTAGAGCGCCAATGTTTCCGGCAAACGATGAGGGATTGGATCCTGGCAGCCATTGGGGGATGGCGGCCTTAGCTCCAGGAGAGCGGATCCGAGTGAAATCGTCACGCGGCGCCCGGGGTCTCCAAGACTCCGGGCGTTTCGCTTTCTTGACTGGACCGGTCGGGCTGGTTCGCGTCCAAAGCCTCATTCAATACTCGGGCAAAGCAGGCAATGCGCACTGTCCGCGCGCCGGATCGCAGCAACAGCCCGGTGCAGGCATCGCTGGTTGCACCGCTCGTCAGCACATCGTCGACCAGTATTACATCGCGGCCTTGCAACATACCCGCACGGGCAGAATTGACGGCGATGGCTCCACGCAGCGTGCGCTCGCGCGCCTTGCGGCCCAGCCCACCCAGGCTGGGGGTCGATTTCCGTCTCACCAGCCCATCGACCAGCAATTCACCCTTGCCCAGCTTTTCCAGCTCTCGCGCCAGCAGCGCGGCCTGGTTGTAACCGCGCTGCCACATGCGCCAGCGGTGGAGCGGCACCGGCACCAGCAATGGCGCTTCGCCATCCGCCGCCGGCAGACGGGCCGCGATCAGGCGCGCCAGCATTGGGGCGAGCCCGATCCGTCCGCCATGTTTGAAGGTCAGCACCAGCTTGCGCGATGCGTCATTATAGAGCGTAGCCGCAGCGATCCCTGAATGCCGCGGCGGATCGGCAAGGCATGGCGCGCAGATCGCGCCATCGCGCACCTCAGATGGCCCGAATGGCCTGCCGCACGCAGTGCAGGAAGGTTCGGCAGGGATCGCCAGATCGCTCCAGCACGCGGTACACAATCCGCCCTGCGCGCTCACGCCTTCGCCACATAAAGGGCAGCGCGGGGGATAGACGAGGTCCAGCAGCGGTCTGAATCCCGCGGCGATGTGCGACCCGATGCTCATGCCTTCTTGCTGCACCTCTTGCACGATCCAGGCAAGAGCGGCAGGGGGACGCGATGGCAATCCGCAATGTCCCCGCGATCTTTTCAAGCACTCGCCGCGCGGCGAGGCTGGCGCGTGCCGCTGTCTTTGGTCAGCGACCTGGCGCTTCGCCCTGGCTGCTGGATGAGATGCGGCAGGACCTGGAGGAGCGGCTTGCTTTCATGCGGCTTGAACCCCTGCACCGTTTCGACATGGGCATCGAGATGGGCGTCGACATGGAATGCGACGAGGAGCAGCCCCTCCCCGCCGGGCCCTATGACTTGATCACCAGCATTGCGCGGCTCGATACCGTGAATGACCTTCCCGGCGCGCTGCTCCACATGCGCAATGCGCTGAAGCCCGGTGGGCTGATGATCGCGCAGATGACCGGCGCAGGTAGCCTGCCCAGGCTGCGCCAGATCATGCTGACCGCCGATGCCGAACGACCGGCGGCGCGGATTCACCCCCAGGTCGATAATCGCGCCGCAACTGTATTGCTCGAACGGGCCGGATTTGCGCGCCAGGTGGTGGACAGCGCCACGATCAAGGCCAGCTATCGCTCGTTCGATCGCCTGATTGCCGACCTGCGCGAGCAGGGCCTCAATTCGGTGCTGTTATCGCCTGCGCCCTATTTGGGTAAGGCCGGCCTTGCCCGCGCCCAAGCGGCATTCGATGCGCTGAGGGACAGCGAAGGCCGCGTTACCGAGACCTTCGAGATACTCACCCTCACCGGGTGGCGCTGACTAGCCTGCCGTCTGTTGCGTTAGGGCTGCCTGAGCCGCCGCCAATCGCGCGATCGGCACGCGGTATGGAGAAGCGCTGACGTAATCGAGCCCGACCTTTTCGCAGAAGGCGATGCTCGCCGGATCGCCGCCGTGTTCGCCGCAAATGCCCAGCTTGATGCCGGGGCGGGTCGCCCTGCCCCGTTCTGCCGCCAGTTCAACCAATTGACCCACGCCCTCGATATCCAGGCTGACGAAGGGATCGCGCGCAAAAATGCCCTTGTCGACATAGGGAGCAAGGAAGCGCGCGCTGTCGTCGCGGCTGACGCCCAGCGTGGTCTGGGTCAAATCGTTGGTCCCGAAGCTGAAGAACTCGGCCGTGTTCGCGATCTCGTCGGCGGTCAACGCGCCGCGCGGAACTTCGATCATCGTGCCGACCAGATATTCAACCGGGCAGCCTGTTTCTTCGAACACCTGGGCGGCGGTGCGATCCACCAGCGCCTTGAGCAATTCCAGCTCGCGCTTGGTGGCAACCAGCGGGATCATGATTTCGGGGACCGGGGCTTCGCCGGTTGCCTTGCCCACTTCGCACGCCGCCTCGAAGATTGCGCGCGCCTGCATCTCGTAGATTTCGGGATAGGTGATCCCCAGGCGGCAACCGCGATGGCCCAGCATCGGATTGAATTCGTGCAGTTCGCTCGCGCGCCGCCTGAGGTGATCGATCCCGACACCACTGGCATTCGCCAGGTCCTCGAACTCGTCATCGCCATGTGGCAGGAATTCGTGGAGCGGCGGATCGAGCAGCCGGATCGTGCATGGCAGGCCTGACATGACTTCAAAAATCGCGACAAAGTCTGCGCGCTGTTCGGGCAAAAGCTTTTCCAGCGCGGCACGGCGGCCAGCCTCGTCATCGGCCAGGATCATCTGGCGCACTGCGCTGATCCGCTGGGCGTCGAAGAACATGTGTTCGGTACGGCACAACCCGATGCCCTCTGCCCCGAACTGGCGCGCCATGCGGCAATCCTCGGGCGTTTCGGCATTGGTGCGCACACCCATCCGACGGTGCTTGTCGGCCCATTCCATCAGCGTGCCGAAATCACCCGCCAGCTCAGGCTCGATAGTCGGGACTTCACCCGCCATCACCTGGCCATTGCTGCCATCGAGCGTGATCGTATCGCCTTCGCTCAGCTGGCGATTGCCGATCAGCAGCGTTCTTGCCTCGCGATTGATCGAGACCTGAGACGCTCCTGAAACACAGGGGCGGCCCATGCCGCGCGCAACCACCGCTGCGTGCGACGTCATGCCGCCGCGCGCGGTCAGGATGCCCTGCGCTGCATGCATGCCGTGAATATCCTCTGGCGAAGTTTCCACCCGCACCAGGATCACCTTTTCGCCGCGCGCTGCCCAATTTTCCGCCGTATCGGCATCCAGCACGATCTTGCCGCTCGCTGCGCCGGGGGAAGCCGGAAGCCCGCTGGTCAGCACATCGCGTGTCGCCTTGGGGTCGAGTGTGGGGTGCAACAACTGGTCGAGCGCCATGGGATCGACGCGGCGGATCGCCGTTTCCTCGTCGATCAGCCCCTCACCCACCATATCGACCGCCATTTTCAGCGCGGCCTTGGCGGTGCGCTTGCCGCTGCGGGTCTGTAGCATCCACAGCTTGCCCTGCTGCACGGTGAATTCGATGTCCTGCATGTCCTTGTAGTGACGTTCCAGCAGGTCGAACACGTGGGCAAGTTCGGCATAGGCATCGGGCATCGCCTCTTCCATGCTCAGCGGCTTGGCATTGGCGCGTTCGCGCGCGGCCTTGGTCAGATATTGCGGGGTGCGGATGCCGGCGACGACGTCCTCACCCTGGGCATTGATCAGATATTCGCCGTAATAGGCGCGCTCGCCGGTCGCCGGATCGCGGGTGAAGGCAACGCCGGTGGCGCTGGTGTCACCCATATTGCCGAACACCATGGCCTGAACATTGACCGCCGTGCCCCAGTCGCCTGGAATGTCATTCAACCGGCGATAGACCTTGGCCCGGTCGCTGTCCCAGCTGTCAAACACGGCACGGATCGCGCCCCACAGCTGCTCGGTCACATCCTGCGGGAACGGGCGACCAAGTTCTTCCTCGACGATTTGCTTGTACTGGCCGACCAACGCCTGCCAGTCTTGGGCATTCATCTCCGTATCGGCGTAATAGTCCTTGTCTTCCTTGGCGATTTCGAGCGCTTCCTCAAACAAGCCATGGTCAAGTCCCAGCACCACGTCCGAATACATCTGGATGAAGCGACGATAGCTGTCCCAGGCGAAGCGCGTATCGCCTGATGTGCTTGCCAGCCCCTCTACCGTCGCGTCATTGAGGCCAAGGTTGAGCACCGTGTCCATCATGCCCGGCATGGAGACGCGCGCGCCAGAGCGCACGGAAACCAGCAGCGGATCGGCTGCGTC
>JBNLDR010000066.1:0-13868 GCA_050304495.1 Altererythrobacter sp.
GAGGACGAGGGTCTCGCCCTGGCCGGGGAACAGCGGCGTCGTCGAGGTCTCCCGGCCGAGCTCTCGCTCGAGGCCGTCCTCCTCGATGAAGAAGGCCACCACGATGCCCTCGGGGAGCAGGGCCTCGCCGAGGTTGCGCAGGGTCGCCACCAGGGAGGGGGCGGGCAGGTTGCAGTCGAAGTCGAGGAGCAGCGCAGCGTCGGGGGCGTCGAAGAGGCCCTCGGCCTGGACGTTCTGGCGGAAGTTTTTGAGCCAGGGCACGGTCCAGTTCGCCCGGCGCCGAGGCGGGATGCTGCCGTGGGGCATCGCCGGCTGGCAGGCGTCGTCGTTGTCGGAGCAGACGTTGCTCACCGAGTAGCTGTGCTGGTTCCACAGGGGGCGAGTGCCGACCCAGCTCCCGGTCCGGTCGCTGAAGACCGCCACGCCCCGCCAGGCGACCAGCGCGGTCGCTTATGAGCATGAGCCGCCCTGCCCTGACGACCCTCTCCTCCAATTCACCCCCGTCCCCCACTCGCGTCCACGCCGCAATTCGATCACGCCCGATCTCCAGCGGCGTTTCATCGCCCATCTCGCCGCCACCGGCATCGTCCAGTCCGCCGCGCGCCACATCGGCAAGAGCATGGAGGCGCTGTACAAGCTGCGCCAGCGGCCGGGTGCGGAGGAATTCTGCGCGGCGTGGGATGAGGCGATCGACTGGGGCATCCTGCGGCTTGAGGATTGCGCGATCGAGCGCGCCATGGCCGAGGGGCTGTCCAACCCGCGCGCCAATTCGATGATCGCATTCGTGCTGAGGTGGCGCAGCCTGCGCATGGTGCCAGAGGGGCATGTCGTGCCCGGACACTGGCTTTACGAGCGCATCCGCCGCGAGGTGCTGGCCGAGCGGGAAGCGGGGCGGGAAAGAGGGTAGTCGAGCCGGAGGCTCGCAAGGGCGACTGGTTTACTTGTTTAGCCTCAAGCGCCGGCGTTCGCATCCGCTCACTTGGCTACCGCGCCATAGGGCGCGACGGCCGGTCGGCCTTTGGCTCGCCTGCGGCTCGCGAACAATGCCAAATTCTTAGGTGGTGCTGAGGGGCTACCTCAATCACACACCAACTGATCAAGCCCCTGTGTATTGGTGATATTGTTGTGGAGCCGCCCGCGCACGTTGAACGCGCTTTCGTAACGGATTTGCGGCGGGGTGAACCAGCCGGTGCCGACCAGCGGCTGGTAATCGTAAGTCACTTCGACGAACATCACCGCAGTGTCTGGCAGCGCGGCGATTTCATTGCCATCGGGGCCGAGCCCGTCGGGCAGCGAGCTGTCGGCCGCGCCGTCACCCTCCACACCATAGGCCGGATCGACGTCGAGATCGCCCCAGCAGCGCTGCCAGGTGATCTTCTGCCCGGCATTGCTGCCGTTGAGCCCGTTGTCCTCCAGCGAAGACAGCACGACACGGCCGTTCTTCTCGAAATCGATCCCATCCCCGATGGTCGCAGCGCCCGCGAACACCTCGTAGATATGCGCCTCGTCCACGCCCGACATGGTGCGCCCGGCATTGTCGGCCACCGTCATCGCCAGATGGCTGACCCGCATATGGGCGAGCGCGAGGTTGGCGACCTCCAGCCCGACCAGCACCAGCACCAGGAACACCGGCGCGGCATAGGCGAATTCGATGAAGGCGACGCCCGTCTCGTCACGCCACAACCGGCGCAGTGTATTGCTGGCCCGCGCGATCATGACGTGGCCGTCCCGCACAGCACCGGCGGATTGGGCTGCGTGCCATAGGGCTGATTGCGGATCGCGGTTTCCAGCGTCATGTCGATGGTCGAGGAGACGCTGATGAACTTGTCGAGCGGCAGCAGGCGCGGCATCTTCACATTGGCGGTGTAGAACACGACATCGTCCGACCCGCCGATCCCGCTACGGCCGGAATCGGTGTCAAACTCGCCATTCTCGTTGCTGTCTTCCCAGCAATCGCCGTCTTCCTCGTCGTAGGCGCCATTGCCGTTGATATCGGTCATCAGCGCTTCGGGATCGCCGATTTCGGAGAAGTCGAAATAGCTTTGCGCGGTGACGGTGATGGTCGCATCCTGCGCCACCGTTCCGGCAATCCGCTTGACCAGGTTTTCGACCTTTTCTTCCGGAGTGTCGCCCGAAACATTCATGTCCGGATCTTCCACCGCGGCCAGACGGGCGGCATCGTTGAGCGCGCCCTGCATCAGGCTGCGGACATAGTTCTGATAGCCCAAATCGATCCCGCCCAGGATCATCACGAACAGCGGGATGGCGAGCAGCGCGAATTCGACGATCGTCGCGCCCTGCTCGTCCCGCGCGAGCTTTCTGAAGAACGGCATGCGCAGCATCACTTGGTCAACCTGAGGTTGCCGATACCCTGTCCAATAGAGGTAAATTTATCCTCAAGATCGGTGCCGTCGCTTTCGAAGAAGTGCGAGGTGCTGGTAGCGCAGTTCTTGTGATCGTCATTGGTCGGCGTATCGAGCGTTACCACCCACACAGTGAATCCCATCGATTTTGCCAGCGTGCACAGGTTGCGGAACCGCTCGCGATGGTTATCCGTGGTGAGCGCCCAATCTCCGGCATTGTCGGCATAAGCGCCGGTGCCGAGCAGGCGGTTCTGGTACCGTTCCACCCCGAATGACGAATAATGCATGTTCGATGCATAGGTATAGCCATCGGTGAAGTAGATGATGTGCACATTGACCGGGATATCATCCACGTCGCTGGGATTATTGTCAGCCAGGAAGCCATCGCGCGAAGAGAAACGAATGCCCCACAGCATGCCGAGATCCGAATAGGTCGCACCATAGACTGTTTCCGTCACCTCATCGATTGCGGTCTGGAAATCGTCTTCGGTATCATAGGTGGCGAACGACTTGGCTTCAGAGACACAGCCTTCCCACCAATAGGCGTCATTATCCATCGTCGCCGGTTCATAACGCCCGAACTGCAGTTCTTCGTCCTGCGTATTCTTCGGCGTCTCGTTAATGTCGTCCAGCGTTACCGTGGTGCTATAGGCGAATTCGCCATCGTTGTAGGAATTGCCGTAACTCGGTCGTTCCTCGATGCAGCCATAGCCGCTGGTACGGAAACCCTGGATAATGCCGTTTTCGTCAGACGCACCGTTTTGGCCATTGTTCCATTGCATGTCGTTGGCATCGACCAACCGCTTGCCCACCGGAATAGTGGTGCAGGTGGTGACCCCTTTGACCTTGGTGCAGCTCTCCTGGTTCAGTTCGACAAAATACTGGTCGCGCAGGATATCCTTGTTCGACAAGTTGCGCGCAACGTTCACGGTCTGGGCAAAGGGCACCATGCCATAACGCGTGATCGAACCGGAATCGCCATCGTCCAACGCGCGATAGAGCCCCATCACGCCGCTGCGCAGCAGATCAATCTTGGGAACGCTGCCACCGGACGAAGGCACGAAATTCATCGAGGAGGTGACGTCGAGCACCAGCATCACATCGTTGTGGCCCATATCGCGCTGGGCATCGCAGCTGACTGCAATATCCATCGTATCGAAGCCGAAGATGTACATGATCGAGGTGGGCACAGTGCCCGTTGCCGATCCAACCACCTTGGCCGGTTCGCTCGAATCCTGGTCGATATTGAATGCAACATCGGTCACGCCATTGGTGCCGACCGGGAAATTGAAGTCGAAGAATTTGCGGGCCTCTGCTTCAGTCTCGTCATCCCAGGTGTATCCGATCATGGCGAGGCGGCCCGCGAGCGCACCCGCGTCACAGGCATTCTGGAGCTTCGCACGCGCCATATAGGTGATTGACGCATCGACCCCGCTGCCGATCATCAGGGTGATCGGGATCAAGGCTGCGCCGAACAGCATCAAGGCGTTACCAGCGGTATTGCGCGCAAGTTGGCTCAGGAACTGCTTCATGTTTGCACTCCAAAATTCCCGCGTGGAATAAGGTGCAATCGTTACCAGGCCGTAAAGGACTAAAGCCTTAGGATTTCTGCGATTCCGGCCAGGACCGGCATGGTTCAAAATTAACCAAAGACAATAGAGAATTCGCTAACCAGCCGGACCCGCGAAATCCCGCCATTTTCCAGCCCTCGAAGCAGCTGGATCGGAACAAAGGACAGGGATTCCCTGCCGATCCAGGCGTGGCAGGGCCGTTCCCATAACCGAAAAATTTGGTTGCCTTGCCTGAATTTGCGAAACCGAATCGCGATTCGCCGTGGTTGGAACGGCGTATGACCCAGGGCGATTCGGCCGGCCTCACCCCCGCCTCCTGGGCGGAAAATTAGGCATAGCCAAACCGATTCCAGCCCTGCTTCGATAGCCTTCGTTAACCTTCGTATCGCTTGCAGCGGCGTTGCTCTCACAATTTGGAGCCGCGCAAATCGCGTTCATCCGGCAAGCTTTCCTAGGACAATAGTAACCCTCTCTCAAAACCGGGAAGTAGGGCTTGCCGTTCCATTGCGGCATCATGTTCAAGAAACGCATTCCATTGCCGCTCGTCGCAGTCGGCCTGTCGCTCAGCCTTGCTGGACTTCCGGCACAGGCCCAGGCTGCGCCCCTGGCCGTGACCCTGCCCAGCGCAATGCCGCTGGCCGCGATTGGCGCCACTCGGCTTGGATGCCTTTCCAATCCCGCGCTTTCTACCCAGCTGGCCGCGCCCCCCGCGCCGGTTATGAGCAAGAGCGCCGCGATCCTTGGCGGGCAAATGAGCGCGCTTGAACGGATGCGTTTGCAGCAAAGCGGTGCTGCAACGCAGTCTCCAGCCAATTCCGCATCGCTTGCCTCTGCTGTCCCGCTTGCAAGCAATGCGATACCCGTCGCCGCAGTGGGCTTCACCTGCCCCAACCTTCCGCAGGTTTCCACTGCGGTGACGGGCCTCGATTCAATCCGCAAAGATGGAACCTTCCTGGGCACCGAACGGATCAGGATTGGCCGCACACGGTTCGACAAGGATTGGATGCGTGTCTCTGCCAGTGGCCTGTCGCGGCGCGATATTTCACGCGTGCTGGGCACTGTCCCTGCCGATGAAGGTGATTTGCTGAAGCGCGTCAATCGCTGGGTCAATCACGAGATTGCCTATCGCAGCGATGGCAGCGGTGACAATTGGGCCGATGCCCGCACCACTTTGCGCAAGCGCGCCGGCGATTGCGAGGATTATGCGATCCTCAAGATGCAATTGCTGGCCGGTGCCGGGATTGCTCAGGAGGATATGATGCTGACCCTGGCGCGCGACATGCTGCGCGGGGTGGATCACGCTGTGCTGATGGTGAAGACGCAGGGCGAGTGGGTCATGCTCGACATGCAGACCGACCGGGTCGTGCCCGCCGCGGGCAATTACGGCTACAAGCCGGTGATCAGCTTCGCCGGGGCGCAAAGCTATCTGCACGGACGGCGCTATCAGGCGCCGCAAACCGCGCGGCCATACCAGTTGGCAATGGCCGACTGATTACTTCAGCAGACTGAATCGGCCCGAAGAGTCGCAAGGCATGTCCGGAGCTTGTCGAAGGGGCGACTGCCCGCCCACAGCGACGCGTCTGCAAGGTGTGAGAGCGAGGAAATCGCGAGCGCGGATGCGCTTGCGGAATACAAAGGAAAGGTCACCCATAACCCACCCCAGATTGCAGAATTCTAATCGGTAGGAAAATGGTTTCTATCTGGCGATGTATCGGGCCACAGGCCCGCAAGGCCGACTGGCCGCCCGCAGCGACGCGACCTTCAGGCCGCGTCAGCGAGGGTATCGCACGCCCGGATGGGCGCTGCGAAAATCAAATCACGCACAAAGGTTCTTGCGACCGCGTGCACGGCGTGCGCGCAGGACCTTGCGGCCACCCGGCGTCGCCTTACGGGCGAAAAAGCCGTGACGGCGAGCACGCACGAGATTGCTGGGTTGAAAAGTCCGCTTCATATCGTCCTCGAAATCAAACAGCGCCATCCGAACGAATCGGAGAGGCACCAACAAAAAGGGCCGCCTGCAAAGGCGACCGCCTGTATGCGCGGAGCCGTTAGGGTAAGGCCGGTTCCAAGTCAAGCCGGGCGAACTTCAATTCGCCCCTTTCCGCGACGGTTCCCGGCGCGATCCAGCCGCGCATATCATCGGCATCGAGCCACAGCGCACGCTGGTGCGGAACCGAATTGGTCATGGCGTAGAATTCCGCCGCCTGCCAGGCCGACATGCCCATCTCTTCATAATAGTCGAGATAGAGCCGATTTTCCGGTGCATCAGCAGCGAAATCGTCCGGTTCGCGGCCACGAGTATCAATCCAGGAATGGACGGCAAATTCCGCCCCATCCTCGACCCGCCGTTCTGCCCCGGCCAGGAACAGCTCCACGGCACCCGAGCGTACCGAACCCCCTTGCGGGACATGGGTGGCGATGCCGGCAGCCCGAATCATCCGGCCCAATGCAAGGTTGGCGATATCGTTGCGCGTGCCCGGCGCCTCGACAAATTCCAGCACTTCGATTCCCGGATGGTCGCGCAGCAGGGCCTGGAATTGGGCGGGACTTTCGCTGTCGGTAGTTCCCATCAGCGCCACGCGATGATCATCCATCACGCGAAACGGGCCGTATTGGGGTGCATCCCCGGAAATGGAGGGGGCAAGCGGGCGCTGGGCCAGATATTCCGGCTGCACCACGCGCGGCAGGGCGTAACGTTCAGCAGGCACCGCAGCGGCGGGCCGAACCAGCGTTTCCGGCTCGCTAACGCGCACCCAGCTCTGCGTCGTCTCGTCCCATTCCTCGACCCAGCGCTCCACCGTCACCATGCGCGAGGCGGCATAGTCCTGTGCCGCCGCCGGCAGCGGCATGGCGATCACATGAACAAGTGCCAGAAACAGGATGATTAGACTGCGCATGCCGACGCAATGCGCCGACATCCCCTGCCGATTGGCAAAGCGAATTGCTTACCATGGGGTTATCGCGCGTCGATCGGGACGATTAACATCCTTTAATTCGACTGCGCGCGGCTTGGCCTGTTGGCAGGCAGGGAAGGGAAATGGGCTTGGTCGCGCTAGTGAAGACAGTGGCCTATCTGGGGCTGGAGGCGCGCAGCGTCGAAGTGCAGTGTTCGGTTGCACCGGGCCTGCCGAAATTCAACATTGTTGGCCTGGCGGACAAGGCGGTGGGAGAAAGCAAGGAACGGGTGCGTGCCGCGCTTTCTTCCATGGGGCTTGCCCTGCCGCCCAAGCGGATCACCATCAACCTTTCACCGGCGGACCTCCCGAAAGAGGGATCGCATTACGATCTGCCGATCGCACTGGCCTTGTTGGCGACGATTGGCGTGACCGATGCCGAGCAATTGACGGACTGGATCGCTGTGGGCGAGCTGGCGCTGGATGGCCGCATTGCGGCCTCCCCCGGGGTGCTGCTCGCCGCGCTCCATGCCAGCGAGCAGGAGACAGGCCTTATCTGTCCAGCCGTCCAGGGGGCAGAAGCGCGCTGGGCCAGCGGTGTGCCCGTGCTGGCGGCACCCGATCTGGTCAGCCTGCTTAATCATTTGAAGGGCACACAGCGCCTGCCCGATCCGCCGCGCGGCGAAGTCCAACCTGCCGTTCCTGCGGCAGACCTCAGACAGGTGAAGGGGCAGGAAAGTGCCAAGCGCGCCCTGGAGATTGCCGCAGCGGGCGGGCACAATTTGCTGATGGTGGGCCCGCCAGGTGCGGGCAAGAGCCTGCTCGCATCGTGCCTGCCAGGCATCCTGCCCGAATTGACCCCGGCAGAGGCGCTCGAGGTCTCCATGGTTGCCTCGGTCGCGGGAACGCTCGAGGGCGGGCGAATCAGCCGGAGCCGCCCGTTTCGTGCGCCGCATCATTCGGCCAGCATGGCGGCCTTGACCGGCGGCGGGCTGAAGGTTCGTCCAGGAGAGGTCAGCCTGGCGCATCTGGGCGTGCTGTTCCTCGATGAATTGCCGGAGTTCCAACGTTCGGTGCTCGACTCGCTGCGCCAGCCGATCGAGACTGGCAGCGTCGACGTTGCGCGGGCCAATGCCCATGTCACCTTCCCGGCAAGGGTGCAGCTGGTGGCAGCCATGAACCCGTGCCGCTGCGGGCATTTGGGCGATCCCGCTATCGCCTGCAGCCGCGCACCGCGCTGCGCCGCCGATTATCAAAGCAAGGTCAGCGGCCCGATGCTGGACCGGATCGACCTGCATGTCGAAGTCGAACCTGTCAGCGCGGCTGACATGGCCTTGCCGCCCCCCGCTGAAGGCAGCGCAGAAGTCGCCGCACGGGTTGCCCAGGCGCGTGCTATCCAGACTGCACGGGCTGCGGAAACCGGGGCACGCAGCAATGCCGAACTCAATGGCGAGGCGCTGGAGAAATGGGCGGCGCCCGATGAGGCGGGGCAAAGATTATTGCTGCAGGCGGCCGCGGCAATGCGGCTATCTGCGCGCGGTTATACCCGCATGCTCAGGGTCGCACGGACGATTGCGGATATGGCAAGGGACGAGCGCGTTGGGCGCATCCATATTGCGGAGGCACTTAGTTATCGCAGACAAACCCCGCGAGCCTGATCGACTGCGCCTCAGGCGCTGGCGGTGCGAGCCTTGGCCGACTTCAGGTCAACGACGTCGCCACGCCGAACTTGATCCCCGGCGGTTGCCGTAGTGCCATCGGTGCGCTTGCCGACATCGGCCCTCTTCACCATCCATAGATCCTTGGGACCCAGGATGCGGCCATCGTGCGAAAGGATCGAGACCGGGCCGATTGGAAGGCGATCCACCGCATCCACCAGAACCGGGTCTTCTGACACCTCACCGCCATATTTCTGACCCCACTGGCGCAGGGCGATCATCGCCGGGAGCAAGTCAAAGCCCTTGTCGGTCAGGCGATATTCGATCTTGCGGCGATCGTCAGCGCAAGGTTCCCGCTTGAGGATGGCGTGTTCAACCAGCTTGGCGAGTCGATTGGAGAGAATATTGCGCGCAATGCTCAGCTCGCTAAGGAATTCCTCGAAATGATGGATGCCGTTGAAGCTGGCCCGCAGGATCATGAATGACCAACGTTCGCCCATGACTTCAAGTGCTTGCGGCAGACCGCATTCAACAAGCTCGTTTAGTGGTTCTCTGACGTCGCCCATTTCAGTCCTTTCAGTGCAACCTATCTAACGAGCAATTCTACGGGCTGCAAAAATAATTTCGATTTTGGGTTGCAACTCGCAACCTATTTCATTAGGTAGTGATTCGCAACTGGTTTTGATTCGAAACTAGATGGCGCAAAATCCGAGCTGATCAATAAGGACAAGACAATGAACCTCTCCCCTCCCCTCTCTGGCCGTGTCGGCATCTTCGCTCTGGCATTGACCTATGCCACACTCACTATTGGTGCGGCGGTCTCTCCCACACCCGCGGTGGCCAAGGAATCTGGCCCCTATTATGTGGCGGAACTGTCTTCCCCTGCCAAGGAAGCGCGCGCAGTGGTCGGTGGAGTCGCCTGGAACTGCGAAGGCACCACCTGCGTCGCTGGCAAGGGCAATTCCCGCCCGCTGCGCATCTGCCGCAGCGTCGAACGTGAATTTGGCGAAGTGAAAGGCTTTGTCGCAGGCGGCGAACAGCTGGCCGAAGACAAGCTGGCTGCCTGCAACGGCGAATAATCTAACTTCCTCCCCCCGCCCGTTTTTCTCTTCATGAACGGGTATTTTCGGGCCTCCGGCAACTTCCCACGCCGGGGGCCCGTTTTTCTAGCGCTCGATCAAACCTCGCTTGAGCAAATCCTGTTCCAGCAAGGGGGCCGCCTGGAAATGATGCACCTGCCAGCCATGTCGGGCTGCAGCCGCAATATTGGCCTGGTTGTCGTCGACAAAAAGCATCCGCTGCGGGGAATGCCCAAATCTCTGCGCCGCCAGATGGAAGATTGCCGGGTCCGGCTTGGCCAGACGTTCAATCCCTGACACCACGATATCGCCAAAGTGATCGAGCAGCGGCTCGGTTGGCCGGAACATGCGCCAGAAATCGGCCCCGAAATTGGTGATCGCGAACAGCGGGATCCTGGCCTGCGACAAGCGCATAATCAGTTCTGCCGTGCCCGGGACCAGTCCGGGAATCGTTTCAAGAAATCTTTCGGCATAGGCATCGATCAAATGCGCATAATGCGGAAACTGCGCCTTCCGTTCCGGCACCATTTCGGCCAGCGGGCGGCCGCGATCATGTGCGAAATGCCATTCTTCCGAAACGACATTGGCAAGGAACCAGTCCAATTCCTGCTCATCTGCGATCAGCTTGGCAAACAGGTGCCGTATGTCCCATTGCACGATGACCCGCCCGATATCGAACACCACAGCTTCGACGGTTTGTATCATGGACCTGTTCCCGAAACAGCAACGGCCCGCGCTCCATCCGGAGGCGGGCCGGTGAGATGCTTGCCCGCCCAACAGGGCAGGCCGCTAAACCGCGCGAATCAGCCCTGGCGAGCCTTGAAGCGACGGTTGGTCTTGTTGATCACATAGGTCCGGCCACGACGGCGGATAACGCGGCAATCGCGGTGGCGGCTCTTCAGCGACTTGAGGCTGTTACGGATCTTCATTGTCTTCTTTCCAGAAATGCTTCGCGCCGGAGATCGCCCCGGCGCGTTGAAATTCAAGGCGCGCCGTTAGCCTCCGAGGAGATTCGCGTCAAGCTTAACCGCGGATCTCGCCCAATTTCCGTTCCCACTGCAGGGCATGGGTGATGATCGTATCGAGATCGGCATGCTGCGGCTCCCATGGCAGGGTAGCACGAATACGCGATGGATCGGAAATCAGCGAATCCGGATCGCCGGCGCGCCGCGGCTCCATCCGCCGGTCAAGCGTGCGATTGGTTACCCGATCCACCGCATCAAGCACTTCGAGCACGGAGAAACCGCGACCATAGCCGCAGTTCATCGTCAGCGAACGTTGGGGCTGTTCCACCAGCGCATCCAGCGCCAGCACATGCGCCGCCGCCAGATCGCTGACATGGATATAGTCGCGCACCCCGGTGCCATCGGGCGTATCGTAATCGCTGCCGAACACGCTGACATGGCTGCGCATGCCCAGCGCGGCTTCCACCGCAACCTTGATCAAATGGGTCGCACCAGCGGTCGATTGCCCGCTGCGCGCCTGCGGATCGGCCCCTGCGACATTGAAATAGCGCAGCGCACAGAAATTGATCGGATGGGCGGCGGCAACGTCGCCCAGCATCTGCTCGGTCATCAGTTTGGACCAGCCATAGGGGTTGATCGGGCGGCGCGGCGTTTCCTCTGTCACCGGCGACACGTCTGGAATGCCATAGGTCGCCGCGGTCGAGGAGAAGATGAAATGCGGCACGCCCGCCTTCACCGCAGCTTCGATCAGCGCGCGGCTCTTCACCGTATTGTTGTGATAATATTTGAGCGGGTTCTCGACGCTTTCGGGCACCACGATCGATCCGGCGAAATGCATGATGGCACTGATGCCCTGCTCCGCGAATATCCGCTCCAGCAGGCCGGCATCCTCGACATCGCCCTCATAAAAGGGCACATCATCCGGCACGGCAAAACGGAAGCCGGTGGTGAGATTGTCGATCACAGCGACGGGACGTCCGGCATCCTTCAACGCCAGCACGGCATGGCTACCGATATATCCGGCGCCGCCGGTCACCAGCACGGAAATTTTCGATTGATTTGTCATTGCGGTGCTGCCGTTAGCAAACAAGTGTTTAGAAAACGCGAACTATTGAGCGATACCCAACCCATCCTGTACATAAGGGAAAGCGGAACGACAGATTGTTACATTTGCAACCACTGACATTCCCCCTATAGAGCGCGGCCGGGGACGGTTTGGCCGCGCAGACGAAGGAAGGACCATCGCATGTCGCAATTCGGAAAGAGCCTGCTGGGGCTGACCATGGCTGGCCTGGTGGCGGGTTGCGCAACTGCGCCTGCCCCCGGCCCGGTGGAAGTGACGCGGTTCCACAGCGCAGATGCGCTGGCAAATGTCACGGCCGGGACGGTCTTCATCGAAAGCGCGCCGGGCAGCGATGCCGCCAATCTGGCGCTCTCCCCCTATAAGGCGGCGGTGGCGCAGGAACTGGCCCGGCTGGGCTATGCAGAGGCTGCGCGCAGCGAAGCGGCCACCATTGCCCAGGTCAGGGTCGAGCATTTCACGATTGGCGCGGAAGGGCGCGAGCGCGGCCCGGTCAGCGTTGGCGTGGGCGGATCGACCGGATCCTATGGATCAGGCGTGGGCCTGGGCATCGGGATCAATCTGGGCGGCGGCAAGAGCCGTGAACGGCTCGGCACCAGGCTCGCCGTGGTCATGCGCAAGGCTGACAGCAATGAGCCCGTGTGGGAAGGCCGCGCCGAAGTGGCGGTGGGGCGCAAATCCCCCCTGGCCGAGCCCGCCGCCAACGCAAACATGATTGCCGAGGCCCTGTTCCGGGATTTTCCGGGCAGCAATGGCGAAACTATCGAAGTCGAGGTGAATGAGTGAGCCAAATTGCAATTGATGCTGCCTTTGACAGCGGAAATATCGAAGTCAGGCAGATAGCGGGTAACACGGCCACTCTTGCCATCGCGCGGGACCATATGTCCGAATTCGCGCAATGGTTTCACTTCCGCGTTACCTGCGAAGCCGGGGCCGAGCTGGAGCTGAGGATCACCGGCCTCAATGCTTCCGCCTATCCCGCCGGCTGGCCCGGATACACCGCCTGCGTTTCGGAAGATCGCGATTACTGGACGCGCGCGGAAACCTCGTTCGACAAGGACGCCGCGGACGGCACGCTGACAATCCGCTATGCGCCCAGCGGCAATGTGGCATGGTTTGCCTATTTCGCGCCCTATTCGATGGAGCGGCACCACGATCTGGTTTCCGAAGCCGCCGCCAGCGAAGGCGTTTCGCTGATCCGGCTCGGCACCACTCTCGATGGCCAGCCGGTGGATTGCCTGGAACTGGGCGAGGGCGGCACGCAAGTGTGGCTCACCGCGCGCCAGCATCCGGGCGAGACCCAGGCCGAATGGTGGATGGAGGGCGCGCTCGAATGCCTGACCGATCCCACCGACCCGGTTGCGCGCGCGCTGCGCCAGCACTGCCGGTTCCACATCGTGCCCAATTGCAACCCGGACGGATCGCGCCGCGGGCATTTGCGCACCAACGCCGCGGGCGTGAACCTCAACCGCGAATGGGAAAGCCCCAGCGCGGAAAAATCGCCCGAAGTGCTGTGCATCCTGGAACATATGGACCGCACCGGCTGCGACTTCGCCATGGACGTCCATGGCGACGAGGCAATCCCCGCCGTATTTCTCGCCGGATATGAAGGCATTCCGGAGCTGACTGAAGACCATCTTGGCGGCTTCGACCGTTACCAGGCGATCCTGAACCGGCGCACGCCCGATTTCCAGACCAGGCTGGGCTATCCCAAGGCCAGCCCCGGCAAGGCCAATATGACGATGTGCACCACGGCTGTCGCCCATCGGTACAAGGCCACGGCTATGACGCTCGAAATGCCCTACAAGGATCTGATCGACGCGCCTGAGCCCGAACAGGGCTGGTCGCCCGAGCGTTGCAAGCTTCTGGGCCGCGATTGCATGGCCGCACTACTGGAATGGCTGGAGACGGCTGAGGGCTGAACCAGGCCGGTTTCGTGAGTGCAATATGCTATCGGGAACCGACATCTCCTCTCTTCGCCACCCCGGCTCGCGCGGGGCGATGGGCAGCAGTTCAGCCCAGGCTGGCCGGGCCGAAGGCACGGGGGAGCAGGTCTGACAGTTTCGTCTGCACGACCTCATCCTCGCCGGCGCACCACACCACCGGATCGGTGCCGCCCAGATCGGCCAGTTCGTCGATCAGTTTTTTCAAGCGTTTATCGTGCCGTTGGAGGTCGGCCCATCCGCGGCGGATTTTAGCGGCGGAATACTCCAGCGCCGCTTGCGCGGCGTGAATACCGTATAAACGGGTCAGACTC
>JBNLDR010000067.1:0-13758 GCA_050304495.1 Altererythrobacter sp.
CACGCTGCATGGCTCCGCCTCGGGATACGCCCGTGTGCGGACGATATTTTTGCACACGAGGATCTGGTTTGGCGAAGGAAGAGCTCATTACGATGGAGGGCGCGATCAACGAGATCCTGCCCGACGGACGCTTTGGCGTCACACTCGACAATGAGCATCGGATTATCGCCTACACGGCAGGAAGGATGCGCCGTTACCGTATCCGCTCAGTCGTTGGTGACCGTGTGCACGTTGAACTGACGCCTTACGATCTGAGCAAAGGCCGGATCATCTACCGTGAGCGGACCCCCGGGCAAGGACCCGGAGGTGGACGCAAGCGCGGTTTCAGGCGCTGACATAATTTTGGAAACGGCAGCCGGAGTGCTGCCCGTAAGGATAGATGAATTACATTTTTTTCGGCGCGATAAAGCGCCAGTCCGCCCGCCCTTGCACCAGCAAAGGCATGAATGGGAACACAGGAGACCAATTGGATCTCCCTGCCCTCCTTTCGACCCTGGAGCTGCGACAGCTTGTTGCGGCGATGGTCGATTGAAGAACGAAAGAGGCAGCGGTCATGCTCATGGCATTTCCGTAATAGAACGGAGACCGCATATGGACCTCAACATGGAATATGCTGCACACCAAAAAGCGCTGATGTCAGCGAAGTGCGCGTTGAGCGATTTAGATCGCCAGGCACATCTTCTGGATGCTTCAATCATCGCCGATCGAATTGGCGTGTTTCAGAAAAGCCTTGGTGCAGCCGCCGCTTGCGCCTGGTGCGCATCGCAATTTGCAACATCAGTCAGCACCTGATTGATCCACAAGCATGAGCGCGGCGCCGCCCCGACGCACTCATGCATCTACATGTCGATGATCCGCTGATGGCCGATACCGTCAAATTCTAAGTTGAGCATCAAACTTCCGAGATTGAAAGAAGAAGCCGGCCAGATTTAGATGAGCCACGGCCGAAGTCTGAGTAAAGGATAATGTCCGCTTTCCACCCATAGTCGGACATTCGCTCCTGGTTACCCCATTGCCTCAAGCACATCTTCCAGCCGTGCAGGGTCGCCCAGCGCGATCACGCGACCGTCAGAACCGGCATCGAGCGGATTGCCCTGCCAATCGCTCATCAAGCCGCCCGCACCTTCGACCACCGGAACCAGCGCGGCGAAATCGTAGAGCTGGAGGTTCGCCTCTACCACCAGGTCGACATGGCCGCTCGCAACCAAAGCGTAATTGTAGCAATCGCCGCCATAGATGATCTTGCGTTCGGCCACCGATTTGGCGACGCCCATGAAGGCATCGACATCGCTGCCTGAAAACTGGTGCGGGGTGGTGGTGCCCAGCACCGCATCGGACAATTCCTTGCACGGCGCACAGCGCACCGGCTTGCCGTTCAACGTGGTGCCCTCACCGATCTGGCCAACCCAGCGTTCGCCCAATATCGGCTGATCGATCACGCCCAGCACCGGCCAGCCATCCTGCAGCAGCGCGATCAAAGTGCCGAAGATCGGGCGCCCAGCGATAAAGCTGGTGGTGCCATCGATCGGATCGAGCACCCATTGCCGCCCCGCGCCTTCGTTGCGCAGCCCGTATTCCTCGCCGATGATCCCGTCATCGGGCCGCTCCGCTTCGATCAGCGCGCGCATCGCCGCCTCTGCCGCACGGTCCGCCTCTGTCACAAAGCTACGGTCATTCTTCTGTTCTTGTGCCCACTGGCCACGAAACAGCGGGCGGATTGCCGCACCGGCAGCTTCAGCAAGCCGATTGGCGAATTCGATATCTGACTTTGTCATTGCTTTGTTATGCTTTAGTGTTGCCCGATTCCTTGCGGGAAGCCGCCAGGGACAGGGAAGGGATAGGGGCAGTTAAGCCGAATGGCTGACGAAGGCAATCGCGTACCGATTACGCCAGTTTTGCGTTCCTTGCTTGGCCACACTAGCCAGGGCGAGCCGCTTTCCAACAATCGCGCACCTGCACCAGAACTCTCGCCGTGGATCGCACGGGTCTATGCGACCGAAGTCGAAATGGACCCCGATCATGTGATCGATTGCGGCCTTCTGTCAGACACGCCTGTACTGCGAGTATTGTTCAAGGGCGAATGGTGGGCCGATACTGCCGACGGCGCCTTTGACTTCAAGCCTTCAGCGCTGTTTTTCGGCCCGCAGAGCAAGCGAATGCGGGCGCGGGTCAAGGGGAGTTTCGCAACGGTCAGCGTCGCACTGAAGCCTGGAGCAGTGGCGGCTATGAACGGGCCTGCTGCCGCCGAAACGCTCGACCGCGTGGTGCGTTACGATGGGATGTATGACGAACCCTGGTGCAGCAGCGACGTGCTGCTAAGCTGGTTCGATCCTGCCGGACCGCCTGAGCGCTGGCTGAGAGTGGCCGAAAAACTGTTCCAGCAATTGATCGACTATACTGGCGCCGGCGAGCCCGACCCATTTATTGCCGCGTTTGACAAGGCCGCATTTGCCGACCCCAATCTATCGATTACCGATTTTGCCAGAGAGCACGATATTTCGGTGCGCCAATTCGAACGGCTGGTCAAAACCGCTTTCGGCCTTACGCCGAAGCATGTGCTGCGCCGTGCGCGAGCGCTGGACATGGCGGCGCATCTGCGCGGCGTGGCTGACGATGCAGAGGCAGCAGACATGGCGCTACGCTTTTACGACCAGTCACACCTCAACCGCGAGTTCGTGAAATTCTTCGGCATGACCCCCGCGCAATTCGCCAGGACGCCGCAACCTTTCCTGACGCTGACGCTGGAGGCACGACAATCTCGTCGCCTTGAGGTGCTGGGCCGCAATCATCCGGGCATGCTGCCGCCCTGGCGCCGCTGATTCGGCACCGAGCCCGCTTAGTCGAACAGGCTGGAGACGCTGCTTTCATCGGCAATGCGGCGTACCGCCTCGCCAATCAGCGGGGCGATCGTCAAGACGCGGATACGGTCGGATTCGTTCGCCGCCTCTGTCGCCAGGATCGAATCCGTGATCACCAGTTCTTTCAGCGCCGATCCATTGACCCGCGCCACCGCGCCGCCAGACAATACGCCATGCGTGATATAGGCCGCGACGCTGGTCGCCCCTGCATCAAGCAGGGCCTGCGCCGCATTGCACAGCGTCCCGCCCGAATCGACGATATCGTCGATCATGATGCAATGCCTGCCCTTCACATCGCCGATGATGTTCATCACTTCGCTTTCGCCCGGGCGGTCGCGCCGCTTGTCGACGATGGCGAGCGGGGCATTGTCGAGCCGCTTGGCCAGCGCGCGGGCACGAACCACACCGCCCACGTCGGGGCTCACAACCATCAGATCCTGTTCGCCATAACGTGCCTGGATATCGGCTGCCATCACCGGTGCGGCATAGAGATTGTCGGTCGGGATATCGAAGAAACCCTGGATCTGCCCGGCATGGAGATCGACCGCCAGCACGCGGTCTGCCCCGGCGCGGGTGATCAAATCCGCCACCAGCTTCGCCGAAATCGGGGTGCGCGGTCCGGGTTTGCGATCCTGCCGGGCATAACCGAAATAGGGCACCACTGCGGTGATCCGCTTGGCCGATGCACGCTTGAGCGCATCGATCATGATCAACAGTTCCATCAGATTGTCATTCGCCGGGAAGCTGGTCGGCTGGATAAGGAACACATCTTCGCCGCGCACATTTTCGTGAATCTCGACGAAGATTTCCTCATCGGCAAATCGGCGCACACTAGCGTCGGTCAATGGCAGTTCGAGATAGGCCGCAATCGCGCGCGCGAGCGGCAGGTTCGAATTACCAGACATGATCTTCATTACGCGAATCCCCGGGGTGCAGATGATGCCCCCGCCTAGACGAGAGTCATGCAATTGCAACAGGGCGTTTGAGCGTGTTTTGCCCAGCGCTTTGCTTGTTTGGCTTGGGGCGCCAGCGCTCGCATCCGCTCAGTCGGCTTTCTTCGCTCCCATGCGGCCGCGGCGGGCGCGCAGCTGCTCCCCAGCCCCCCGGGGGGGAACCCCGGTCAAACCATCCGGTGTTCGCCCTTGATCCAGCGGACGGTGCCGCTTGAGGCGCGCATCACAACGCTTTCGGTCGTCATCTTGCCGCTGCGCAGACGCTTGACCCCGTCGAGCAATGAGCCGGAGGTGACACCGGTTGCAGCGAAGATGCAGTCACCCTTGGCGAGGTCCTCGAGTTTGTAGATCCGGTCGAAATCCTCGATCCCCCATTTGCGGGCGCGCGCTTTCTCGTCATCATTGCGGAACACCAGCCGCCCATTGAACTGCCCGCCGACGCAGCGCAAAGCCGCCGCCGCCAATACGCCTTCGGGCGCGCCGCCTTGCCCCATATACATATCGATCGTGGTATTCTCATCAGTCACCGCGATCACCCCCGCGACATCACCATCTCCGATCAGAACCACGCCGCACCCCAGTCCGCGCAGTTCGGCGATCAGTTCCGCATGGCGCGGACGATCGAGCACGCAAACGATGATCTGGGACGGATCGACTCCCTTGGCTGCCGCCACCGCCTGCACATTCTCGGTCGGGCTTTTGGCAAGATCGATGATCCCTTCGGGATAGCCCGGGCCGACGGCCAGCTTGTCCATATAGACGTCTGGCGCATTGAGCAGCCCGCCCTCTTCAGCCGCCGCCAGCACGGCCAGCGCATTGGGCCCGGCCTTGGCGGTAATGGTAGTACCCTCCAGCGGATCGAGCGCAATATCGATCTTGGGGCCCTTGCCCGGTGCGCCGCCCACCTTTTCGCCGATATAGAGCATCGGTGCTTCGTCACGTTCGCCTTCGCCGATCACCACCGTGCCATCGATATAGAGCGTGTCGAACGCCTTGCGCATCGCCTCCACTGCGGCGGCATCGGCGGCCTTTTCGTCACCGCGCCCGATCAGCCTGGAGGCGGCGACCGCCGCCGCTTCGGTCACGCGGACCATTTCGAGGACCAGCACCCGGTCGAGCGCACTTATTTGGCTGGGGGCAGCAGTATTCATCGGCAATTCAGTCCCTAACATGTGAGTTGCGAGTGCGCTTAGACCCAGGGAGCAAGGCTTGTCGAGCATACGTATGCCAAAGATCCGCAATCGGGCCATATTCTGGGTCAGATTGGCACTCGCTTATTGCATTGTGATGTCGCCGCCGCTGCTCGCCAATGAGGAGACAGAGCAGGGTGACGGAACAATTGCGATCGACATCCTGACGCGCCCGGCAAACAAGGGTGGGCTCGATCCGCGATTGATGGAAGAATGCGCGCGGCAGGAAGATGCCGCGCAAATCTCTGGCGAGATCGTGGTGTGCCGCGAAATCCGCGATGGGAGTGACCACAATTATAGTGGAAGCCGCGATGCCGCGCAGGATCGCTATGCCGAAGAGACCGCATTTGCCGGCGACCTTGTGCCGCCCGATGTTGCAGGGCCCGGTATCTTCAGGGGCGAACCGACGGTCGGCAGCCTGTGCATTCCGGGCTTGCAGAAGTGTCCGCCGCCGCCTGCGTTGATTATCGATATCACCGCGCTGCCGCAGGCCCCGCCGGGTTCCGATGCAGACCGGATCGCGCGCGGGCTGCCGCCGCTGGGCAATGACGATCGGGCGATATCCGAAGCCGAACTGGGCCTGCCTTCGCCTCAACCGTCAAGCGCCAGCGAAACGTCCGCTAGTCCCGCAGGATCGGCAACACCAGCGGCGGAGCGGTAAGGCTTTCCGACCCTTCAAGTAATTCCAGCGCGGCGCGCACACTGCTTTCGGGCCCCTCATGCGTGACCATGGCGACCAGCACCTCTCCGCCGCTGCCAGAGCGGCCCTTCTGGATCAGGCTTTCGATCGAAACCCCGGCATCGCGCATGGCGGCGGTAATCTCGGCCAGCACACCAGGCCGGTCAGCCACTGTAAAACGGATATAGGTGCTTTCGATCCGGTGTCCGGATTCGGTCGGCGGCATGGGATGGAGCTGGGCCACGGGAATCGAGAAAGGCGCGCCCACTTCGTCGCGCGCAATATCGATCAGGTCCGCAACGACGGCGCTGGCCGTGGGGCCATCACCTGCGCCCGCGCCCTGGAATAGCAATCGACCGGAAAAATTGCCCTCTGCCACCACGGCATTGGTCGGCCCATCGACGCCGCTAAGCGGATGCTCTTTCGATACCAGGCATGGCCTGACCCGCTGCAGCAGCGTGGGCGTGCCATCTTCTCCAGGTTCGACATCGGCCATGGCGATCAGGCGAATGACATAGCCCAGCGTATCGGCCTGGGCGATGTCCGCCGCCCCCACGCGCGTGATCCCGGTCGCCCGCACGGATTCGAAATCAAGCCGCGCGCCAAAGCCGATCGCGGCCAGGATCGCCAGCTTGTGCGCCGCATCCACGCCCTCGATATCAAAGGTCGGATCGGCTTCGGCATAGCCAAGCCGCTGGGCATCGGCGAGCACTTCGGCAAAGTCCGCGCCCGTGTCTTCCATGGTTGAGAGGATATAATTGCAGGTGCCGTTGAGGATGCCATAGATCCTCTCCAACGCATTGGCCGATGTGCCTTCGCGCAGGCCCTTCACCACTGGAATGCCGCCCGCCACCGCTGCCTCGAACTTCAACGCAACGTCCTTGGCTTCGGCAATCTGCGCCAGCTCCAGCCCGTGATGCGCAATCATCGCCTTGTTCGCGGTGACCAGCGCCTTGCCGCCGGACAGCGTGTTGCGTGCCAGTTCCAGCGCCGGGCCATCCGATCCGCCGACCAGTTCGACCACCACGTCGACATCGTCACGCGCGGCGAGGGAAGCCATATCGTCTTCCCATGCGAACGCGTTCAGATCCACGCCGCGATCCTTGCTGCGATCCCGCGCGCTGACGGCAACGATCTGCAGTTCGCGTCCTGCCCGTGCGGCAATCAAATCGTGATTGGTTGCGAGCAGGCGAACGACTCCCGCACCCACCGTGCCCAGCCCTGCGAGCCCGATCCTGAGCGGTTCAGCCATTCGCCGTCTCCTGCTGGACATGGCCAAAGGCAATGCGGGCCGCATCAGGAATCCGTTCCGGCTTTCCGCTCGGCAGGTCGACCAGCACTGCGACCAGGCGAATCGTCGCCCGCAGCGACCCATCCTCGGCACCGCGCAGGGTGATGATCTGCTCCATGCTCGAATTGCCGATCATGGGCACGGTGATCTGTCCTTCGATCAATTCATCGACCCGAATCGGGGCGAGGTAATCGACCTCTGCCCGCCGGACATGGAATTCCAGCCCATCGGGCATGCCGCGCTGGCGGCAATCGCGGAAATATTCGGTCACCAACAGGTCGGCATATTCGAGATAGCGCGAATTGAAGACGACCGCCTGCGGATCGACTTCGGCATAGCGCACGCGGAAGGTATGGGTGAAAGCCTGGCTCATATGCAGGCTCCCTAGCGCGTGGCAGGGGTATCAGGGAACCAATTTGTCTTGAGCCGGCGCTAGATACGCTTCAGCGACCGGCTGCAATCAGCGCGCGCTGCGCACGCAAGGCCCCAGCGATGCCAGCACAAATGCATAGTCTCGCTCGGCCCGGCTGCGCTCTTCGGGCACGCGCGAAAGATTGGCGTTCGACGGTAGGCGCTGCGGCAGGGCGCAGGCAAGACGATACCATGCCAGCGTGTTGGGTTCGGGTGGCAGGGCGGCCTGGTCGATGATCTCGCCCCAGGATACGCCCCACACCGGCTGGCGTCCCGGCCGGCGCAATATGGTAAGCGAGACCGGCGCACCGCCGCGCGTATCGAGGAACACCTGCGTTTCCGATTCGCCGGCCAGATTGCCCGCCACCGACAGGGCATCGCGCACGCCGGTGACCGTAGGTGGGGCATCCGGCGCGGCCATGGCCGCCAAAATCGGCCGGAGCCGCGAATCGAGATCGACGGAATAGAGCTGTTGTGCATGTGGGCCAACCAGCTGGATCTCGCCCGGCCGCCCCGCAACCGGGCGAGCGAATAGCAGGACTTCCTGCTTCTTGAGCTTGGGTGCCTTGCCGCGGGAATCCAGCGGAACATCAACCAAATAGTTGAGCGATTCGCCAACTGCCGCCCGACCGGCAAGCAAAGAGAGCGTCTGCGCCTCGACAAAGATTCGCACGAATCCGGGCGCGATTCCCGCCGCTCTGACGGGATCGAGCGTAACCTGCTTGCGAATCTTTGCCCTGATGACCAGCTGTGCCGCATCCGAAAGATCAGCCATATCGGCATAGGTCAGGCCAGTTTCGGCAGCCGGGGCCGTTTGCTGCGACGCGGGCTGGGCGTGGGCGACGCTGACCATGGAAAGAGCACCGATCATCCCGATCAAGCAGCTGAATCGAAACGTTAAACTTCGGTAAATCATGGGTCTGGCCTCGTCCGCTCTAGAACAGCTTATCGCACTAACCAGCTGGTTCTGGTTGCATTTGGCGTTTGACACAAGCGCCTGTGAATTATCACTGAACTGATAAAGCGATTGCTTGGGCAGAGCTTGGCCGTTAAAGCTGGCCCCGGATTGCGTGACGTTGGGGACAAAGCAAGTCACCATCTGGGTTGCGATTTGGCCTGAGCCGGATCGCATGAAGCCCGGGAGGGAATTTGGCCTTCCGGTCTGGATTGAATTGGAGGATTTGCCTACGCGGATTCACTGTTCGCGTCGGGTGAGTTGTCGGGAAATCCCGGCAAAGAATATGGAGAGTAATCGACTGGATGGCCTACGCTGACCAACAAATGAGCGGTAACCGTGTTATTGCTCTGATCATCGTGGCGTTGATTCATGTGGCGATCGGCTACGTGCTGATCAGCGGACTCGCTTATGAGGCGACCAAGAAGCTGGTTGAGCGCGTGACTACTGTTGACATCGAAGAACCGCCTCCCCCCGAACCAGAGAATGAGCCGCCGCCGCCGGAGCCTGAGAACGCACCGCCGCCGCCAGTGGCCCCGCCGCCGCCGATCAATATCGCGCCGGCTCCGCCGCCTATTCGTACGCAGCCTACGATTCCGCCGCCTGCGCCCCCCGCGCTGGTTGTGCCGCCACCGGCTCCGCCTCCTCCGCCTTCGCAGGCGCGTGGTGCAACACCCGATGGCCAGAACCGTTGGGCGCGCCGGATCCAGGAGAACTACCCGGCCCGCGCCTTGCGTGAAGAAACGCAGGGCACGGTTGGTGTTACGGTTACGGTCGACGGAAGTGGTCGTGTTTCCGGCTGCCGTGTTACGCGGTCCAGCGGATCGAGCATTCTCGATGACGCTGCGTGCAAGGGGATGGAGCGTTATGCCCGGTTCAATCCGGCGCTCGACGCTGCAGGCAACCCCACCACGGGCAGCTATTCCACAGCAATTGTTTACCGGCTCGACTAGGCACCGCTGACCGCAAGGACGGAACAGGTTCCGAAAGAAATTTAAGAGGATTATTCGCAATGATTATCGAAATTCTAACAGCAGCGGCCGATGCGGCCCCGAAGACCCAGTTCGGCTTCTTGGAAGCCATGGAGCAGGGCGGCATGATCGCATGGTCGATCCTGACCGTGCTGGTCATCATGTCGGTCGGCTCGTTCTACATTCTGATCACCAAACTGCTTGCCCAGAACAAGATCCTGCGCCAGCTCAAGGGCGTGAAGAGCAATTTCTGGCGCGCCAATTCGCTCAAGGAAGGCGCCGCCAAGCTCGAAAAGAACAGCGCATGGCGCCAGATCGTCGACGATGCGATCAAGGCCGATGAAGAACATGCCAAGATGGCGGACGCCACCGAAGCGCATGACTGGATGCACGGTTCGCTTCAGCGTTCTCAGGATGCGGTCAATTCGGTCCTCGCTGGCGGCCTGCCCTTCCTCGCAACCGTGGGTGCAACCGCACCGTTCGTCGGTCTGCTCGGTACGGTTATCGGTATCTACCGCGCCCTGATCAACATCGGCCTGGCCGGTTCGGCCTCGATCGACAAGGTTGCCGGTCCGGTTGGTGAAGCGCTGATCATGACCGCCATCGGTCTGCTCGTCGCCGTGCCTGCCGTGTTTGCCTACAACTGGCTTCAGAACCGCAACAAGCGGATTGCAGAGCTGCTCGGCGCATTCTCGACCGACATTCTCGCCTATCTGAGCTCCAAGGGCGCAGTGAAGCCTCCGGTTGGCCCGGCTCCGGCTGGCAAGCCGGCTGCCGCTGCCCCGGCTGCCAAGGCCTGATCGAGTGAAGCTGTCCGGGGGTGGCAATTGCCTCCCCCGGACCGGCAACACATGACGAAGTTTTACGGATAGGATTTAGCAATGGCGATTCAGACGGGAGGGGGGAGCGACACCCCGATGTCAGACATCAACACCACGCCACTAGTGGACGTGATGTTGGTGCTTCTGATCATCTTCCTGATCGCGGTTCCGGTGGCGATCCAGACGATCGAGAAGCTTCAGATACCTGTGCTGGTTTCTGTGGAATCGAAAGACAAGGTCGAAAACCTGCTGTTGACCGTGAGCACCACCGATGCGTCTGGCCGCAGTGCTGGCGAACCGGGCTTTGAAGGTGCGACGCGAGGCGGCGAGTGCCGCGTCTACTTTAACAACACCACACCGGTCACTTCGGAAGAACTCTATGACCAGGCCTTCGAACGGCTAGACGCCATCGTCACCGCCGCTGGTGGTCCCGAGGCGATCATGGAAGATCCCGAGAAGATTCCGCAGGTGCATATTCGCGGCGACGTGAATGCCCCGTGGCGCTGCGTTGCAGGTGCGATCTACAACGTCCAGGCCGCTGGCTATCCCACGGTCGGTTTCCTCTCCAACCCGGTCGAACCTGGCGTTTGACCGGAAGCAAGAGATACAGGAGTAACACACCATGGCAATGTCAGGCGGCAAGGACGATGGCGCGCCGATGATGGAAATGAACATGACGCCGTTGATCGACGTCCTGCTCGTTCTCCTCATCATGTTTATTATCACCATCCCGGTCGCAACTCACTCGGTCGATATCGACCTTCCGCAACCCGATCCCAATCCGCCGCCAGTGACGATTGATCCGATCAAGAACAAGCTGGTGCTGACGGCTGATAACCAGATTTTGTGGAATGCGGACCCGATCGATGGAGGGCAGCTGCGCACACTGTTGGCGCAAACTCTCACCATGAATCCGGAGCCCGAACTGCAGTTCGAACCGGAAGCACTCGCCAGCTATGATCTTTCAGCCCGTGTGCTGAACATCATCAAGGCATCGGGCGTGACCAAGTTCGGTTTTGTCGGAAACGAGAAATACCGGACTTTCGGCAAGGTAGGCGCTGCGCAGTAAACGCCAGCCTGCCTTCGGAACATTAAAGAGAGGGGCGGAGCGATCCGTCCCTTTTTTTGTCCGCAATCTGCAGGCCCATTCCATCCTGCGATCCGCCCCAGGTCAAATCCGGGCCTTCAGGCACACCGCCGCTTCCACCGCCTCTCGACCCGCCCAAAGCCCAACCTTGAACGAATGAATGTCTCCTCACTTGCCTCTCTGGATGTTATGGTATATTATCACGTTGAGTTGCAGGAGAGCAGTCATGCACAGCAAGGGAATGCATTATCGCCGTCAGCACTTTAGCCAGCCCATGTCGAACATGAACGTCACCCCGTTTATCGACGTGCTGCTGGTACTCCTGATCATGCTGATACTGGCGGTTCCACTGGCCACCCACTCGCTGGTCTTTCCCCTGCCCACAGGGCCCGGTGAAAAACCGATCCTCGAAACAAACAGCGTGGTGATTGACGCGCAGGATCACCTCTATTGGAATGGCGAGGTGCTGGGCCGGCAGGAATTGCTCAACCAGCTTGCCAGTGCTGCGAAGGACCCGCGCGAACCGGTGCTGCGGTTCGAACCCGATGCGCTGGCAAGCTATGATACCTCAGCCAAGACACTGGCGCTGATCAAGGATGCCGGGATCAAGAATTTCGCCTTTTCCGGCAACCACCTGCACAAGGATTTCAGGCGATGAGTATGTCCGTTTGTGGGGTGGGGAGTGGAAGTTATGGCTGCAGCATTTTCATGGACTGCTTGCCGCGGTAATCAGGCACAATGAAAGCAAATGTTCTGTTTAGCCGTGTTAGATCGCTTTGGCCTGACGCGATCGTATTAAACGGCCAAAATGGCGACGGCAGCGACACACCGCTTTGGAGCGTCGTAGCGTCGTGCATACGTACGAGGCGATTGATGAGGAAATCGAAAATGACGAGTGGCTGGAGTTGGCCGCTTGGGCCTTTCATCAAGCTCTAACTGACGTTGCTAAAACAAACCTAGCGAAGGGAAAGAAAATCGTTCTTTCGAGTGCGGTATCTCTCGCTGCATTTGACGTCCATATGCTCGCGAATCTTGCTGACGAAAGCTGGGCGAGCGAACGAGCAACGTATGCTTCATCTAACGAGAGCTGATGTCCGCAATCGGGTCGTTTGCCGACACTCCGCCCTCTCATTCCTCCTCCACCTCATCGATCCGCATGGCTTCGCTCGCCAGCGTCTCCGCCTCCAGCAGCAGCTCTTCATCCACCGCGCCTTGCGGCACGGCCTCACGCCCGATCATCGTCATCACCGGCACCGCCAGCGGGCTGACCCGGTCAAGCTCGACATGGCGCAATTCGCGCGCCGAACGTTCGAGTAAATCGCCCAGCCGCCCGACATCGGTCATCCGCGCCTTGGCATCGGCCCATGCCGCTTCAAGCAGCACATGATCAGGCTCATATTTGCGCAGCACGTCATAGATCAGATCGGTCGAGAAAGTGACCTGCTTGCCGCTCTTGCGCTTCCCCGGATGCTGGCGTTCGACCAGCCCGCTGATCACCGCCACTTCACGAAAAGCGCGCCGCAACAGATGCGATTCCTGCACCCAGTCGATGAATTCATGCTCCAGAATATCGGGTGAAAGCAGCGGCGCCGGATCGCGCACCGGCTTGAGCCCCCACACCGCCAGCGAATAATCATTGGCCACGAAACCGCCCGGCTGCAGCCCGCGATCCTCCATCCGCCGCGTGATCAGCATGCCCAGGCTCTGGTTCGCATTCCACCCTTCGAAGGTATAATAGACGCTGTAATGCTTGCGCTCATGCGGGAAGCTTTCGACCAGCAACATGCCCGGCCCGGGCATCTCGCTGCGCCAGTCCTGCACTTCCAGCCATTCGCGCACATCGTCAGGAAAGCGCGCCCAGCCCGCGCGATCGACCAGCATTTCGCGCACCCGCGCCGACAGATGCGTGGTCAATGGCATGCGCGCACCGCCATAGCTGGGGATGGTGGCGCTCTTTTTCGCCGCGCGAACCACCACGTCCATATCCTTGAGCTGTTCGACCTCCAGGCTGAGCCCGGCGAAGAAGAAGGTGTCGCCGGGTGAAAGCGTGGCCGCGAAACGTTCCTCCACTCGCCCAAGGTTGCGCCCGTTGCGGAAACGCACAGTCAGCATCTCGCTGTCGATAATGATACCCGCATTCATCCGGTGGCGCTGAGCGTGTTCGGGGTGGGTCAGCCGCCACACGCCCGCCTTGTCACGAATGATCCGCTTGAACTTGTCATAGGCCCTGAGCGCATATCCGCCGTTCTCGACAAAGCCGAGCACGCGGCGCCAGTCCTCCGGCGTGACCCAGCTATAGGCCAGCGTCGAACGCACTTCGGCCAGCAGCTCATCCTCATGGAATGGCCCGGCACAGGCGCAGGCCATGACATGCTGCGCCAGCACATCGAGCCCGCCGGGACGGAAATCCTCACCATCGCGCTGACCCGCATCGACCGCATCGCCACCATGCTCCAGGACGGCCTCAAGACCGTGCAAGACCGGCAGTATTATGTTTTCGACAAAAGCAACGTGGGATTGGTGGCCGCCTCGCAGGTGCTGG
>JBNLDR010000068.1:0-249 GCA_050304495.1 Altererythrobacter sp.
CGGATACGTCGCGCACGTTGCCCAGTTCACCGGTGATCTGCTTCATCTCCGGCATGAACAGGGCCAGCGTATGTGCCAACCCATCGGGCATGCGGCGCCTGGGGACCTTGCCCGAAAGTTCGGGCGCACGCTGACGGATGCTCTCCGCCATTTCTGCGATCCACATGAATTTGACTGAAGTTGGGAAACGCCCGCCGCGAATGCGATCGGCGGGGGCCTCTATCGCCAGAATATGCGCCTTTGCCACAT
>JBNLDR010000068.1:259-13587 GCA_050304495.1 Altererythrobacter sp.
GTGACGCAAATGCCCATGTTGGGGATCAGCGGGATCGAGCCATTGATGATCCGCTTGACCATCTCGATGCTGGTTGAGAGATCGTCATTATAGACCGGCCCGAAAACCGCCACAGGATTGACCGAGCAGAACACCATTTCGGGCGCGTTTACCGCAACCCAATCACGCGCAGCACGCTCGGCCACGGTCTTGCTTTCAATGTAGGGCGGGACGTTGGCATCGAGATTGGTCCAATCGGTATAGTCAAAGCGGTCCTGACCCGGATGACCATAGGCAATCGCGGCAGCCGAACTTGTCTGGACGAAACGCGTGATCCCGGCCGCATGGGCAAAGCGCAATGCGCGCAAAGTGCCTTCGGTTGCAGGGATGACAAGCTCATCCTTGTCCTTTGGGCGCGCCAGCGGGAATGGCGAGGCGACATGCGCCACCGCATCGCATCCGGCATTGGCATCGGCCCAGCCATCGTCGTTCATCAAATCGGCCTGGAACACCTTCAGCCGCTCGCCCGCATCGCTCCAGCGTTCGCGCAGGCGGGATTCGCTCTTTTCCCTGTTCCTTACCGTGGTGTGGACCGAATAGCCTTTGGCCAGCAATTGGTCGATGATCTCACCACCAATGTAGCCGGTGCCGCCGGTTACCAATACTGTGCCCGCCATGTCGATCCTCCTGTCCCGGCGCGAGGCTAGGACAAAAGGTTGCGAACGGCAACGCGCCTATTTCAGCAGCACCAATTCTTCGGCCATGGTCGGATGGATCGCCGTGGTCGCGTCGAAATCTGCCTTGGTGAGGCCAGCCTTTACCGCCACTGCAGCACCCTGGATAATCTCGGCTGAATCCGGGCCGATCATATGGATGCCCAGCACCCGGTCGCTCTCGCCTTCGATCACCATCTTGTAAAATCCACGCTCCATCCTGGGCGAGAAGATATTGCCCATCGGGCGGAAGTCAGAGGTGTAGATTTTCACGTTGTCGAACTCGCGCCGGGCCTGCTCCTCTGTCAGGCCGACTGCCGCAATCGATGGTTGCGAGAATACGGCGGAGGCGATCATCGAGTGATCGACATGGCGCGGATTGTTTCCGAACAGAGTATCGGCCACCGCATGGCCTTCACGGATCGCGACCGGGGTGAGCTGCACGCGGTCGGTCACGTCACCAACGGCATAGATGCTGTCGCAAGTGGTCTTGCTGTAGGCATCGACCGGAATTGCGCCATTGTGTCCCAGCTCGATCCCGGCATTTTCGAGGCCCAGTCCTGTGGTATTGGCTGCACGCCCTGTGGCGATCAGAACCTGGTCCGCCTCAATCACTTCACCATTGCTCAGCGAAACGTGCAGTGAGGCATCGGCCGCCTTCTCAACGCCGATGATCCGCGCATTCATCTGCAGGTCCATTCCGCGCGCCTGCATGATCGGAGGCAGCCGTTCGACCACGCCCTGCTCATAGCTGCGCAGGATTGTCTCGCTGCGATTGACCAAGGTCACCTTACTGCCCAGGGCATTGAAGATTCCGGCGAACTCGACTGCAATGTAACCGCCACCCATCACCACCAGTCGCTTGGGTTGCTCAGGCAGGTGGAAGATTTCGTTAGAAGTGATGCAAAGATCATTGCCAGGAAACTCGGGCATGACAGGCCAACTGCCGGTAGCAACGAGGATATAGCGCGCTCTCACTTCGCGCCCCGAGGCAAGCCGCACGCTATTGGGGCCAGTGATGACCGCGCGCTCTTGGAACTGCTCAACGCCAGCATTGCCCAGCGTTTCGCCGTAGAGGCCTTCAAGTCGGTCGACATCGTTGTTCACGAAGTCGCGCAGAGTCGCCCAATCGAACTGCGCCTCGCCAATCGTCCAGCCCTTGCTCTTTGCATGGCTCAACTGCTCAGCAAACATGGATGCATAAACCAGCATCTTCTTGGGCACGCAGCCACGGATCACGCAGGTGCCGCCAAACCTGTATTCTTCGGCCACTGCCACCCTTGCGCCATGCGAGGCAGCAATCCGGCTTGCGCGCACACCGCCCGAGCCCGCGCCAATGGTGAAGAGGTCGTAATCGTACTCGGCCATGCGGCTCAACTCCTGCTTCGCAAGCGCGATATGGCGAGTGTGGCTGCTTGCCACAACCCGCCATTTCGCATTGCACAAGGCCCACTTGGGGCGATGGAGCCTTAATTAGCGCGCAAAGCGCTTTTGGTTACGCCGACGCTGATTTCCACCAGGATGCCGATTGCCGCCCTGCTCGCCTTCCCGCCGAGGTTTTCCAGCCCGGGCTGGATGCTTTTGCTTGGGCTTGCGCTGTGCCCCTTCGCCGCCCACCGGGCGCGGCTGGACCCGTTTCATCGGCTGACCCTGCACACGCTTGGTCGGGCCAACGCCTTCCACCACGGCCCGGAAATTGTCGGGCAGCGGCAGACGATCGAAGGTCGCATCGGTATTGCGCTGGATATCCTTGAGATAGGCGCGTTCGTCCTCGGCGCAGAAAGCAATCGCGATGCCATCCTTGCCGGCTCGGGCAGTACGCCCGATGCGGTGAACATATTGTTCCGGCACATTGGGCAGTTCGTAATTGATCACGTGGCTGACGCCCGGAATGTCGATCCCGCGCGCGGCAACGTCGGTTGCGACCAGCACGGGAGTGCGGGCGCTCTTGAATTCGGCCAAGGCCCGCTCACGCTGCGGCTGGCTCTTGTTGCCGTGAATAGCATTGGCAGGAATCCCGACCTGTGACAGCTTTTTCACCACACGGTCTGCGCCATGCTTGGTGCGGGTGAAGATCAGCACGCGCTCAAACTTGCCGGGCACCTGATGGCGTTCCTGCAGGATCATTTCGAGCAAGGCCTGCTTTTCATCCTGCTGGACCATGAACAGATACTGGTCGATCCGCTCTGCCGTAGTGGCAGCGGGGGTGACCGAAACCTGGACCGGGTTGTTGCAATATTGGCTGACCAGTTCCTTGATCGCCTTGGGCATGGTGGCGCTGAAAAACAGCGTCTGGCGCTCTGCCGGGGCCAGCTGGTGGATCCGGCGCAGCGCATGGATGAAGCCGAGATCAAGCATCTGGTCTGCCTCGTCCAGCACCAGCACTTCGAGGCCAGTCAGATTGAAGGCTTTCTGGTCGATCAGGTCGAGCAGCCGGCCCGGCGTCGCAACAAGGATGTCCGTGCCGCGATGCAGCTTGTTGCGGTCCTTGTTGACCGAGGTGCCGCCGACAATGCTCTGTACCTTAAGGCCGGCAAGCGCGCCGTAATCCTTGGCGCTCTGGGCGATCTGCCCGGCCAGTTCGCGCGTCGGGGCGAGAACAAGCATGCGGCAGCTCTTGAACGGGATTTGTTTCTCGGATTCGCGCAGTCGATCAATGCTGGGCAGCATGAAGGCAGCGGTCTTGCCGGTGCCGGTCTGGGCGATGCCCAGCAGGTCACGCCCCGACAGCACGGGCGGAATTGCCTGCGCCTGGATCGGTGTGGGATCATTATAGCCCTTCATGTCCAGGGCCTGCAGCACGGGCTGTGACAGCCCGAGATCGTTGAATGTAATAGTCATGTAAACTCGCAATATATGCGGCGCGCGGACGGAATCCTTGCGGAGTCCGGGCGCGGCGCGGGTGTCTCAAACGACCCGCGTGAAAAGGGAAGTCCTTGGAAAATCAACCGAAACGCGGCCGGGGCAGTATTGTCTTTGTCCGCCTGTTCACGCTGCGATGCGCTTCGATGGAGGGCATGTGGGGACAAATGTGCGAAAAGTCAATTTATTTCGCAGTTGCAACAGAGTCTTGGAATCCCGTTCCTATTTCGCCAGACCTTGCGTGAAGCCATTACATCCATCCGGCGCTGCAAGCAGTCGGTCGAAATGCATTTGCCCTTACGGGGCCCTTCCCTAGCCTGCTTGCCTGTCCACTCCGGGAGATTTCACGCATGATATTTCGCTCAGTTCCGCTCGCTCTTGCCGGGCTTGCGCTTGCTCTAGCCGCCCCGCTCTCTGCGCAAGAGGAAGCGCCCAAGCCGGAAGCCGAGACGCTGGGCCTCAACCATATCGGGTTGGCGGTGAGCGATCTTGATGCGAGCGCCAACTTCTTCATCGACACGCTCGGATGGAAACGCGCGGGCGGCGATCCCGAATATCCGGCGATCTTTGTCACCAATGGCGAGATGTTCGTCACCCTGTGGCGGGTGACCGACCCGGAAACCGCGGTGCAATTTGACCGCAAGAACAATGTCGGCCTGCACCACATGGCGATTACCGTGCGCGATCTCACCACGCTGCACGAGCTGCACCGCCGCTTTGCCGAACATCCGCGCGTCACAATCGAATTCGCGCCCGAATTCCTCGGCAATGGCCCTACCACGCATATGATGATCCGCGATCCGTCCGGCCTGCGGCTGGAATTTATTGTCCCGCGCGGCAGGATGAGCGCAGAGGAACAGGCACTGCCCAATCCCCGAACGCGGCCTTAATTCAGCCCCGCCAGCTCCAGCAGCACCCGCGTGCTGGCATCGAACTTGCCGCCACCGGCGTCCACATCCTTCGCCATCTTCTTGCCCAGCTCCACCCCGAACTGATCGAAGGGATTGATCCCCATCAGCACGGCATTGGCGAACACGCGGTGTTCGTGGAAGGCGATCAGAGCGCCCAGAGTTGCCGCATCGAGATCATCGCACAGCATGGTCGCGCTGGGCCGATCACCCGGAAACGCCCGCGCCGGGTCTTTCCCGTCTGCCGCCATGTTTCCGCCCGCCATCAGCGCCGCGCCTTGCGCAAAGCAATTGGCGAGCAGGATGCGGTGGTGCGCAGGGTCAAGCGTGTCGCCCGGCGCAATGCTGGCGATGAAATCGACTGGGATCAGATGCGTACCCTGGTGCAGCAATTGGAACACGGCGTGCTGGGCATCGGTCCCCACCCCGCCCCAGGTGATTGGGGCAGTGGGTCCATCAACCGGATCGCCGCCTGAGGTGACACGCTTGCCATTGCTCTCCATCTCCAGCTGCTGGAGGTAATCGGGGAACAGCGACAGCCGCTCGTCATAGGCGAAGACGGCGCGCGTCTGGCAGCCGCGCAAGCGGCTGTAATATTGATCGGCAAAAGCGGCCCGCAGGCACAAATTTGCGCGCCCGTCAGTGTCGCGGAAATGCTCGTCCACCGCGCGCGCGCCGGCGAGCATGGCCGAGAATTCATCCCAGCCCACCGCCAGCGCAACCGGAAAGCCGATTGACGACCAGATCGAATAACGCCCGCCCACACTTTCGGCGAAAGGCAGGATACGGGTCTCGTCCACGCCCCATTCCACCGCCTTTTCCGGGCTAGCCGTCAGCGCCACGACCCGGCCCGAAGGATCGGAAACTCCGTTATCGGCAAGCCATTTGAGCGCGCTTTCGGCATTGGTCATGGTTTCGATCGTGGTGAAGGTCTTGCTCGCCACCGCCACAAGCGTCGTCGCCGGATCGCAGGCGGCAAAGGCCGCTTCAAGCGCGCAGCCGTCGATGTTCGAGACGACATGCACATCCACCAGTTCGAGATCGCGCGCCAGAGCGTTGACGGCCAGCGCCGGGCCCAGTGCCGATCCACCAATGCCGATATGGATCAGGTGATTCACCTCGCCCAGCGCACCCTGGTGGATCGCCTCCACCAGCATGCGCATCCGGGCATGCAGCGCAGCAGCCTCTTCCACATTGCTATCGGCACCAACCCCGCGTTCTGCCGTATGCGTCACCGCGCGATCTTCTGTAACGTTGATCCGCGCACCGGAAAGCAACGCGGCGCGCTTACCTGCAAAATCGCAAGCATCAGTCAGTGCCTCGAAGCCGTCAAGCAGGTCGCCGGAAAGATGCGTCTTGGACCAGTCGAACAGGATGCCGCCGGCACCTTCCGCTGTCGGCCATTCGATTCGGCCCGATAGTGCAGCGACCCGCCCTTCATCCCCGAACAGCTGTGCCAGCGATTGTTGCGGCACCGCCTTCAGGCGGTCCCAGGCTGCGCGGATTGTCTCGGACATCGTGAAAACCCTTCCTTGGTGATCAACTCGCGACTAGGGACACAAGCCATGGAATTAAAGAGCGAAGATACGAATGCACCCGCCCAAAAGGTGGAGAAGCAAGAAGAATCCTGGGGCAGCTTCATCGCCTTTATCGTCAAGCTGGCGATCATAGTGCTGATTTTTCGCAGCTTCATCTTTTCACCATTTTCTATTCCCAGTGAGAGCATGTTGCCGCGCCTGTGGAACGGCGATTATTTGCTCGCTGCCAAATGGCCCTATGGCTTTACCCGGAATTCACTGCCCTTCAGCCTGCCGCTGATCCCCGGACGCGTTATGGCCGGTCAACCTGATCGCGGCGATATTGTAATCTTCAAGCATCCGGTTGACGGAACCGACTACATAAAGCGCGTGATCGGCCTGCCGGGCGACACGATAGAAATGCGTGACGGGCAGCTAATCCTCAACAATACGCTCGTCCCGAAAGAGCGGATCGAAGATTTCATCATCCCGGCCTCCCCCAATACCGATTGTGCATGGGGTGCTGTGCGCGAAGATAATGGGGCTGGCGGTATCCAGTGTCGCTATGCTCAGTTTCGCGAGACGCTTCCTTCTGGGAAAACCTACAATGTGCTCGATTTCGGGGTCACGAGTGCCGATAATTATGGCCCGATCATCGTTCCCGAAGGACGCATGTTCGTGATGGGCGACAATCGCGACAATTCGCAGGACAGCCGCTTTCCAGCTGCGCCGCAAGGCGGGGTTGGCCTTGTCCCGCAAGATAATCTGGTTGGCCGTGCCACCGTGATGATGTGGTCAACCGATGGCGGGGTGGAATGGGTGAAGCCCTGGACCTGGTTTACCGCTGCACGTTGGGGCCGCATCGGAGACGGGCTGTGAGCGGGCTTAGCCCGGAAACCGTCGAGTGGCTCGCCAACCTTGGGATAGAGCCGCAGGACCACAACCTGTGGCTGGAGGCGCTGACCCATGGCAGCCACGGCGACGAGATGGATTACCAACGGCTGGAATTCCTGGGGGACCGTGTGCTGGGCCTGGCAATTGCCGAATGGCTCTATGAAATCACCTATGCAGCCGAAGGAAAGCTTTCGCAGCGGCTCAATGCGTTGGTGAGCCGTGGCACCTGCGCGCAACTCGCGCGCCGTATTGGCCTGGCCGATCATATCCGCTTGGGAAAGCAGGCGCGCGATGATGGCGGGGCGGACAGCACCAATATCCTGGGCGATGTGATGGAATCATTGCTGGGCGCGAGCTTCCGGGAACGCGGATTCGAGCCCACTCGCGACCTGATCCGCAATATCTGGGCGAGCGAAGTCAAGGGCGATACCGGCCAGGCCAAACATCCCAAGAGCGCACTGCAGGAATGGGCTGCTGGCAACCAGCGCAAGCCGCCCCAGTACGAACTGATCGAACGCAGCGGACCGGATCATGCGCTGAAGTTCACGGTGCGCGTGCACGTCTATAAAGTGGGCGAAGCGCAGGCCACCGCAACCAGCAAGCAAGAAGCGGAAACGCTCGCAGCCAAGGCATTTATGGAGCAATTCGGATGAGCAGCCCAACCACCACAAAGTGTGGTGTCATAGCCGTGATCGGCGCGCCCAATGCTGGCAAATCGACGCTGGTGAACCAGCTTGTTGGCCAAAAGGTCGCGATCACCAGCGCCAAGGCGCAGACCACCCGCGCCCGCATGCTGGGTATCGCGCTGCATGATAATGTGCAGATGATCCTGGTCGACACGCCCGGCATCTTTGCTCCCAAGAGGCGGCTCGACCGGGCGATGGTGAGTGCGGCATGGGAAGGCGCAGAGAGCGCCGATGCTGTGTTGCTGATCGTCGATCCGATCAAGCAGCGTCGGCACGAGCTGGAGCCGTTGCTGGAAGCGTTGGCGAACCGGCCCGAACGCAAGATATTGGTGCTCAACAAGGTCGATCGCGCAAAGAAGGACAAGCTGTTGCAGTTGGCGCAGGAATTGAGCGAGCGCGCGGACTTTGCCGAGGTCTATTTCATCTCCGCACTGACCGGAGATGGCGTGCCGGAGATGAAAGCCGCGCTTGCTACTCAAATGCCCGAAGGCGTGTGGATGTATCCCGAAGACCAGGTTTCGGATGCCAGCGAACGCCTGCTTGCTACCGAGATCACTCGTGAACAGCTCTATCAGCAGCTGCATGATGAATTGCCATACGATTCAGCCGTACGGCCCGAACTCTACAAGCACCGCCCCGATGGCAGCCTGGAGATCCATCAGCAGATCGTGATCGGCCGCGACAGCCAGAAGCCGATCGTGCTTGGCAAGGGCGGTCAGCGGATCAAGGCGATTGGCGAGGCCGCGCGCAAGGAATTGAGCGAGATTTTGGGGGTGGAGGTCCACCTCTTCCTGCACGTCAAGGTCAGCGAAAACTGGGCCGAGGATAAGGAAATGTTCGAGGAAATGGGCCTCGACTGGGTGCGCTAGGCCGCCCCCTCACCTCACCCCAAGTTTCTCCAGCTTGGCCTTCAGCGTCGCTTCCTCGAACGGCTTGACGATATAATCGTCAGCACCGGCGCGGATGCCCTGATGGACATCCTTGGCCGTGCCTTTCGACGTGCAGAACACCACAGTGGGTGCATGCGGCGTGGGGATTGCGCGCAAGGCCTCGACAAATTCGGGTCCACTCATCACCGGCATCTGCCAATCGGTCAGGATCAGGTTCGGCATGTGCTGCTTGCAGCGAGCCAATGCCTCTTCGCCATTCTCGGCCTCGATCACGGTATAGCCCAGGCTGGCGACGATCTTGCTGGAAACCTTGCGGATCACCCGGCTGTCATCGACGATCAGGCAGGTCTTGCCCCGCGCCTGAAAGGTCTCGTCAATATCGCGCATGGCCTTTGCCGCGCGAATCACCGCTTCCATCTCTTCGCCATCATCCGCTACCGGCTCTTCAACCGGCAAGTCCTCTTGCACGTCAGGAGCAGGCCGTGTTGCCGCCAGCTTCTCAGCCAGCGTCAAGCCTTCGAGATTGGGCTGACCGTTCTCATTGGCGTTGGCCTGAGGGCCGGTGGTCCGTTTGATCAGATTCTGAATGGCTCTAACTCCTGATGTACGTCGAAGCCATTTGCGGCCGGCTGTGCGGCGCTCTCTCCCGGCGTCATGCGGACGTGGAGAAACGGGACCCAGACATCGCCATATTCGGCCTTCTGGTACCACACGTCGAGCACGTCATAACTGGCCCACATCCCATCGGGTTCACGCAGGCGCAAACCCTCTCCGATGCGCGGCACGGCGGCAAAGCGCAGCCGGTCCTGCGACTGGTGCGTTTCGTTCTGGACTTCGATCTCAATCACGCGACTTGTCCCCAACTCATGCCAGAGTCCTAGCAAACAAGTCTTGATGATTTACCAACATTGCGGAGTGAACAGGGCCACTGCGAGATAGGTTAATTCCGGCCTTCCAGATCAGGCTTTCTTCTTTGTTTTCCGTGGTTTCTTCTTGGTCGGCCCCTTGGCCGCGCGGGCATCGATCAACTCGATCGCCTGAGCTTCGGTAACATCTTCCGGCTTCAAATCTTTAGGAATTGTCGCATTGGTGGTGCCATCGGTGACATAGGGGCCATAACGGCCCGGCATCACCTTGATCTCGCCGCCGCTGGTGGGATGCGCGCCCAGTGTCTTGATCGGTTCGGCCTTGGTCCGCCCGCCACCCTTGCGATTGGCTGATTGCGCCAACAGATCGACCGCGCGGTTCATCCCGATGTCGAATATCTCGCGCGTGTTTTGCAGCTTTCCATATGTGCCTTCGTGGCGCACTGCGGGGCCATAGCGCCACAGCCCCGCTTCGATCGGCTTGCCCGTTTCGGGGTGATCGCCAATGATGCGCGGCAGGCCAAGCAGCTTGATCGCCCATTCGAGATCGAAATCGTCGAGATCCTTGGGGATCGAGGCGCGCTTCTTCTCGCCGTCCACCTCCATCTCGACATAGGGTCCGAACCGGCCAGACTTGCGATGCACCTCTGCACCGGTCTCTGGATCGGTCCCCAACACGCCATCATCGCCATTGTCGCCGCCATCGCCGCCCGGCTGGGCGAAGCGGCGGGTGTATTTGCATTCCGGATAATTGGCGCAGGCGATAAAGGCGCCGTACTTTCCGCCGCGCAGGCTGAGGCGACCATTCTCTCGCCCTTCGTCGCGGCACATCGGGCAGGCGCGTGGATCGCCGCCGTCCTCGCTGGGAGGAAAGAGGTGGTCGGACAGATAGCTATCGAGTGCTTCGGTCACTTCCGAAGGCAGCTTCTCCATCACCTCGTCAGCCTTGGGCTTGAAATCGCGCCAGAACTTGGCGAGCAATTCCTTCCACGGCTCGCGCCCGTCGGACACGGTATCAAGCTCGTCCTCCATCCCGGCGGTGAAGTCATAAGCGACATAGGTTGGGAAGAATCGCTCGAGGAAAGCGGTCAGCAGGCGGCCCGATTCCTCGGCATGGAAGCGGCTCTTTTCCATCCGCACATAATCGCGATCGCGCAGGGTCTGGATGGTAGAGGCATAGGTCGAGGGCCGCCCGATGCCCAGTTCCTCCAGCCGCTTGACCAGCGAGGCTTCCGAATAGCGCGGCGGCGGCTGGGTGAAATGCTGGTTGGCATCGACCCCGCGCTTCAGCGGGCTGTCACCCTTGTGCATGACAGGGAGCAGACCGTCATCATCCTCTTCGGATTTCTCGTCAAAGCCTTCCTGATAGATTGCGAAATAGCCGGGGAACTTCACCACCTGGCCGGTAGCGCGCAATTCGTTCTGGCCGGTCGCATCGCGCAGGGTCACCGTGGTGCGTTCAAGCTGTGCGCTGGCCATCTGGCTGGCCATAGCGCGCTTGAAGATCAGGTCATAAAGCTTTGATTCGTCGCCTGAACCCGCATGATCACGGGTGAAATTGGTGGGCCGGATTGCTTCATGCGCTTCCTGCGCATTCTTGGCCTTGGTCGAATAGAAACGCGGCTTTTCGGGCAGGTAGGAAGCGTCATACCGCTCGCCGATCGCATCGCGCAGAGAATGAATCGCGCCCGGATCCATCTGCACGCCATCGGTACGCATATAGGTTATTGCGCCGGCTTCGTAGAGCGACTGGGCAAGTCGCATAGTGTGGCTGGCCGAAAAGCCGAGCTTGCGCGCCGCTTCCTGTTGCAAGGTAGATGTGGTGAATGGCGGCGGCGGATTCCGCTTGAGCGGCTTGGTCTCGATATCCTCGATCGTGAAGCGCCCGGCCTCGACCGCAGCCTTGGCGGCCATGGCGCTGCCTTCATTGCCCAACGTCAGCTTGTCCAGCTTCTCGCCATTAAAGCGCACCAGCCGTGCGTCGAATGCCGTACCGTCATGTTCCAGATGGGCCAGAACGGACCAATATTCATCAGCCCGGAAAGCTTCGATCTCGCGCTCGCGATCGACGATCAGCCGCAGTGCAACCGACTGCACGCGGCCCGCGCTCTTGGCCCCGGGCAGCTTGCGCCATAGCACGGGGGAAAGCGTGAAGCCGAACAGATAGTCCAGCGCACGGCGCGCCAGATAGGCGTCGACCAGATCGGTATCAATCTGGCGCGGGCTCTTCATCGCCTCAGTCACGGCGGATTTGGTGATCGCGTTGAAGGTTACCCGGTCAACCCGCGCGGGCAGCGCCTTGCGCTTGGCGAGCAGTTCCTGAACGTGCCAGCTGATCGCCTCCCCTTCGCGATCAGGGTCGGTCGCGAGCACCAGCCGATCCGCATTCTTGGCCGCATCGGCGATTTCCTTGAACCGGCTCTGCTTGTCGCGATAGAGTTCCCAGTCCATCGCAAAGTCTTCATCCGGTCGCACGCTGCCATCCTTGGGTGGCAAGTCGCGGACGTGGCCATAGCTGGCGAGAACCTTGTAGTCCGCCCCCAGATATTTCTCGATTGTCTTCGCCTTGGCCGGCGATTCAACGATTACGAGCTGCATTTATTTTTCGAAATTCCCCTGATCGCAGGCGCTGACATCCTTGGCCCCTACGCGTGTACGTACGCGCGAGGGTGGATTCGGTTCCCCGGATTCGTCAAGAGGTCAATTAAGAACGGAGCGCTGCAACTATGCATTGCGCTTGATGAGGCCGTAAGCTGCGACCCCAACTATGGTGAGCCAGGCCGTTCCCATTGAAGCTGCCAGATTCCATGCAAGGGATGCCACGCCATATTCCGTCCAGTCGAAATACTCATAAAGGTATTCGTATGCGTATCCCAGTCCCAGAGAGACCCCGAAGCAAACGACCGGGCCGATAGTCGCCAACGCCAGAACTTTGGTCATCTTTTCTGTTTGAGCCCAACTCCATCGCATCGAATTCCCGACGCCATCAAAGGTGACCAACGCCCTCGAATACGCCGGTAGCCAACGCATCAGCAGATACAGTCCAGGAACAACCAGCACTATCAAACCAAAAGCGACAGGAACTCCAATTGCTACACTCAATGCGAAGTAGGTCCCAATTCCGGTAGCCTTACCATCTACAAGATAGCCTCCGCGCTGCATAATCGATAGAAATAGAAAGTACCCGAGCCCCCACACTAAAAAGCCAAGCAGAACATATATCCTGTCGCTTTCCCATGCATACATATCAAGGCACCAGTATGCGCCAGTCACCAAAATGATATAACCGAGAATACTCAGTCTGCTTGCATTGAGCAGCCGAAGCTGTTCCGAACTCAGTGATTCCCAGTCAATCACCATGTAGCACCCGTGCGATACGATGGATGGCAGCAATTGCACCCATTATGACATCCGCCACCACACAAACGTGAACATCACCGCCCAGAACAGGTCCAGCGCTCCAAAGACCCCGGCAATCGGATCAGCCTTGCCCAAGGCGACAAAGAGCACCGCTGGCACACCGAACACCAGCTTCTCCAAAATGCCAAGGGGGATCAAGGCAGCGTATTTCACCGGATCGCGAGAGATCAGCCAGAACATGCCCTGGAACACCAGAGCGGTGCCGATAAAGCCGAAATGCGTAAGCCGCCACGGATCGGGCACTGGTGCGAAATAGAGCGGCGCGAGGACGATCACACCATAGATCGCGGCCACACGGAACACGCGGCTGGCTAGTCTCGCATTATTGGGCAAGGCTCACCCTCCCCCCGGCATGGCGGACCAATTCGCCCGAAACCTCCAGCTCCAGCAGTGCCATTTGCACCGAAGCGGCGCTGCTGCCCGTTTGTCGGATCAGCTCGTCCACCGCGACTGGTGCGGTGGTGAGCAGAGCGCCAATATCGGCAGGCTCGGCATCTGCCAGCTCATCCAGTTCGAAATCGAACGCGGGCGCTGTTTCGCGGAATGTCGAACGCGGCGTTCCATCGAAGCCTGAAAGCAGCTCAACCACATCT
>JBNLDR010000069.1:0-13202 GCA_050304495.1 Altererythrobacter sp.
GCGAGTAAACTGGAAATTGCGCTCAAACGCGGAATCGTTTTCGCATTCCATGTGATCGTAGAATATCCCGCCTACCCCACGATGCACACCGCGATGCGGGATGAAGAAATAATCATCCGCCCATTTCTTGAAGCGATCGTAATAGGTCGGGTTGTGCGCCGCGCAGGCTGCGCGAAAGGCGGCGTGGAAATCGGCCGTATCTTCGTCATAGGGGATCGGCGGGTTGAGATCGGCCCCGCCCCCGAACCAGGCTGCCTGCGTAGTAAGGAAGCGCGTGTTCATATGCACGGCTGGCACATGTGGATTGGCCATATGGGCGACCAGGCTGATACCGGTGGCGGTAAAGCCGGGCATTTCGGCACTGGCACCATTGATGGTGGCGGCAAATTCCTTGCTGAAGCTACCTTTTACGGTCGAGACGTTGACGCCAACTTTCTCGAACACTTTGCCCTTCATCACGCCCTGCACCCCGCCGCCGGGATCGGCATTGCCTTCTTCCTCACGCTGCCATGGCTTGTATTCGAAGGCCGCGTCAGAGCCCGCCTCGCGTTCGATCGCTTCGAATTCCGCGCATATGCGATTGCGCAATTCCTCGAACCATTGCTGCGCGCGCGCCGTCTGGTCTGTCCTATCACTCATGCGCTCCCCCTTGCCAAAGCGAATGAGTCGCGGCAAGTGAAGCCCATGGTTCCCCTTTCGTTCGCAGATCAGGAATTACTGCTTGTGGATGGCCGCGCGCTCTATTGGCCGCGCGAGAAAGCGCTGTTGCTGGCGGACCTTCACCTTGAAAAGGCGAGCTATTTTGCCGGACGCGGACAGATGCTGCCACCCTATGACAGCCGCGAGACGCTGGAGCGGGTGGCAGATTGCGTGAAACAGACCGGCGCGCGGCGGGTGATTACGCTGGGTGACAATTTTCACGATACCGAAGGGACCAGCAGGCTCGAACCCTATGCCGCGGGCATGCTGGAGGCGCTGACCCGCTCGCTCGATTGGGTGTGGATCACCGGCAATCACGATGAGACAATGCACCGCGCCTTTGGCGGTACTTTGGCTCAAGGACTGGAACTCGGTGGGATCGTTCTGCGGCATGAGGCCCAACCCGGGGAGTCTCGCCCAGAACTTTCAGGGCATTTCCATCCGAAATTGCGCGTCAGGGTTCGTGACCGGCACATCACACGCCCCTGCGCGGTCATCGGCCGTGACAGTCATGGCACCGATCGCATGATCCTGCCCGCATTCGGCGCGCTGACCGGCGGGATGGACGCCGCCTCTCCCGAAATTGTCAGCGCGCTGCAACCTGCGCGCACCATCGACGCCGTACTCACCGCCAAGGGAAAACTGGCCAAATTCCCGATTTGGCGGGAAGCTGCCTAACCCCTAGCCTTCCTCTGCGTTTACCCCTACATAGCGCGCTGATTCACGGCTGAAACAGGAGAAAACCCCATAGCCCGTCCACCCCGGCGTTCGCTGGCACCGCCAACCAAGAGCGGCCCGCGCTACGATGAATATATCCAGTCCGACAAGGTCCGCGTGATCGATCACGAAGGTGAAAACCTTGGCGTAATGTACACCAGAGAAGCGATGGAGCAGGCCAACGATCTCGGCCTCAACCTGGTCGAAGTCTCTCCCAACGCAGACCCGCCGGTGGCGAAATTCCTCGACGTGGGCAAATATCGCTACGAAGCGCAAAAGAAGGCCAACGCCGCGCGCAAGACGCAAAAGACGCAGGAGATCAAGGAGATCAAGATGCGTCCCAATATCGACACGCATGATTATGACGTGAAGATGCGCAATGTGTTCAAGTTCATCGAACATGGTGACAAGGTGAAGGTCACGCTGCGGTTCCGCGGGCGCGAAATGGCGCACCAGGAACTGGGCATGAACCTGCTGAAGCGAGTGCAGGACGATGTGGTCGAAGTGGCCAAGGTCGAAGCCTTCCCGCGCCTCGAAGGTCGCCAGATGCTGATGGTGCTGGCGCCGAAATAGGCCCCCTTCCCCCTCCCCTCCGGCTAGGCTACGACATCCGGATGGGAGGGATCACCGCATGAATGCTCGCCAGATCGGCCTAGTTGCCGGGCTGATTGCCTTTGCCCTGACCGTTGTCACTGCTCCGCCTGCCGGGATGACCGAGGGTGCATGGGTGGTGGCCGGACTGGTCGCGCTGATGGCGGCATGGTGGATGACCGAGGCGGTACCCTTGCCGGTCACGGGCCTTTTGCCGTTCATTGTCCTGCCTTTGGCGGGCGTAATGGACGCCAAGAAGGCCGCCAGCGCCTATTATTCCGACATCATCTTCCTGCTGCTGGGCGGCGCGTTTATCGCATTGGCAATTGAGCGGACCGGGTTGCACCGGCGGCTAGCGTTGTTCCTGCTCAAGACCATCGGCAAGGGCGGGAGCGAATTTCGCCTGCTGCTGGCTTTCATGGCCGCTGCAGCGGCACTTTCCATGCTGATCTCCAACACCTCCACCGCGCTGATCATGATGCCGGTTGCCCTGGCCGTACTTGTCGGGGGCGAAGGGCATCTGGCCGATGAGGGCGCAACCATGCGCACCGAAGGGCTTTCGGGCGCGCTGCCCATGGGCATAGCCTTTGCCGCCAGCATTGGCGGGATCGGCACGCTGGTTGGATCGCCCACAAACGCAATTGCGGTTGGCCTGATCGACGAGTTGCTGGGCGTACGGATCAGCTTCTTCGAATGGAGCATGTACGGCATGCCGATCGTGATCCTGGGCGTGCCGCTGGCCGCCTGGTTGATCGCTCGCGTCCAGAGCATCGCTGCGCATCCCTTCGATCTGGAGGCGGCCTATGCCGCAGTCGACACCCATGCGCAGTGGAGCAGTGCAGAGCGACGCCTTGTGCCAATCGTGGCGATCACCTTCCTGCTGTGGATGGGCATGCCCCTGCTCGAACCGATGCTGCCCGATGGCGCGCTGACCGAAGGTACGGTTGCCATAGCGGCCAGCCTGGCGCTGTTCCTGCTGCCCGATGGCACAGGCCGCCCGCTGCTCGCCTGGGATGAGGCAGACCGCGCGCCCTGGGGCGTACTGCTGATGTTCGGCGGCGGCTTGGCGCTGGCCGCCGGGATGACCGCATCGGGTCTGGCCGACTGGATCGGACAGCAATTGCTTCCGCTGGAAGTGCTGCCCCTGATTGCGATCGCCGCGGTTGCCGTTGCGCTGGTGATCGTGGTGACCGAATTCGCCAGCAATGTGGCGACCGCCAGTGGGATTATCCCAGTGGTCGCGGCCCTCGCCGCCGCGCTGGGGGTCGATCCCGTCCTGCTCGCCATGCCGGCCGCGATTGCCGCCAGCTGGGGCTTTATCCTGCCCGCAGGCACGGGGCCCAATGCGATTGCCTGGGCCACCGGACGCATCCGGATCGAACGGCTGGTCACCTCCGGCCTGGCGCTCGACATCGTCGGCATTTTCCTGATCGTGGGCGGGGTCTGGGCAATGGCGGCAATTGCCAACTGATTTCATCTGAAACTGGTTGAAGCGCAGCGCGTCTCCCGCTAATCGGCGCATCACATATCAGGCATCCGGCGGAGAAGCGTTCCTGCGGAGGTTAGGAACGGGCGCCCCGGCGGCCCAACTGGCTCCTGCCTTCCTGGGGGCGTGATATTAGGAAGGACCATCGCCCGTGACTGACGCGATTGACGCAACCGATACTCCCACCCCGCGCCGCAATCCGAAACCGAAGAAGGCCACGATCGGCGGGCGCGAACTCAAGCCATCCACGTTGATGATGGGCCATGGCTATGACCCGGTCCTGTCCGAAGGATCGCTCAAGGCCCCCATTTTCCTGACCAGCACATTCGCGTTCGAGAATTCTGCGGCGGGCAAGCGCCATTTCGAAGGCATCACCGGCAAGCGACCGGGCGGTGCCGAAGGGCTGGTCTATTCACGCTTCAACGGCCCCAATCAGGAGATCCTGGAAGATCGCCTGTCGATATGGGATGGCGCCGAGGATTCGCTGAGCTTTTCCAGCGGGATGACCGCGATCACCGTCATGCTGCTGGCCTATTGCAACCAGGGTGACGTGATCGTCCATTCGGGCCCGCTCTATGCCGCGACCGAAGGCTTTATCGCAAAGGTGCTGAGCAAGTTCGGCGTGACCTATGTCGATTTCGCGGCCGGCGCATCGCGCGAGGAAATCGACAGCGTACTCGAGCGCGCCAAGGCCCAGGCGGCGCAGCAGGGGGGCAAGGTGGCGATGGTCTATCTGGAAAGCCCCGCCAACCCCACCAATGCGCTGGTCGATGTCGAAGCCGTCCGGGATGCGCGCGACGCGATCCTCGATCCGGAAACCACGCCGATTGCGATCGACAACACATTCCTTGGCCCGCTGTGGTCGCGCCCGCTCGATCACGGCGCGGATATCGTGGTCTATTCGCTGACCAAATATGTCGGCGGCCATTCGGACCTTGTCGCCGGCAGTATCGCCGGGGCCAAGAAGTGGATGGACCCGGTGCGGATGCTGCGCAACACCATGGGCGGCATTTGTGATCCCAACACCGCCTGGATGCTGATGCGCAGCCTGGAGACGGTGGAGCTGCGGATGGAGCGCGCGGGCAAGAATGCCGAAAAGGTCTGCGCCTTCCTGAAGGATCATCCTAAGGTTGAGGGCATTGGCTATCTCGGCTTCATCACTGATCCACGCCAGCAGGATATCTTCAACCGCCTCTATACCGGTGCGGGCAGCACATTCTCGCTATTCGTGAAGGGCGGCGAGGAAGAGGCGTTTCGTTTCCTCGACAACCTCAAGATCGCCAAACTGGCGGTCAGCCTTGGCGGCACCGAAACGCTGGCCAGCTGCCCCGCAGCCATGACGCATCTTTCGGTGCCCGATGAACGCAAGGCGCAGCTGGGCATTACGCCCAATCTGGTGCGCATTTCGATCGGGATCGAAGATCCAGACGATCTGATCGCCGATTTCGACCAGGCACTGGCGAAGGTCTGATCGCACGCCTAGGCTGCGCTTTCCCGGTTCAAGGAGAACGCAGCATGGCAGGCAAGAGACCCGTATTCCTCGTTATCGGGGCCGGTGCCGGGATTGGCGGGCATGCCGCCGCGCGTTTTGCCCGCGAAGGCTATCACGCCGTGCTGGCCCGGCGCAGCGACGAGGCGGGCCTGCAACGGCTGGTCAACCAGATAGAGCAAGCGGGCGGCACGGCCAGCGGTATGCTGATCGACGCAACGCAGGATGGATCGATTGAGCAATTGGTCGAGCAGATCGAGCGCGAGATCGGCCCGATCCACTGCGCGCTCTACAATCTTGGCGCGCAGATCGGGAACCGCAAACTGGCCGACACACCACAAAAGACTTTCGAGCTGGGCTGGCGCGTTGCCTGCTTTGGCCTGTTCCGGCTGGCGCAGGCCATGTTCCCGGCGATGGTGGAACGGGGCCACGGCACCCTACTCGTCACATCCTCAACTGCCGCCATGCGCGGCAATCCAGGCCAGCACAGCCATGCGGCGGCGATGGGCGGGCGGCGGATGCTGTGCCAAACGCTCAATGCCGAATACGCCAGCCAGGGCGTGCATGTGGCGCATGTGGTGGTGGATGGCTCAGTCGATGCGCCCGACACTTTGGGCAAGATGCTGGGCGATAAGTTCGATAGCTATAAGGCCTATAAGGGCGATGATGGCGTGATCGATCCAGTTGCGATTGCTGAGACCTATTGGCAGCTGGCCAATCAGCCGCGCAATTGCTGGACGCACGAGCTGGATTTGCGGCCATGGACCGATATGCCGTGGTGGAACGACAATCCGATCTCCGCAATCAATACGAAATAGGCGCTTCTCGCCGACTGATTTGCGGCCTCAAATCCTACAGGATGGAACACTTGGAACACAGTCCAAAGGCAAGAAAGCCCTTTTGTGACTTTTGGGCATGAAAAGTGCCAACCTGGCGCCCAAAGTGTGACTGTGGCGACGCCAAGTTTGAGCCTGCGGATGTCAAAGTGTGACCCGGAACGCTGGACTTAACGAGAATGGCAGGGAAGGCTGGACGAAGAGAAAGAGCGCGGCGGGTCTAGCTACGCCGAACCGTGTAGGAAATGTCCGGATGTGGGTGGTAAGCGGACGTAAGTCCCGAGAGGGTTTGGCGGTGGTGCCGATTGCAAACTGCTAGCTCGGAACTCGCAGTCCCGTCTCCGGGTGAGCCCTGATCCAGTCCATCGTGCAGCGAAAAGCTGGGTCGGAGGGCCGGACAGGAATAAACACGCTGGGGACCATGTGTCGTTCTTCCCCTTCATGCCGGAAACTCAAAAAGGTCATCTCGACATCCTGAAGTCCGCATGCGTGGGCAGCTTCTACAAGCGACTCAATATCTGAATCCCAGAATACGTATGACCTCTCGGGCTGGGGCGCTGTAGCGCAGCTAGTAGCGAGAAGCACCAAACCGATAACGCCTTGCTTCATTCGGGCTCTTAGCGAGGGCTTGGTCTTCGCCACCCTCTTCAGCCGCTCAACCCAGTATGCCTCGTTCATGTGTGCAAACTATCCGAGATGGACTAACGTCCGCAATTGGGTGGTTAGCGGACAGAAGTTGGACCTCAGCATTCAAAGCTTCCCAACCAGCTCCTTCAGTTCCGCGATCTGGGCCTCATCCTTCAGGCATCCGGCATCCAAATCGAACGCGTCAAAAAAGCTCGGTATCGAAAGCGTCCCGACGACGTCACCGCCAAAATGCGGCGCGGCGCTGGCCGCAATCATCAGCGCTCGCGCGCCGCCGCCCGGCCCCGGGGAGGTCGAGAGCAGCGCCATCGGCTTGCCCTGCCACACCTCGCGCCCCACGCGCGAGCACCAGTCGAACAGGTTCTTGAACGCCGCCGGATAGGCGCCGTTATGTTCTGCAATCGAGAACAGAAGGGCATCCACGCCAGCGATCCGCGCCAGAAAATCATGCGCCAGTTGCGGGATACCGTCGGCATCCTCCCGGTCGGCGCGATAAAGCGGCATCTCGTAATCATGGATGTCGAGCGTTTCGATCTCCGCATCCTCCAACAAGGAGGCAGCATAGTTCACGAGCAGGCGGTTGATCGAAGTGGAGGAATTGCTGGCTGCAAATGCCAAAACCTTACGTGTCATATCACCCCTTCCATTCGCGGCGTTCTTCCGCCGCGCGTAGCACTTCATAGGCGACCTGCAGCTTCTGGAATTCGGCCGCGGCTTCCTTGTCACCCGGTTTCACATCGGGGTGCACTGTCTTGGCCTTTTCACGCCAGGCCTTCTTGATCGCGACGAAATCGGCGTCGATCTCCAGCTCCAGCACCTCGAGCGCGCGCATTTCATCCGCGCTGCGCGATCCGTCGCCGCTCCCACCCCAGCCATAATGCGATGCCTCGGCATAGCCCGAATTGTCGCGCCGTTCGGCCCGCGCGCGTTCCTCCGCCTCGGCCTTTTCAAGCCCTTCGAAATAATCCCACTTCGAATTGTATTCGGCAGCGTGGCGCTGGCAGAAATACCACCGTTCAGGGTTGTTGGGTGCCTTGGGCGCAGGGCAATCGCCCTTCTCCTCGCAGCCATGACGATCGCACAGGCGGACACTGGTTGCCTCGCGCGAGGAGCCATAGCCACGCCAGCGCGGAAATCCCCAGTCGTTTGAACGGCGGGCCTTACTCACGCGGGCAGATCCCCGCCACAGGTCAGGCAAGCAATTGGTCGGACACACATATCCGTTAGTCTAAGCATTGTTGCGGCCCAATGATAGGCATGCAATCAAGTTTTGAAGAAAAACGTTGCAATGCAACATTGCGTTCATATTTGGACGCTAGTGCGCCGCGCCAGAGTAAAGATGATGAGCAAGCAACTCGCCATATCCAGCGCTTTTGCCACCTTCGCCATGGCGGCGATGGCGCTCACCCTGACGCCCAACCATATTCGGTTGGAGGCGGGCAATGGGCTTGCGCCGTTGCAAGCCGAGCTTGCGCCCGACCTGCCCCAGCTGCCATTCGTTAACTGATCACCACGCTCACGGCGCGGCGGTTCTGCGCCCATGCGGCTTCGTCAGAACCAAGCGCAACAGGCCGTTCCTTGCCATAGCTGACGGTGCGGATGCGGCTGGCATCGACCCCCAGGCCGACAAGATAGTTCTTGGCCGCATTGGCGCGGCGTTCGCCCAGTGCGAGGTTGTATTCGCGCGTGCCGCGTTCGTCGCAATGGCCCTCTATCGTGATATTCACCTGCGGATAGCGCGCCAAATATTGCGCCTGGGTCTGCAGGGCGGCGGCATCGGCACTGTCGATATTATAGCGATCGGTGTCGAAGAAGATCACGTTCTGGCCGTTCACCGCATCCACGAAATGCGCTTGCGAGCCGACTGCCGGGCCGCTTGGCGTGTAGGGCGCCGGGGCCGGAGCCGCAGTGGTAACCGGTTCGGGCGGCGGAGGAAGCTCTTCGGGAGCCTTCTTCGCGCAGGCCGCAAGGCCAATACTGGCGGAAACGAGCAGCGCGGCAGAAATACGCATATTCATGTTTCGGGTTCCTTTCCCAAATGGGACCGTTAGGGGCGGCCCCGCAGCTTACTACAAAAACCTTACGGAAGCAGTGGCCCCCATGCAGGGTCCGATGCATCGACCGGGGTTGGCAATTTGCGCTCGTTCCTCCCGGTCAGGTCAACCTGCCACAGGGCTGAACGGCCGGAATTGCGTTCGGTACGGAAGAACTGGATGATCCGGCCATTGGGTGCCCAGGTCGGGGCTTCATCCTGCCATCCGCTGGTCAACACACGCAGATTGCGCCCGCTGGTGTCCATCACTGCGATATTGAAATTTCCGGCGATGCGGGTGAAGGCGATCTGGTCCCCCCGCGGGCTCCATTCGGGCGTGGCGCAGCGTCCGCCAAAGAAGCTGAGCCGACGCTGGTTCGATCCATCGGCATTCATCATATAGCATTGCTGGCTGCCCGATCGGTCACTTTCGAACACGATCTTGCTGCCATCGGGCGAATAGGAACCGCCAATGTCGATCCCCGGCGTATCGGTTAGCCGCACGCTCTGCCCGCCGCCCGAAGGGACGCGATAGATGTCAGTATTTCCGGCGATCGCCATCGAATAGAGGATATAGCGCCCATCCGGGCTCCAGCGCGGGGCGAAGGTGGGGTTGCCAGTCTGAGCGACGAGCACCTGTTTGCCGGTGCCGATGTCATAGACATAGATGCGCGGATTGCCGTCGACATAGGAAAGATAGAGCAAGCGCTTGTAATCGGGTGAGTAACGCGGGGTCAGTGCGGTGGCGCTGCCCAAGGTCAGGAAGCGGTGGTTGGCCCCATCGCTGTCCATGATTGCCAGCCGCTTGACCCGGTGATCCTTGGGACCAGTCTCTGCGATATAGGCGATACGGCTGTCAAAGAATGGGCTTTCGCCGGTCAGCCGCGAGTAGATCAAATCGGCGCATTTGTGCGCGGCACGGCGCCAATCGGCGGGCGGCACGACCCAGCCTTCGCGCACCAGCTCATCCTGCAGCGCGACATCGTAGAGATAGCAGCCGAACAACAGACGACCATCGGTGCGCGCGCGGACATAGCCATGAACCAGCATTTCGGCCCCGCGCCCGGTCCATGTGCCCCAATTGGGTGCGGTGATCTGGGCAAAACTCGGTTGCGGCAGACTGTCGGGCCCAACCGGCTTGAACAAGCCGTTATTACGAAGATTGGCCGTGATTACACGCGCCACTTCGCGCCCCAACGCGGCGGTGCCATCGGCATTGGCCGGGGTTGCCGCGTCGCGATCGGTCGCAAAGCCGGGGATCGCAATTCCCAGATCCTGCCAGTCGCTTTCATCGGTGACGGTAAAGGTCAGCCCGCCTTCATCCTGCGCTTCGCCCAGCGTCTCCACTTCGCCGCCTTCGGACGCCGGCGCGCCAAGGTCCTGATCTTGCGCGGCGAGCGGCGCAGCGAAGAGGGTGAATGCAAGAAAGAGATATTTCATCGAGACAGGTTCCTATCGCAGCGAGCACCGCGGATCGACTTCCACGCGTTGTCATATTCGTCAGGCAGTTCGAAAGGTGCGGCGAGCTGCACCGCGCGGATCGCGCGTTCGGCATGCAGGCTCGCCTGCGGGCGGTTGGATTCGGTGATACCGGACTGGTTGATCACGCGCGGGCGGCCCTTCAAACGGCCATCCTCGTCAAGTTCGAACGCCAGTTCGGTGACCAGCAGTTCGGCATCGACCCCGGAAGGCGCATTCCAGTGCGGCCTGATCTGGCGCACAATCGCCTGAATGATCGAAGCCTTCGCGCTGCGCCCGATCTGATCGGCGGGAATGCGGGTTTCATCGGTGGATTTGCTGCTGCCCGCCCCCTCCAGGAAGTTTGCGCCGATCTCGCTCCCGCCCTTGGGCTTGGCGGTCGGCTTTGGTGCAGGCTGCGTATTTTTCGGTTTGGCCGATGTGATCGCATCGCTGGGCTTGGGCGTAATGCTAGGTTTGGACTGATCCGGCGCCGGTTGCACATCGTCGGACAGTTCGGGCGCCACCGCCGCTCGGCTTTCCGCCACCGGATCGGGCGCGGTCGCCTCCAGCCCCACATCTTCGGCCAGGCTCACCGTCATCCGTTCGGGAATGTCGAGCACCTCGCGCCGGGCGGGCTGGATCAGCAAGGCCGCCACCAGCAAGAGGTGCAGGCCAAAGGCAATCGCCAGGCCCCAGCGTTCCTCCTTATGGGTCAGCGCGCGATCCATCGCCCCCGGCTATTCCTCTTCCGATGAACTCTGGCTGACAGGCGTCGGCGCGGCGCGCGCATTTGTCACCAGAGAGATCGATTTGAACCCGGCGCGGTTGAGCTCGCCCATCACCGCCATCACGCGCCCGTAATCGAGGGCCTTGTCCCCGCGTAGCACAATCACCGGGCCGCCGCCGTCCGCCCCGCGATCGATCGTTTCGAGCGCTTCGGGAAATCCGCCCACCGGTACCCGGGCATCGTCGATATAGACGAAGCCTTCCCCGTCGATACTGATCGTCACCTGATCGGGTGTCTGGTCGATCGGATTGGCGCGGCTTTCGGGCAGTTCGATCGGCACGCCCGATGCGAGCAGCGGCGCGGTGACCATGAAGATGATCAGCAGCACCAGCATCACATCGACAAAGGGCGTGACGTTTATCTCGGCCATGGGCGCACGGCGGCTGCGCCGTGAACGGCCACCGGTGCTGGCGATCCCCATTGCCATCAGCTTCGATCCAATTCGCGGCTGAGCCCGGCATGGAACCGGTCGGCAAAACGATGCAGCCTCGCCTCGTAGCGGTTCACACGGTGGCTGAAGCGGTTGTAGGCGATCACCGCCGGTATTGCCGCGAACAGGCCGATCGCGGTGGCGAACAGCGCTTCCGATATGCCGGGAGCCACCACAGCCAGCGAGGAGCTTTCCTGCATTCCGATCTGGAAGAAGCTGTTCATGATGCCCCAAACGGTACCGAACAGGCCCACAAAGGGCGCAACCGAACCTGTGGTGGCGAGAAAGTTGAGCCGTTCGGCCAGATCATCTGCTTCCTGCGCGACCCGGCTTTCCATCGCGCCGGTCAGCCGCTGGCGAACCCCGTCGCGATCGATCGGCTTGGCAGAAGTGGAGCGCTGCCATTCCTCAAGGCCGGCGGCGGCCACCCGAGCAGACGGCAGTTCGGCCCGCGCGCGCTTGCCCAGCATCTTCTCGTGATCCTGGCTTTCCCAGAATTCTTCCTCATAGCTGCGCGAAGCCCGTTCCAGCTTGCCCATCCGCAGGCTGAAACTGACGATGATCATCCACACCCAGATACTGGCGAGGATCAAGCCGGTCATCACCGCCTGGACGACGATATCGGCCTGGAGGAACAGCGCTACCGGGTTGAGCCGGGCGGAACCACCGAGAGCTAGCAGGGAGAGTGTAGAATTCATGCAGATGTATCTTCCATCATCGATTTGAAGGCGGCGCGCCATTCTTCGGGCTGGCGGCGGGGGCGGCCATCCAGCGTGATAAAGCCGACGCGCAATGACGCTTCGCTTAACAATTCGTCGCCCGCGCCCGAAACTCTGAATGCTTTCTGGTTCATCCGGCAGCTGGCCGCGCCCACTTCGGTGCAGGTGGTTTCGATCAGCACATCGTCATCCAGCTTTGCGGGCCGCAGATATTTGAGGTTTACCTCTGACACCGCATAGGCGCCCTCGCCTGCCTCGATCGCGGCGCGTTGATCGATTTCGAGCAGCCGCAGCAGATCGCTGCGGGCGCGTTCGAACCAGCGCAGGTAATTGGCGTGATAGGTAATGCCCGAAAGATCGGTGTCTTCGTAATAGACCCGCACGGCATAGAGATGCCGCGGGCCGTCAATGCAGCCGCCTGGAAAATTGAGGTTCGGATTGGGCCTTTTCATCGCAAAAATGCCCTAGCGCAGCGATGAATCGCTGGGAAGCGGGCAACGGCGGGGCGAGTCAATCTATCGACGGATTGCTACCTGCGCGCGATCATCGGCCCCAGCGGCTGCCCGCCAAAGATATGGACATGCAGATGCGGTACTTCCTGTCCGCCATGCGGACCGATATTGGCCATCATGCGATAGCCCGGCTCAACCAGCCCCTTCATCCGCGCCACTTCGCCCACCGCGCGCACGAATCCGGCAATTTCCTCTGCCGATGCCTTGGTGGAGAAATCGTCCCAGCTGACATATTCGCCCTTTGGGATCACCAATGTATGGATTTCGGCCTGCGGATTGATGTCCTCGAAGGCATAGGCCCATTCATCTTCATAGACTCTGGTCGAAGGAATCTCGCCGCGCAGGATCTTCGCGAAAATGTTATTGTTGTCATAGGGTTGGGTCGCGTCGATTGCCATCAATCCTCTCCGCCTTCGGGCCCCCAGAACAGGACCCAGGTGTCAAAATCGTCGCTAAAGTCCACAAAGCGATGCTCCATTCCGGCGGGCACAAACAGTGCGTCGCCCGCGCCCACCGAAACCCTCGCTCCATCCCGCAGGAAGTCTGCGCTGCCACGCCGAATGATATAGACCTCGTCGCGCGAATGCGGGGTCTGGTAGTCCTTACCGACCGGTCGATAGAGTTCCACCGTCATGCTGCCATGCGCCAATCCGGTAAAAAACGGCCTGTCCGAAGCAGCGAGGCCCGCTTCAAAATCGCCCAACCGGGCGTGCCAGCCGCGCGTATCGCTCATTCGGTTCGCGACGCCTTCTCGTCGAGCCCGGAGACGCCCTCGCGCCGGTCCAGTTCGGCCAGGAC
>JBNLDR010000070.1:0-13083 GCA_050304495.1 Altererythrobacter sp.
GGGGTCAGCGTGCATGTGATCTATCCCGGTTCAATCGCCACAAATGTCAGCCGCAATGCTCTGACCGCCGATGGGGCACAGCGCGGGCGCAGCGATGCCATCATAGACAACGGCATGCCACCGGCAGAGGCAGCCAGGATGATGATCGATGCCATGGCCGCCGGAGAGCGCGAGATCATTGTGGCTGACGGCATGGAAAAGGCGATGGGCGAGATGCGCCGCACCCCTGACCAGCTGTTTGATCAGGTCGCCGCCATGGTCGCCGATGGCTATATGGAACGGATTGAAGCCGAGGAATAAGCTCCGCTCAATCCGCCAGCCATTCGACCCATTCGCCGTGTGGGTGGGCACAGCCGAGCAGCGCCGCCTTTTCGCCGCCCGGCCAGTAACGCACGCGCAATTCGTGCTGGAATGTCTTGCGATTGGTCTCAAGCGCGATCCACGCCAGCGGGCTGTCCTCTGTCGCAGCCGCGCCCGCCTGCTCCATCGCCCGGGAAATGCGATCCTGCCGATCATCGGGGATATATTGCCACACGATCGAATGGATCAGCGCGCGGGTGACGCCCGGCCCGGCGGACTGCGCAAGGAAGTGATCGACGAAATCGGCCGCGTCCTGCTTGACGATATCGGGCGTCCGCTCGCTCGCCAGCGCAATCGCCGCGTCGATCCGCTGCATCCGGCCAAAGGCCTCGGGCCAGACATAGCTTTTGAGCCGCAGCGCCGCCTCCGGGTCAGAAAGATCGACCGGGGCCTGGTCACAGCCGCGTATCGACAGGATCTCGAACGGGTCATCGGGCGGCGGCGCACCGCGCCATTCGGGCGCGATCCGCATCGGTGACGTTTCCGGCCCGCTCGCCACCCCGCCCAGATCGTAATGATAGCGATCGATCATGGCGTTTACGCCCGCGCTGGAACCGACTTCATAGAGGGCAAAGCGCGGCCCGACCTTGCCTGACAGCCAGTGGAGCGCGGCAATGAAGCTGGCGGATCGCCCCGCCTCATTGGTCTGCGGCGGGCCATCGAGCCATGGCAGCAAGCGCGCATCATGGGTTTCGACCAATTCGCAGACCAATTTGTCAATTGCCTGCTGGCGCGTCAGCCGCCCGGCATAGACATCTTCAAGGCGCGTATCCGCTCCGGTCAGCACCAGATTGTGCAGCCCGCCCGCAATCCGCAGAGGCATGGCATCGCGCAGGCTCAACCCCTGCCAATTGGCGATCCGCCGACCGGTTGCCGTCGTACCATCGAGGATGGCCAGCAGGGCCCTGATCACGCGCCCCGTATTGGGTGCCCCAGCTTCTTCGGAATGGCGGGCCTGCCATTCGATCGCTTGATCGACAGCAACTATTTCCATTACCCCGCCATCCGCCATTTGCATTGCCCTTTCGCCGCCCATTCCCTAAGTGCCGCGGCGTTATGACCGACGACACTTCAGGCCAGCTAACCTTTGCCATTCCCAAGGGGCGCATTCTCGACGAAGCGCTGCCGGTGATGGCGCGCGCCGGCGTGGTGCCCGAAGATGCGTTTCACGACAAGGGCAACCGCTCGCTCAGCTTCGGCACCAATCGGCCTGATATGCGGTTGATCCGGGTGCGCGCCTTCGACGTGGCGACATTCGTGGCGCATGGCGCTGCACAGATCGGGATTGTGGGATCGGATGTGATCGAGGAATTCGATTATGCCGATCTTTATGCTCCGGTCGATCTCGACATCGGCCATTGCCGCTTGTCTGTGGCGGTGGCCAAGGGCACGCAGGCAGAGGCTGCCGGGGCGAGCCATGTCCGCGTGGCGACCAAATATCCCAACCTAACCCGCCGCCATTTCGAACAGCAGGGCGTGCAGGCCGAATGCGTCAAGCTTAACGGCGCGATGGAGCTGGCCCCCTCGCTGGGGTTGGCGCGCCAGATCGTGGATCTTGTTTCGAGCGGGCAGACGCTGAAGGACAATGGCCTGGTCGAAACCAGCACCATAGTCCAGATCAGCGCGCGTCTGATCGTCAATCGCGCGGCGCTGAAGACCGATCCGCGCCTGGGCGAATTGGTCACGGCCTTTCGCAGGGCAGTAGAAAGCCAAGAGGCCGCCTGATGCAGCGGCTTTCGATCAGCGACAAGGATTTCGCCGAGCGATTCCGGGCGATCGTCGACAACCGGCGCGAGAGCGACGGCGATGTGGCGGGGCAGGTGGCCGACATCCTGCACGAAGTGAAGGCGCGCGGCGATACGGCGCTGGCCGAATATTCCGCCCGTTTCGACAGCCACGAGCTGGCGAGCGAGGCAGACTGGACGATTTCGGCAGAGCAATGCCGCGCCGCCTATGACGCGCTGGAGCCCGATCTGCGCGCCGCGCTGGAACTCGCGGCAGAGCGAATCCGCGCCTATCACTCCGATCAATTGCCCAAGGATCGCGATTTCACCGATGCGGCCGGCGTACGACAGGGCGCGATCTGGCGCGCAGTCGATGCGGCGGGGCTTTATGTGCCCGGCGGACGCGCGGCCTATCCCTCCTCGCTGCTGATGAACGCAATTCCCGCCAAGGTGGCAGGGGTCGAGCGTTTGGCGGTCGTCACACCCACCCCGCACGGCAAGACCAATCCGCTGGTACTCGCCGCCGCGCATGTCGCGGGTGTGGACGAGATCTGGCGCGTTGGCGGGGCGCAGGCCGTCGCAGCGCTGGCCTATGGCACCAAAAGAATCGCACCGGTCGATGTCATCACCGGGCCGGGCAACGCCTGGGTGGCCGAAGCCAAGCGCCAGCTTTACGGCGTGGTCGGGATCGACATGGTGGCAGGGCCGAGCGAAATCCTGGTGATCGCCGACAAGGACAACGATCCTGACTGGATCGCGGCCGATTTGCTGAGCCAGGCCGAACATGATCCAGCTGCGCAATCGATCCTTATTACCGACGATGCAGATTTTGCAGATGAAGTCTGTGCGAGAGTTGACGCTCTCCTGACGCAGCTCGCAACCGAAGCTTCGGCGCGGCCCAGCTGGGACGATCACGGCGTGGTGATCATTGTCGATCGACTGGAGCAGGCGACCGAGCTCGCCAATTCGCTCGCCGCCGAACATATCGAACTGGCCGTGGCCCAACCCGAGCCCTTCCTGCGCGCGATCCGCCATGCGGGCAGCGTGTTCCTGGGCCGCATGACGCCCGAAGCGGTGGGCGATTATGTCGCCGGCCCCAACCACGTGCTGCCCACCGGGCGGCGCGCGCGGTTTGCCAGCGGGCTTTCGGTGCTCGATTTCATGAAGCGCACCAGCTTCATTTCGCTCGATAATGCCGCGCTGGGCAAGGTTGGCTCCGCCGCCGTCGCGCTGGCCCATGCCGAAGGGCTTCCCGCGCACGCCAAATCCGTAGAATTGAGGTTGAAGTGACCACCGCCCCCCGATCCCAGGCTCGCTCTGCCGCGCGGCTTGCCGCCGTCCAGGCGCTGTACCAGCAGCAGATGGAGGGCACCCCGCTCGCCCGCCTGCTCGACGAATTCCACCAGCACCGGCTGGGCATGGAAGAGGAAGACGAGCAATTTGCCGATGCCGAGGTCGATTTCTTCGATGATATCGTCAGCGGGGTTGCGGCGCGGCGTGACGAGATCGACGCATTGCTGACCGGTAAGCTGGCCGAGGGATGGACCCTGGCTCGGCTCGACAAGACCATGCTGCAGATCCTGCGCGCAGGAAGCTATGAGCTGATCGCCCGTGCCGATGTGCCCACCGCCGCCGCAATCAGCGAATATGTCGATGTCGCCAAGGCCTTCTTCGACGATCGCGAAGCGAAGTTCGTCAACGGCATCCTGGACGCAATTGGCAAGGACGCGCGGGCATAACTTATGCTGTCATCCCGGCCACCGAACCGGGATCCCGCTTCTTTATCTATTTCGCAACTGCAAGTAAGCGGGACCCCGGATCAGGTCCGGGGTGACTAGAAATTGGACGAAGCCGAATTCATCACGGCCCTTCGAAGCCTACCCCTCCATCCCGCCGCGCGCGGGCTGGAAGACGATTGCGCCGTACTGGAAGTGGGCGGCGAAGTACTGATCCTGACGCATGACATGATGGCGGAGGGAACGCATTTTCCCGCAGGCGCCGATATGGCCGATGTCGCGTGGAAGCTGGTAGCAGTAAATCTGTCAGACCTTGCGGCCAAGGGTGCCGAACCGATCGGCGTGCTGCTGGGACATATGCTGGGGGAAGGCGACGAGCGTTTCCTCGAAGGGTTGCGTGAAGTACTTGAAACATTTCAGGTTCCGCTGCTGGGCGGCGATACGATCCGCAGCGCGGGCCCTCGCGCTTTCGGCCTGACCGCCATTGGCCGCGCCACGCATATACCGGTTCCGGATCGCCGCGGAGCGCAACCGGGCGATGCCGTCTATGTCACGGGTGTTTTGGGCGGGGCGATGCTGGGCTTCGAAGGCGATCCCGATCATACCGAGGCATATAACCGCCCGCGCCCATTGCTGGCGCAAGGAAAGGCACTCGCCCCGATCTCCAGTGCGATGATGGATATTTCGGACGGGCTGCTGCTCGATGCATTCCGCATGGCCAGCGCCAGCAATCTGACATTTGCGTTGGACGGAGCAGCGATACCCGTCGCCGATGAAACTCGCAGGAATGAGTGCCTGCGCTGGGGCGACGATTACCAGCTGCTCTTCACGATCCTTGAAGGAGTAGAGCCGACGGTCCCGGCAAGCCGCATTGGTACGGTTATGGATCGTGGCGAAGCACTTCTGACCCTCGATGGCGAACCCATCGCCAGCGCCGAAGGGCTTGGCTACCAGCACTGACCGCTCCAGCGGAATCTGCAGAATCCCGCCGAAACCCGCCGATTCGCCCCTTGTCACCCCTGACGGAGGCCCTATACCCTCGGCCCACACCGAGCTGCGCGGTCGCAAAGCTCAGTCAAATCCACGCATAAAAGAGGGGATACTTCGTGGACCTAGTTCAACTTTCCATCGGGTTGGGATTGCTTGCCGTAATTTACGGCATCGTTACCAGCCGCCAGATTCTCGGCGCCAGCGCCGGGAATGCAAAAATGCAAGAGATCGCCGCGGCGATCCAGGAAGGTGCGCAGGCTTATCTGAAGCGCCAATATACCACTATCGCCATGGTCGGTGTGGTTGTGGCCGTATTGGTCACATACTTCCTCGGCGCAATTTCAGGTGTTGGCTTCCTGATCGGCGCGATCCTTTCGGGCGTAGCGGGCTTTATCGGGATGAACATCTCGGTCCGTTCGAACGTCCGCACCGCGCAGGCCGCCAGCGAAGGGCTGCAGCAAGGCCTTACCCTGGCGTTCCGCGCCGGCGCGGTGACAGGTCTGCTCGTGGCTGGCCTCGCCCTGCTCGCGATTGCCGTGTTCTACTGGTATTTGACCGGTCCCGGCGGCTACACCGTCGGCGGTGATGACCGCACCGTGGTTGATGGCCTGGTCGCCCTCGCCTTCGGCGCATCGCTGATTTCGATCTTCGCCCGACTGGGCGGCGGTATCTTCACCAAGGCTGCTGACGTCGGTGCCGACCTTGTCGGCAAGGTCGAGGCGGGCATTCCCGAAGACGATCCGCGCAACCCTGCGGTGATCGCCGACAATGTGGGCGACAATGTGGGTGACTGCGCTGGCATGGCGGCCGACCTGTTCGAAACCTATGTCGTGACCGTGGGCGCCACCATGGTGCTTACCGCGCTGTTGCTCGCCAGCTCCGAACAGCTGCAGGGCCTGATGGCGCTGCCGCTGCTGATCGGCGGCGTCTGCATCGTCACCAGCATCATCGGCACCTTCTTCGTCCGCTTGGGCGGGGGTACCAATGTGATGGGCGCCATGTACAAGGGCTTTTTGGTCAGCGCGATCCTCGCCATCCCGGCGATCTGGTATTCGACCCAGACCGCGCTGGGCAGCATGGAGAATGTCATCGCATCGGTGAACGGCACTGACCTGACCGGCCGCGCGCTGTTCTATTGCGCCCTGCTGGGCCTGGTCATCACCGGCCTGATCATCTGGATCACCGAGTATTATACCGGCACTAACTATCGCCCGGTCCGCTCGATCGCCAAGGCTTCGGAAACGGGCCACGGCACCAATGTGATCCAGGGGCTGGCCATCAGCCTTGAATCGACTGCCCTGCCCACGATCGTCATCGTGGCGGGCATCATGATCGCCTATAACCTCGCCGGGCTGATCGGCATCGCCTACAGCGCGACCGCGATGTTGGCGCTGGCGGGCATGGTCGTGGCGCTGGACGCATATGGTCCGGTTACCGACAATGCTGGCGGCATCGCCGAAATGGCCGGTCTGGACGACAGCGTTCGTGAAAAGACCGATCTGCTCGACGCTGTGGGCAACACCACCAAGGCCGTGACCAAGGGTTACGCGATCGGTTCCGCCGGCCTGGCCGCGCTGGTGCTGTTTGCTGCCTACACCACCGACCTGCGCGAGTTCTTCCCGAACCTGACGGTCGATTTCAGCCTCGAAAACCCCTATGTGATCGTTGGCCTGCTGCTCGGCGCGCTGCTGCCGTACCTGTTCGGTGCGATGGGCATGACCGCCGTTGGCCGCGCTGCCGGTGACGTGGTGATCGACGTGCGCGACCAGTTCGCCAACGATCCGGGCATCATGGCGGGCACCAGCAAGCCGAACTATGCCAAGACGGTGGACCTGGTGACCAAGGCGGCGATCAAGGAAATGATCCTGCCTTCGCTGCTGCCGGTGTTGGCCCCAATCGTGGTCTATTTCGTGATCTCGGCAATCGGCGGGCAAGAGAACGGCTTTGCCGCGCTCGGCGCGCTGCTGCTGGGCGTGATCGTCGGCGGGTTGTTCGTCGCGCTTTCCATGACCGCCGGTGGCGGCGCATGGGACAATGCGAAGAAGTATATCGAAGACGGCAATCACGGCGGCAAGGGCTCTGACGCCCACCACGCCGCGGTGACGGGCGATACGGTCGGCGATCCTTACAAGGATACCGCTGGCCCCGCCGTCAATCCGATGATCAAGATTACCAACATCGTGGCGCTGCTGCTGCTCGCCGCGCTTGCCGGACACTCAGTCGGCTAGGCAGGCTGCAAATCCGGGTAGGAATTACCCCGTCGGGCCCGCCCCTGCATAGGCAGGGGAAAGCTCCCGGCGGGGTTTTTCTTGGCCGGGCCACATGTGGCTCATGGTTAACACCGCGCTGTCGGCGCGTTGAACATTCCTTAGTCTGAGACTGCTAACCTCTGATGAAGCGCGGGATTCGCGTCTTATCGAAAGGGTTAACAAGTAGTCATGGCAACGGCGCCGCTCGAGATTTACGAAACCAGCATCGCGCAAGAAATCGCCCTGCGTCTCGATGGCGTGCACCTTGTCACCGTAGACGAAGCCATGGACGAGGACTTTCAGGCCGATTGGGCGGATCTGGTTGCGTCAGTGAGCGAACCCAATCCCTTTTTCGAGCCCTGGTATCTCATGCCATCGCTGCGCGATCTCGATCGCGGCAGGCGTGTCCGCATCGCCGCCTATTACCGCAGCGGCATGCTGTGCGCGCTGTTCCCGCTGAACAAGAGTACTGCCTATTATGGCTATCCCCTGCCGCACCATGCAGTGTGGCAGCATCCCAATATGTTCAGCGGCGTGCCGCTGGTCCGGCACGGGCACGAACTTGGCTTCTGGCGAACCTTGCTTGCCACGCTGGACGAAGATCCGGGCGGCGCGCTGTTCCTGCATTTGCCACAGCTCAATGAAACTGGCCCGCTCAATCGCGCCTTGGAGACTGTGCTCGCCAGCCAGGACCGGCCCGCAGGCGTGGTCCAGCGCAGCGAGCGGGCCTTGCTGCAATCAGATCTCAGCCCTGACGCCTATTTCGAAACATCGCTATCGACCAAGAAGCGCAAGGAATTGCGCCGGCAGGAGCGCCGTCTGGGCGAAGAGGGGGAGCTTTCGTTCGACCGGCACAGCGATTCTACCGAACTTGATCGCTGGATCGGCGAGTTTCTCGCGCTGGAGGCATCGGGATGGAAGGGTTCGGAAGGCTCTGCGCTGGCCAGCGATGCAGCCACTGCGCGGCTGTTCGACCACGCCTTGCGCGGCGCGGCTGGCGCAGGCCGGTTGGAACGGCTGACCTTGCGGCTTGATGGCAAGCCGATCGCCATGCTTGCCAATTTCCTGACCCCGCCTGGCGCCTACAGCTTCAAGACCGCCTTTCACGAAAGCTATTCCCGTTTTTCGCCGGGGGTGCTGCTGCAGCAACGCAATCTCGAACTGCTCGCCAGCGAACAGCTCGACTGGTGCGACAGCTGCGCGGCGGAAGGTCACCCCATGATTGAACACATCTGGCGCGAGAAACGAGCAATCGTCAGCCACAACATCGCAATCGGAGGCAGTCTGCGGCGTCGCCTGTTCGAACCGATCCTGCGCGCTGAGATGAATGAGGACCATCGACCATGAATGCCCCTGCCAAATTTGACACTGGCGTCTTCAGCCTGGTTGAACGTGCGAACTTCGCCGCCGCCTATCCCGAAGTGCCGCACCTGCTGCGCCACAAGCTGGCGATGCACCCGCTTCTGGAACTGGATTCGCTCGCCGCATTGGCGGAACGCATCCCCGAAAGTTCGATCGAATATAATCGTGGTGATTTGCCGATCGGGATCGATGGCAAGCCGGGCAGCACCGGGCTGAGCATCGGCGAAACCATTCGCAAGATCGCCAAGGCCAATAGCTGGGCGGTGCTCAAGAATATCGAGCAGGATTCGCTCTACGATGCACTGCTGTTGGGCCTGCTGGAAGAGATCCGGCCCGAGATAGAGGCCAAGACCGGGGCAATGCTGCGTCCGCAGGGCTTCATTTTCATTTCCAGCCCCAACGCTGTCACGCCCTATCACTTCGATCCTGAGCACAACATCCTGCTCCAGATCAAGGGATCGAAAGTGATGACCCAATTCCCTGCCGGTGACCCGGAATACGCCCCCGACGAAGTGCACGAGACCTATCACGGCGGCGGCGCGCGCGAGCTAGTTTGGCGCGACGAATTGATGAAGGGCGCCAACGAGTTCGCGCTTGAACCCGGCGATGCTGTGTTCGTTCCGGTGATGGCCCCGCATTTTGTCCGCGTCGGACCGAACAGTTCGATCTCGCTTTCGATTACATGGCGCAGCGACTGGAGCTTCGCAGAAGCCGATGCGCGCGGATTGAACCGGCTGATGCGGGCAGCGGGATTCTTGCCAGCAGCTCCCGGTCGTTGGCCCGCCAGTAATTACGCCAAGGCATATGCCTATCGGGCATTGCGCAAGCTCGGCCTGGCCGGACAGGAAAGTTGAACCGCCTGCGATTGACGTTTGCGTAAGGGTAACGCATTGCTCGTGCGATGAGCGATGCACCTACCCCTGAACAATTGGTCGGCGAGCTAGTCAAACTGTTGACCGTCGAAAGAACCGTCGAAAACCGCTTCCAGGGCCGCCCGCAAAAGGACGGCGTGGGGCGCGTGTTCGGCGGGCAGGTTATCGCGCAGGCGCTGCAGGCGGCGCAGGCCAGCGTCAGCGATGGCAAGCAAGCGCATTCGCTGCACGCCTATTTCCTGCGCGGCGGCAAGGAAGGCCCACCGATCGACTATCGCGTGGTGACCGATTTCGAAGGGCGCAGCTTTGCCAATCGCCGGGTGGTCGCGAGCCAGCTGGATGATGAAGGCAATCTCCTGCCGATCCTCAACCTCACCGCGAGTTTCCAGCTGCCAGAGGAAGGCCTGTCGCATGACGATTGCCCGATGCCGGATGTTCCCATGCCCGAAGATTTGCGCAGCGACATGGATCTGCGGCACGAGATTGTCGAGGCGCGCGGCGAGCGCATGACAGAGCTGCAAAAGCAGATGATGCTGCGCCCGCGACCGATCGAAATGCGCACAACCGACAAGCTCCACTGGATGAACAGCGAACCCAAGGCCCCGCAATCGCACAGCTGGTTCCGTGCCGCTGCCACCCTGCCCGACGATCCAGCCATGCACCGTGCGGTGATTGCCTATGCCAGCGACTTTACATTGCTCGGGACCAGCGCATTGCCGCATGGAATCAGCTGGATGCGCGGAGAGGTTGTAGGCGCGAGCCTTGATCACGCCATCTGGTTTCATCGCTCCGCAAGGGCCGACGAGTGGCTGCTCTATGCTACCGACAGTCCGTGGAGTGGCGGGGGGCGCGGCTTCAACCGTGGCCGCATCTTCAACCGCGCTGGCGAACTAATTGCCAGCGTGGCGCAGGAAGGCATGATGCGGAAGCGGGTGCCAAAGGCCGATTGAGGGTCAAGCTCTGACCGCAGGCCCGCAAGGCGGAATTGCATCCCGCAGCGAAGCGAAGGTAGCCAAACGGGCACCCGCACTTGAGTGCGTGAAAATCAATGCACCAGCAGCAGCGGCACTTCCACATTCGCCAGCATGTCCTGCGTCACTCCGCCGAACACGGTTTCACGCAAGCGCGAATGGCCATAACACCCCATCACAATGCAGGAGACACCCTCTGTCTGCGCATGGGTTACCAGCGTGCGGGCAACTCCATCCGGGCCACACGGCAGTTCCAGTACCTCGCTCGCAATACCGTGACGTGACAGATATTGCGCCGCCTCGCCTGCGCCAACCACCTGCGCCATCACCCCTTTCTTGCCCGCCACAGCCACAATCCTGACAGAGCTGGCGCGCGCCAGAACCGGCAGTGCTGCGCGCAGGGCATTGCCTGCCTCGACCGATCCATTCCAGGCGATCATCACCGGGCCATCGACATCAATCCCCTTGGCGCCGGCGGGCACCACCAGAACCGGTGCGCGCGCATATATCGCCAGATCGCCAACTATAGCGGAGGCGCGGCGTTCACCGCCCTCGCGCTCGATTGCGCCGACGATGACGATATCCTGCAGGCCGGAATGATCCAGCAGGCGCGATTCCGGGCTGCCGAATTCGGTAATCCAGTCCCATGGCACATCTTCCCTGGCGATCTGCGCTTCCACCTTTTCGCGATGTTTCGCCGCCTCTTCCTGTGCCGCAGTGATCATCACTGCCGAAGCAGTGCCATAGAAATCGCCGGAAAACGCCATCTCCAGCACCACGGGCTGGAAGCAGGTGACATGGCCGCCATATTCGCGCGCGAGATCCAGCGCGACCTGGAAACGGCTTTCAAAGCCATTGTCATTGGCGACGTGTAGCAAGATCGATTTCATGAATCGGCTCCCTTCCCATTTGTTGGGGAGCGCCCGTCGGTCCGGCGGGGCATCCCCGACCTTCTTCCCAAATATGCCAAGAACCTACTCCTTGCATTGATCTCGATCAATTTTGGTCAGGGCTACGGGGTCCAACTTCGCACTTGCAAAATAAAGCAAGCCAAACACAGCAATTCCGGCTAAGGGCCGCTCGCAAAGACGCGGTGACGCGACTGCGTTGCCTGCCCCAATCCATGCGCGCATCCCGCGCCCACCTCTTGCCCCATCCCTTCGCGCCGCGCAAAGCGGCGCCACACATGCGAGTTTCCATGTCTTTCGAAAATCTCCCGCCGATCCTTGGCGAAGCGCTGGCCGAACGCGGCTATGCCGCCCCAACCCCGGTGCAGGCCGCCGTCATCGCGCCCGATGCGGTGGGCCGCGACCTGATCGTTTCGGCGCAAACCGGCAGCGGCAAGACTGTCGCCTTCGGTATCGCGCTTGCCGATGAGGTGCTCGGCGAAATTCGTGGCACGCCGCTGCTCGAAAAGCCGCTTGCGCTTGTCATCGCTCCCACGCGTGAACTGGCGCTGCAGGTCAGCCGTGAACTGGGCTGGCTTTATGCCAAGGCCGGTTTGCGCATCGCCACCTGCGTTGGCGGGATGGATGCGAGCAAGGAACGCCGTTCGCTGCGCACCGGCCCCGCAATCGTGGTCGGCACACCCGGCCGCTTGCGCGATCACATTGAACGCGGTGCGCTCGATCTTTCGGGCCTGATCGGCGTGGTGCTGGATGAAGCCGACGAGATGCTCGACATGGGCTTCCGCGACGATCTGGAGGAAATCCTCGATGCCGCGCCGGATCAACGCCGCACACTGCTGTTTTCCGCCACCATGCCGCCCGCGATCGTGCGGCTGGCCGAACGCTATCAGAACGATGCCTTGCGCCTTTCGCTGGCGGGCCAGGATCGCGGCCATGGCGATATCGCCTATCAGGCGATCACCGTCGCCCCTTCCGAAATCGAGAACGCGGTGGTCAACCTGTTGCGCTTTCACGAGGCCGAGACCGCGATCTGTTTCTGCGCCACGCGCGATTCCGTGCGGCGGCTCCATGCCACATTGCAGAACCGCGGCTTCGGCGTGGTTGCGCTTTCGGGCGAGCATTCGCAGAGCGAGCGCAACCAGGCGCTGCAGGCCATGCGTGACCGGCGCGCCCGCGTCTGCGTCGCCACCGATGTCGCCGCGCGCGGGATCGACCTGCCCACGCTGAGCCTGGTGATCCATGTCGAGATTCCGCGCGATGCCGAGACGTTGCAGCACCGTTCGGGCCGAACCGGGCGCGCGGGGAAGAAGGGCATTGCCGCCATCGTGGTGCCCTATAACCGCCGCAAGCGGGTTGAAGGCATGCTGCGCGGCGCGCGGATCGAGGCGAGCTGGATGGATGCGCCCACGCCCGATGCCATCCGCAAGAAAGATCGCACACGCTTGATGGAAAAGCTGGTTGAGCCGCGCGAATTCGATGAGGACGATCGCCTGATCGCATCCGACCTGATGGCGCGCATGCCGGCAGAGGATATCGCCGCCGCGCTGGTCCATGCCTATCGCGCCGAGATGCCGCAGCCCGAAGAGCTGCTCGCCAATACGCCCGAAGCGCGCGAGAAGGCCAAGGCCGAACGCCACCGCCCCGGCTTCGAAGATGTGGTGTGGTTCAAGATCGGCGTAGGCCGCCGCCAGAATGCCGAACCGCGCTGGCTCCTGCCGTTGATCTGCCGCCGCGGCCACATCACCCGCAATGAAATCGGCGCAATTCGCGTCGGCCAGCACGAAAGCTGGGTCCAGATACCGCGCGCCATTGCGGCCAAATTCTCCGACGCGCTCATTCGGACCGCGGAAAGCGACGACGAGCAGGACGCAATCAGAATCGAGGAATCGCCTGATGGTCCGCGCATGGAAG
>JBNLDR010000071.1:0-12541 GCA_050304495.1 Altererythrobacter sp.
CTCCGCCACGGCTTCTTCCCGAACTAGCTGGCAGCGAGCTTGACTGCCTCGTCGATATCGACGGATACGAGTCGCGACACACCGGGCTCGTTCATCGTGAAGCCCGTGAGCTGGCGGGCCATTTCCATGGTCGTTTTGTTGTGCGTGATGCACAGGAACTGCACGGCCTCCGACATCTCACGCACGATGTCGCAGAAACGACCGACGTTCGCATCGTCGAGCGGTGCATCGACCTCGTCGAGCAGACAGAAAGGGCTCGGCTTGTATTGGAAGATCGCGAAAATCAGGGCGACCGCGGTCAAGGCCTTTTCGCCGCCGCTCATGAGCTCGAGCGAGCCGAGACGTTTGCCCGGCGGCTGGGCGATGATCTCAAGACCAGCTTCGAGTGGATCGTCGCTGTCGACCAGCGCCAGATGCGCCTGCCCACCCTGGAACAGCCGGGTAAACAGGCGGCGGAAATGGGTATCGACCTCTTCGAAAGCGGCGCGCAGCCGTTCGCGGCCCTCGCGGTTGAGATTGCCGATCGATCCGCGCAGCCGGTTGACCGCTTCGGCCAGTTCGGCCTGCTCGGTCGCGCTGGTGCCGTGCTCTTCCTCGATCTTGGCCAATTCCTCAGCGGCGACGAGATTGACCGGGCCGATTCGTTCGCGGCTGGCGGTGAGACGGTCCATCTCCTCCGCTTCGGCGCTGGAGTCCTTGACGCCCTCGGCATCGAACTCGAACCGTTCGCCCAACAGCGGGGGCGGGCACTGGAAGCGCTCGCCCGAAATGCGCGCCATCTCGCCGCGGCGGGCTTCTTCATTCTCGGCGCGCGCGGCAAGCCCGGCGCGGTTCTCGCGCGCGCTGGCCAGCGCTTCATTGGCATCGGCAAAGGCGCGGTCAGCCTGGGTGGCAAGCTCTTGCCGTTCTGCAACCACCGCTTCGGCTGCCGCCAGTTCTTCACCCAGCTTGGCGCGCATCACGTCACCTTGCTCGATTTCCTGCATCAGACCGGCGGGCTTGGCCGCGGTGACGGCGCGTTCCTGCTCGATCTCCTCAAGCCGGTTGGCGGTATCTGCCATACGCGCGGCGGCTTCGCCCGAGCGCGCTTCCCAATTGGAACGGTCCTGGCGCTGCGCGGCAAGGCGTTCACGCGCAACTGCCAGCCCCTGATCATGCGCGGCAAGTTCGGCCGCCGCAGCCAGCACCGCCGAGCGCGCGGCCTCATGCCTGGCCTGCGCTGCCTCCAGCGTGGCGCGGCCGGCATCGGGTGCGGGAAGGGCGGCGCGCTTTTCCCGGGCCGAGGCCAGTTCGCCCTCTGCCTGCGCCAATTGTTCGGACAGATCCTGTTCGGCGCTGGCCAGTTCCTCCAGCCGCGCAGCGTGGCGTTCGCGCGCAGCTTCCGCCTGGTCGAGCGCGCGCAGCGCATGGCGTTCGGTCTCGCTCGCTTCGGCGATCGCGCGCTCCTGCGCAACCAGATCGGCCTGTAGCGCCGCCAGTGCCTCGCGCGAAGCTTCCTGCGCACGATCGGCCTGTTCAACCGCTTCACGCAGCGCCGGGAGCTCGCCTTCCAGCTCGTTCAGGCGATTGGCGGCTTCCAATCGCGCAGCTTCCGCCGCGCCCTCGCCGCGCGCGACAAAGCCGTCCCAGCGCCGCAAATGTCCCTTGGCGGTGACGAGCCATTCGCCCGGCCCCAAGGTGCGGCCATCGTCGCTTTCGGCATAATGCACCAGCGCCAGGCGCGGCTTCAGCTCGTCCGGGCACTGCGTGATATGCGCCAGAATGCTGTCAGCTACAGGTGAGGGGGGGGAGCCACCGGTCCAGAACCGCCCATCCGCATCGCCGCCTGGTTGGCCCAGCGGAGATTTGGCATCTCGGCCCAATACGGCGGCAATCGCACGTTCGTAACCGGGGGCAACCCCAAGCTTGTCCAGCGCGGTGGGCAATCCCCTGCGCTGCTCGGCCTGTTTGGCGCGGGCATCGCGGTCACGCGCCAGCGCCTGATATTCGCGCTCCACGCCCGCCAACTCGGCCCGGGTAGAAGCAAGCTGGCTCGCCGCCTCGTCACGCTGCTCTTGCAGTTCAGCCTTGCGTTCCTGATCCTTGGCGAGCCGGGTGCGCAGCTCCTCCAGGGTGTTTGTCGCATCTGCCGCCGCCGCCTTTGCGTTTTCAACCGCCGCAGCCGGATCGCCCGCTTCGCCCAGTTCGGCGCGCAGCCGCTGTTGGCGCTCGGCTTCGCCTTTGAGCCGTGCGAGCCGTGATTCGGCCTGCGCGATCTCTGCCTCGGCCACGCGCCATTCGGCCTCGACCCCGGCATGGTCCGCGGTCGCCTTGGCCAGCGCCAGTTCCGCTGCGCGGCTGCCGCTTTCGGCCTTTTCCGATTTGACGGCGAGGGTGGGGCGGGCGGCTTCATCGCGTGCCAGCGCTTCGGCATTGGCGGAAATTTCGCGCTCGAGCCGTGCTAGCGCATCTGCGGCGTCCTGGGTCAGGCGATCAGCATTGCCGCGATCTTCCTCCAGCCGCGCCTTTTGCCGGTCGAGATCGGCGAGGCGTTGCTCGGCGGCTTCCAACTGGCTGGTGAGCGCCGCCATGCGGTGGCCATGGGCGCTGGCATCGTCGCGTCGGTCCGCCAATTCGTCCCGCGCTTCGGCGATCGCGGCAGCGGCGCTGGCCTGCGCCTTTTGCGCTTCTTCGGCGGCGCGCTTCGCATTTTCAACGCGGTCCTCGGCAGATTTGGCGGCGGCGCGGGCTTCCTCTGCCGCGGCAGCGGCATCGCGCCAGCGCGCGAAGACGAGGCGCGCTTCGGCCACGCGGATTTCATCGGACAGCTTTTTGTAGCGTTCGGCCTGCTTGGCCTGGCGGCGCAGATTGGACATCTGGGCATCGAGCCCCGCCATCAGGTCTTCCAACCGGGCGAGGTTGGCTTCAGTCTGGCGCAGCTTGCCTTCGGCATCCTTGCGACGGACATGCAGGCCGGCGATTCCGGCCGCCTCTTCCAGCATCGCGCGCCGCTCTGCCGGCTTGGCCGCGATCACCTGCGCGATCTTGCCCTGGCTAACCAGCGCGGGGCTGTGCGCCCCGGTCGCGGCATCGGCAAAGGTCAGCGCGACATCCTTGGCCCGCACATCGCGGCCATTGACGCGATAGGCGCTGCCCGCGCCGCGTTCGATCCGGCGGGTGACTTCCAGCTCTTCCCCGGCATCGTCACGCGCCTGCAGCACGACTTCGGCGAAATCGCGCGGGGGACGTGTTTCGGTCCCGGCGAAGATCACGTCTTCCATCCCGCCCGAACGCATCGACTTGGGCGAGTTTTCACCCATCACCCAGCGGATCGCCTCAAGCAGGTTGGATTTGCCGCAGCCATTGGGGCCAACGACCCCTGTCAGCCCTGGTTCAACGCGCAGTTCAGCAGGCTCGACAAAGCTCTTGAAACCGCTGAGCTTGAGCCTGCTGATCTCCATCCTCGTGGCCTGATCCTACCGCGCGCCGGCCCGCTGGAGCGCCGCCTCGACAGCGGCCCAGGAGCTTTCGTCCAGTTTGCGGCCATTGAGCAGGAAGGTTGGCGTGCCGGTGATCCCGTCATCCTGCGCATAGCTTTGGGTGAAGTTCGCCAGTTTCTGCATGGTCGGCCAATCGGCCAGGCAAGTCCGCGCCTGATCTTCACTCAGGCCGCGCGCGGTGAAGAAGTCATAGAGGCCGGTGACCTGCCCAAAGCTGACGAAACGCTGGGTTTCGGGCTGTTGCAGGGCCGCTTCCATCGCTTGCGGATTGGCATAGGCACGCTGCTGGATCTCGGCCACATTGGCCCAGATCTGTTCCGAAAGCGGATGCACCGCTTCGGGCGATCCGCAGGTGATCAGGCGGGTCAGGGCAAGGTCGATCGGGCCGTGGATCGCAAAGCTGCGGAATTCCAGGCTGACCCGGCCGGTGGAAATGTACTTTTCCCTGAGCGGTTCGGACGCCTGGACCGAGAATGCCGCGCAGCCGGGGCAGGTCAGCGAACCATATTCGATCAGCTTGATCGGCGCGTCAGGATTGCCCAGCACATATCCGCCGCGATCGGTGGTGGTGGTGATGTCGGTCCATTGCTGACCTTCGGGCGCTGCGATCGGGGCAATCGGTGCCACTTCGGCGATCGCATCGCCCTCGCTCGATCCGCAGGCTGCAAGCGACAGGGCGAGTGCGCCTGCGAGCGATGCGCGGAGGATATTGCTGCGAATAGTCATTCTTTTCGATCCTTTGGCTCGGATGGGGAGGCTATACGAAGGGTGGGGGTGGGTGAAGCGCACTACGCAGCTTTCCACAAGTTGCGCACCACAAAAGGCTAGCTGGCGCTGCCTTCGCTCAGTTTTGTGTCGATTTGGGGCTGTAACGCCTGCCAGCTGTGCACATTTTCGAGCAATTTGCCGTTGATTGCGAAGCTAGGCGTGCCGCGTATGCCGTATTTCACCGCATCGGCCTGCGAAGCTTCGGCCAGTTTCGTGGCCCGCGCATTGTCATTGAGGCATTTGTCGAGATCGGTCGTGCGGTAACCGCGCGCTTCCATGGTCTTGTAGAATCCGAAATCGCTGGCAATTGCGCGGCGCGCTGCGGCGCGGTCAGGACTGGTCCAGCGCTGGATCTGGGCAGGCGAGGCGGATTGGGCAATCGGCAGCCATTTCGACTGGCTCAGCATGATGGCGCTGTGGTTCAGGACAAAGCGGCTGGGATCGCCGCATTGAGTCAGCATGGTGGCCGTCAGATCGATCGGATCGCGCAGCGAATGGCGAATTTCGACGGAAACCTTGCCCGGATGGACATAGGCCAGTTTCAGCGCCGGATCGCCTTCATCGGCAAAATGGGCGCAGTGCGGGCAGGTATAGCTAACGAATTCGGTCAGCTTGACCTTGGCATCAGGGTTGCCGATCAAATGGCCTGCATCGGTTTCAACCACCGTGTTGTTCCAGTTCGGCTTGTTGGCACCGCCGGTTACCGCAATGATCCCCGCCAGCAAGGCGGCCTTGAACAATTTCACGACTTCTTGTCCTCCGTTTCACCCAGGCTCCGCGCCAGTGATTCCAGCACTGTGCGCAGTTCCGGATCGCCGATATCGCGCAAGCTGTCCCCCAATTCCATCGGGATCGGCTTGAGCGAGGGCGGCGGCTTGGGTGTATCAGCAGTTCTTGGCTTAACCTCACCTTGCCGCAGCTTCACCCGGCTGACGGCATTATAGCCGAAAAAGCGGTTCACCCGCTCGATAATCTCCGGGATAACCTGCTGGATCAGCGGTGCCCTCGCGGGGATGACCACCAGCTGCAATATGCCTTCGCTCTTCTCTCCCGGCGCAAAGCGGATCGCTTCGGGCATGCAAACGCGGGCGTGGATCTCGCCCACGATTTCCGGCCAACGGGTGATGATCGAAGACTGGATGAAGCCGAAGCGGCGGAAGGCGGTGCGGCCGATCTGCGGCATCAGCTCGCCAATCGCGCGCGGAGAGCCGCCGCGTGGACGTTCCCACGGTTTTGTCGCTTTCTTCCGCTTGCGGGGGGGATTTGGCTTGTCGCTTTCCATTTGGCGCGTTTCTTTCTTCGGGCTGCAATGCCATAGGCCCTGCAAGAGATAAAGTGTGACGGCCACCGACAAATCGATCTCAGAGCGATTGCTCCACTGGTATGATGCGCATGCCCGCGACCTGCCGTGGCGGGCAAGTCCTGGCGAACCCTCGCCCGATCCCTATCGCGTATGGCTGAGCGAGGTGATGCTGCAGCAGACCACGGTTGCGGCGGTAAAACCCTATTTCGAGAAGTTCCTGGCTCGCTGGCCTGATGTGGAGGCGCTGGCGGCGGCGGATGACGCCGATGTTATGGGTGCCTGGGCTGGGCTGGGCTATTATTCGCGGGCGCGCAATCTGGTGAAGTGCGCCAGAGCTGTGGCGGCGCGCGGCGGCTTTCCGCAAACCGAGCCCGAACTGCGCGAATTGCCGGGGCTGGGGCCCTATACCGCAGCGGCGGTGGCGGCGATTGCTTTTGGCGAACGCGCTGTGGTGGTGGATGCCAATGTTGAACGGGTGGTGGCGCGGCTTCATGCCATCGCCGAACCCTTGCCCGGTGCCAAAACCCGAATTCGTGACCGTGCCGGTGCGCTGACACCCACCGCGCGCGCGGGCGATTTCGCGCAGGCGATGATGGATCTGGGGGCGACGATCTGCACTTCGCGCGATCCCAGATGCATGCTCTGCCCGCTGGCAGATGGCTGCGATGGCCGGGATACCGGCGATCCGGCGCAATTCCCGGCCAAGGCGGCGAATAAACCCAAGCCGGAGCGGCGCGGACAAGCCTATTGGATCGAACGGGACGGGCCAAGGGGCAAGCACGTGTGGCTAGTCACCCGGCCAGAAAAGGGCATGCTGGGCGGGATGCGCGCGCTGCCAGATGATGGCTGGAGCGCGCAGGCCAATGGCTCGGGCGCGGCCCCTTTAGCTGGCGATTGGGAAAATCTTGGCGCGGTGCGGCATGTCTTCACCCATGCCTCGCTGACGTTGGAGCTGTTGCAACTCGAGACGCGGGACGAGCTATCGCTGGATGGCGAATGGTGGCCGATCGAGCGGATCGAGGAGGCAGGTCTGCCGACGCTGTTCGCCAAGGCTGCGCGGCTTGTGCTGGCGCAGCGCGGCTAGAAAATAGCGCGGCTAGAAAATTCCGCCACCCAGGCTCAGCCGCACGACCGCGATCAGGCCCACGATCAGGCAGAAATTGCGTCCGCCGCGGCTCGATGAAAGCTGGCCCAGGCCAATACCAATCGCAATCAGCGGCAGGGCGATCCAATTGGCCCAGCCGAGCAAGGGGACTTGCGCCGGGACAACGATCACCAGCGAGACGATACCGATCAAAATCGAAAGCAGGTTCAACATGTGTCTTATATGGATAGGACACCGCCGGTCCGCAAGTGTTCATTGACCGCACAGCTTCGATATTCCAATTGTCGCGCCCTGGAAGGATTTCAATTCAGTACCGATGATGGCGTTCCGCAACCTTGACACCGCCTCGCTCTCTCGCCGCGCGCTGCTGCGCGGCAGCGCCTATCTGGCCGCCAGCGGGGCGTTCGCGACACTGCCGTTCGGACGCGAACTGTTCGCGCGTGACGTTAGTGCAAGCTGGCCCACGCTTGCCTCCAGGCTCGAAAGCTATGTCTCCAGCGGAAAGGTGCCGAACATGGTTGCCTGCCTTGGCTGGGGCGAGGATGATCCGCAAATTGTGGCGCGGGGTGAACTGATGTTCGGTGGAACCACCCCAGCTGGGCTCGATTCGCTCTATCGTCAGTATTCCAGCACCAAGCCGGTAACGGGCATGGCGGTGATGATGCTGATTGACGAAGGCAAGCTGCAGCTCGACCAGCCACTGGCCGAAATTCTGCCCGCTTTTGCCGAAATGCGCGTCTTGCGGCGCGCTAACGGCCCGATCGACGATACCGTTTCGGCCGAACGGCCGATCACGATCCGCCATTTGCTGACCCATAGCTCGGGCCTGAGCTATGACCTTACGGCCAAGGGGCCGTTGCTGGAGGCCTATCTCGCTGCGGGCATCTCGTCCGGGCAGGTGAGCAGGTTGGAAATACCCGGCCTGCTGAGGGCCAAGCCCGCGCCGGGGCTAAAAGTGTTTGCGGATCGGCTTGCCAAATTGCCGCTGGCGGCGCAGCCGGGCATGGATTGGATCTATTCTGCCAGCTTCGATCTGCTCGGCCGGGTGATCGAAGTTGTGACCGGGCAGGAATTCGAGAGCTTTCTCAAGGAACGCATCTTCGAACCATGCGGGATGACCAGTTCTTATTTCCGCGTACCCAAGAGCGAAGTCAGCCGCCTGACCGAGAATTACGGCATCCTTGGTGGATTTCCGATCCCGATCGACCCGCCGCTGGGATCGATATTTCTCGACAAGCCGCCGATCATCTGGGGCGGATCGGGGCTGGTGTGCAGCCCGCGCGATTACGACCGCTTCCTCACAATGCTGCTCGGCTATGGCAAGATCGCCGGCAAAAGGGTGATGAGCGAACAGGCGGTGAGGTTGGGAACGTCCAACTTACTGGCTGGAATGCCCGATCTTCCGGCAGGCAGCAAGCTGGCCAGATTGAGCTTTGGCGCAGGTGGTAACGTCGCCGGATCGAGGTTCGGCTGGAGCGGTGCCGCCGGAACGGTGAACAAGGTCGATTTCGGCAACAAATTGCGGGCCGGTCTTTACGTTCAATATATGCCCAGCACATCGTTCCCGATCCGCCAGGAATTCGAGGCGGCGCTGGCACAGGATATCAAGGTTGGCATGAATGGCTGAACATCGACCCATCGCATTTTCCGGTTCCCCGCTCGATCGGGCGGACAATCTGCGCGCCGATCCCGACGGGTTGGCCGGGATGATGAACTGGAAGGCGCGGTTGCTGCTGCTCGACGGGCTGATGCCATCGCTCGGCGATGACGGGCGGCTTGCCTGGGGTACGCTGGCCGATGCGGCTGAAGATGCCGAACTGGTGTTCCTGGGGCTGGACCGCAGCGATGGCGGTGAAAAGCCGTGCTTTGCCGCTGTGCCGGGGCAGGGCGATGCCAGCCCGCGCATGGCCAATCCGCAGCTCTGGTCATTGATGGCGAGCATGGATCCGGGCGATCTGGCGCTTTACGGCGGTGCGCGCAGCATCACCGACTGGCACGCACGCCATCGCTTCTGCGCGCAATGCGGGGCCCCGACCAGGGTCGCCAAGGGCGGCTGGCAGCGCGATTGCGCACGCGAGGATGGCGGCTGCGGCGCGCAGCATTTCCCACGCACCGATCCGGTCACTATCATGCTGGTTGAGCATGAGGGCAGGTTGATGCTGGGCCGGGGCAAGGGCTGGCCAGAGGGGCGATTTTCGGCGCTGGCGGGTTTTGTCGAGCCCGGCGAAACGATCGAGGAGGCTGTGCAACGCGAAGTGTTCGAGGAATCGGGCATTCGGGTATACGATGTGAGCTATATCGCCAGCCAGCCCTGGCCGTTTCCCAGCCAGCTGATGATCGGCTGTCATTCGCGTGCCTTGAATGACGATCTGACCATCGATGAAACCGAAATGGCGGAAATCAATTTCTACTCGCGTGAAGAGGTCGTAGCGGCGCTGGGAGGCACCGGGCCCTTTATCGCGCCGCCGCCGCATGCCATTGCCTATCAATTGCTGAAATGGTGGATTTCGAAATGACCGCACCCGTCCGCATGACAATCGATATCTGGTCCGACGTGATGTGCCCATGGTGCGCGATCGGATATGGCCAATTGACCAAGGCACTGGGCGAGCTGGAAGGCGAGATAGAGGCGCAAGTGCGATGGCATGCGTTCGAGCTCAATCCCGATATGTCGCCCGAAGGTGAGCAGCAGGAGGCGCATCTTCAGCGCAAATATGGCCGCAGCGCGGAAGAGGGCGCGGCGGTGCGCGGGCAGATGCGCGCGATAGCCGAAAGCGCAGGAGTTTCGCTGGCCTACGAGGGTGAGGACGAGGCACCGCCTGCGATGATGTGGAACACGCGCGATGCGCACAAGCTGCTGACCTGGGCGCTCGAACAGGCCGGACCGGCAGTGCAGACCGAACTCAAGCTCGCGCTGTTCAAGGCGCATTTCAACCAGCGCCGCAACATCTCGGATCACGAGGTGCTGCTCGATGTGGCTGCCAGCGTTGGCCTGCACCGTGAGGCGGCCAAGGCTGCGCTGGCCGATGAGGACCTTACCGCGCGCGTCGTGGCGGAAGAGCAGATGGCGTGGGATCTCAATATTTCGGGCGTCCCGGCGATGGTGGTGGGCGGCAAGTTCATGGTCCCTGGCGCGCAATCGCCCGAGACTTATGTCAACATCTTGCGCCGGGTTGCGGAGAAGGAGACCCAGCCCGCAGGCTGATCAGGCAGGAACTGGTAGCGGCTTCTCCAGCGGGTATTCAAGGGTCGTCGGATCAACCGAGATCCCGAATGCCGCCTTGAAACCGTCATGACGCTCGCGATGGGCAAAGCCGCGCCCGGTCTGGACCCGATCACCCGCAACCAGGTTGATCTTTTCGCCGGTTTCGTGATCGGTCACTTCAAGGCCGCCCTCGAGGACATAAAAAATCGCGTCAAAATCGTGCCAGTGAAAATCGTTCTCTGTCGCGGGGACATCGATGACTGCTGCATAGAGACCAAGCGCTTCGAATTCTGCCACTGCCGCCTCAGCGGTAGCACTGTGGCCGTGCGTAATCTGTCGTTCCATGTCGCCCCTCCCATCGCGCCCCGTTGCGATGCTAACCCCCGCAGCGCGCCCGTGTCAAACAAGCCCCAGCCTGGCCAAATCCTTGACCATATTGGGCGGCATCAGCGCGTCGGGGTCTTCGCCCGGATCAAGGTCGCGCGGGATGTCTTCGTCCTTGAGATAGCGCCAGCCCTGATGCGCGCGTTTGGGCCTTGGCTCGACCGGGATCAAACGGCGCTCAAGCTTGATCCACCAGCGCCCGTCATCTTTCTGTTCGAAGCCGATGATCGGGCTGCGGCCGATGATCGTATGCTCGTGGATCCAATAAAGCGATCCGCCCGCCATTTCCTCATGCTGCTTGGGCAGATAGCGCGTGGTCAGCCGCATTTCCGCCGGGCCGGTCTCGAACCAGCTGCGCACTTCCTCGCGGCTCTGCGCGCCATAGGCGATCTTGGTCATGTGCAGCGGCATGGTGGCCTAACCCACCAGCCCGCTCGCTACCGCCAGCCCCAGGAATGCCAGAAAGCCCATCGAATCCGTGATCATGGTCACGAACACGCTGCTGGCCACTGCCGGGTCTTGGTCGAGCCGTTCGAAGATCACGGGCACCAGCACCCCGGCAAGCCCGGCGACGACGATGTTGATGATCATCGCCAGCGCGATCACCACCCCCAGCTTGATCGCTACTGCTGCGCCGAGCCACGAGAAGAAAATCAGCGCCACTGCAAGGCCGATGAGTAAGGCGATGGTCGCCCCGTTGGCGAGTGCCACGCGCATCTCGCGCCACAGGATGCGGCGGGTGTTCGACCGGGTCAGCTGGTTGGTAGCGATTGCGCGAACCGAGACAGCCATGGTTTGCGTTCCGGCATTGCCCCCGATGCTCGCGACCACCGGACTGAGCGCAGCTAGCACCACCAGCTGTTCGATTGCCCCGCCGAACATGTAGATGATCGCCGCGCTGACTGATGCGGTCAGGAGGTTCGCCATCAGCCAGCGCACCCGCGCGACATAGGCTTCGCCGATCGGCTCGTTGATGTCGCCGTCGCCGGCACCCGAAAGCAGCAGCACGTCCTCGCCCGCTTCCTCGGAAATGATGTGGACCACATCGTCCACGGTCATCTGGCCGACCAGCCGCCCGCTCTCGTCAACCACTGCGGCGGAAATCAGCGCGTATTTCTGGAACATCAGCGCCAGTTCTTCCTGGTCCATAGTGACCGGGATCAGCGTCTGGTCGCGTTTCATGACATCGCTGAGTGAGATGTTGCGCGGCGTCGTCAGGATCCATGACAGCGAGCAGGTGCCGACCGGGTGGTGGCGTTCATCCACCACGAAGATTTCCCAGAAATCGTGCGCCAGATCACCCTCTTCGCGCAGATAGTCGATCAGATTGCCAACCGTCATATGCTCTGGCACCGCAACGAAATCGCGGTTCATCAGGCGTCCGGCGGTCTCTTCGGGATAGGCCAGCGCGCTTTCGATCGCGGCGCGGTCTTCCGCCTCGACCTCGGCCAGGATCGCCTGCTGGTCTTCCTCGTCCAGATCCTCGATCAGCTGGACTGCGTCATCGGTTTCCAGCTGTTCGACAATGGTCGCGACCGCTTCGGGGGCGAGCGCCTCCATCATGTCTTCGCGGACGTGATCGTTGAGTTCGGCGATCACGTCGCCGGTCATCAGATCGGTGATCGCGGTCGCTAATTCGGCGCGTTCCTCGCGGTCGAGCAGTTCAAGCAAATCGGCGATGTCGGCGGGGTGGAGCGGTTCGACCAGATCGTAAACCGCGTTCTTGTCCCCTTCCTCTAACGCATCGCGCACAGAACGGATGTATTCGGGCTTTAGCCGGTTTTCCTCGTCATGCCGCTCGTCGTCGATCCGGTCATCCGGGCGCGCGCCATCATGCGGCGCATCGACCAGCACATCCTCTTCAACGGCCAGGATTTCCACTTCCGACATGCGCCCCGTCTAGGCAGGCAGGGCGAAAAGGCAAGGCTACTGTGTCCTTGGGGGTGACTTGGCGGCGTGAGGCATTATATCGCCCCCCAAACGAAGGAGATTTACCCATGGCCGATACACTGACGTTCACCCTCGACTGCGGAGATGGAAAAGGCGGCGACGTCGTGATCAAGCTGCGCCCCGATCTGGCCCCGGGCCATGTCGAACGGATTACCGAGCTGGCCAATGAGGGCTTTTACGATGGCGTGACCTTCCACCGCGTGATCGATGGCTTCATGGCGCAGGGCGGCTGCCCCAACGGCACCGGCATGGGCGGAAGCAGCAAGCCCGACCTGAAGGCCGAATTCAATTCGGAACCGCATGTGCGCGGAACCTGCTCAATGGCGCGGACCCAGGTGCCGGACAGC
>JBNLDR010000072.1:0-12339 GCA_050304495.1 Altererythrobacter sp.
TTCTGGACGTAGCCGCGTTTCGCAACGGCGTTGGAGGCAATACACGGGCTTTTGGCGGTGCTAGGGGGAACTTTCTGGCAGCTACATCGGATTCAACCGATCTTCGAATTGTGTTTGAAGCAAAAAATATGGCCTCCAATGACCGCTTCCGCGGCGTCGGCTGCACGATGCAGGAATGGCCGGTCTGGCGTAGCTGCGGCGCGGCAATGAGTCATCGACTGAATGGCCGGTATGGGCCGAACGCGTCGGCATGCACCGTTGGCGCGGAAATCCGTTGCTCCTGTCGCAATTCCGCGCGCAACCGGGCTGGACGAGAAAATCTTGGGAATAGAACGCGATTGAGCAACTAGTCCGCGAAAGTCTCTCATTATGTTCCTTGAAGGGCTGCCAGTATCAAGAATGAGAAGGCCCAAAGTCCAAAACAGAACGCATCATCCGATCGAAGACCGTGCTTGAGCACACCGGCCTTTCTCGCTCTGCAGTCTATCGCAAGATCGCCGAGGGCACTTTTCCGAACCGCCCATTTTTTCAGCTTCTCGGCCAAAGCGCTGGACCGAACCACCGTTAAATGAACGAGAATGTCGGGGTGAGTGTGGGGCAAAGCCTGCATTCTGCCCAAGAAAATGATTGATTTTAAGGCATTATTTTTTCGGTTCGATTTAAGCCCTGCCACCATCTTCCGATACCGATGCAAATGCTTGCCCGTTGCTGGCGGCGGGATTACCAGTTCGTCCATGCAAATGACCTATCGCCCTGTCATCTCCGCAACCGGCCTGTTCACGCCGGAGGACACCATCACCAACGAAGAGCTGGTTGCCAGCTTCAACGCCTTTGTTGACCTGCACAATCAGCGCAATGCCGAAGCGATTGCGGCGGGCGAGTTGGAGCCACTGCAGCACAGCTCGGTCGAATTCATCGAGAAAGCGAGCGGGATCAAAGCGCGCCATGTGATGGCCAAGGCGCCGGTGCTCGATCCCGAAATCATGGCGCCGCGCTGGGAAGAACGCGGCAATGACGAGTTGTCAATCATGGCCGAAATCGGGGTCAAGGCGTGCCGCGACGCTCTGGAACGGGCTGGACGCGACCCCAAGGATGTCGATGCAGTGCTGTGTGCCGCCTCCAACATGCAGCGCCCCTATCCGGCGATGGCGGTCGAGATCCAGGATGCGCTGGGAATCGACGGTTTCGGCTTTGACATGAATGTCGCCTGTTCTTCTGCCACATTCGGGATCCAGACTGCGGCGGATTATATCCGAGCCGGCAATGCCAAGAGTGTGCTGGTGGTGAGCCCCGAAATCACTTCGGGCCATCTCAACTGGCGCGATCGTGACAGCCACTTCATCTTCGGCGACGTGGCAACGGCGGTGCTGGTGGAAGATGCGGCGATCGCCCCGGCGCAGCATTGGGACATCCTGGGCACCAGGCTCAAGACCGTGTTCTCAAACAATATCCGCAACAATTTCGGTTTCCTCAACCGCGCGCATCCAGAAAGCGCAGGCGCGGCAGACAAGCTTTTCGTCCAGGAAGGGCGCAAGGTGTTCAAGGAAGTCGTGCCTATGGTTGCGCAGATGATCGTGGACGAAGCGCAGCGGCTGGGGATCGATCCGCATTGCCTCAGGCGGTTATGGTTGCACCAGGCCAATGCCGGGATGAACCGGCTGATATCGCAGCGTGTGCTGGGGCACGAGGCGAGTGCGGATGAAAGCCCGACCGTGCTCGATACCTATGGCAATACCTCGTCAGCCGGATCGATCATCGCCTTCCACAAACATAATGATGATTTGGCGGCAGGCGATCTGGGCCTGATTTGCAGTTTCGGTGCAGGCTATTCGGCGGGCACGGTGTTCGTGCGCAAGGCGGTTTGATCGCCGCGAGCAAGCCAGCCATCCCAGGCTCGAATCACACGGCCAGACGTGTACCACAGCACCGAAACCGAGATGACTGAGACCAGCCCGTCCACAGCGTAGTGATAGGCGAGGTGAACGCTGCCAAGCCAGATCACGACAAAGAACGCCCCGAACAAGACCCCTGCGGGTTTTGAGATTTTCCGCATGGTCAGCCAGAACAAATAGGCGATCGCCACATGCATGCTGGGCATGGCGGTAATTCCGCTTCCCAAGCCGTTGACGTTTGCGCTGTGCCATTTGAGCAGCATTTCCTGTACGGGCAGCACCATCACTGGCACGATGCTGTCGACGTGGTGCAGGTAGGCCATCTGGTCATCGAAATCGTGTAGCCCAACCAACGGATTGACGAAGCATGGGCCGACAGAAGCCAACAAGGTTGCCATGCCTGCGCCGATGACCGTCCAACTGAGGATATAGGTCAGGAAGAATTGCCGTCGCAGCGAGCCGTCGAACCTGGCGTAGATCAGGAACAGCACGCCGAAATAGAGCAGGAGAACCCATGCCTGGTACAGCACCGATATGCCGGCGGTGACATAGGGATAGCCCAGCACCGGTTGCAGAATCTCCCACGCATCGTGTCCGAAGAAGATCGCACGATCCCATTCGATAAAGGTCTGGTCCCAGGTGAAATCGTTGAACAGGCGGATCGCTGCCTTCATCTTCGAGAAGAACGGCAGCAGGACAATGCAGACCGCGAGCAATGGCAATCCGGCGGCGACCCTGACTGCTGAATCTGCCGAGAGATAGCGATGCCGGAAATGGGCAATCGGACTGGACGGCCTCACCACGAAGATTTGATAGACGGAATCGATGCAGATGCCGAACACCACGCAGACCGCGAACAAGCGGCCATTGGCCAATATCCCTTCAATCGTGGGATAAATTCCCCGGACTGCAAGCACATAGATGCACACGCCAAGCAGGATCAGGCCGATCGCATAGATCGGTGCCTCACTGCGCCAGCGTTGCCATTGACCCATAAAATTGCCCATCGGGTTTGTGCTTTATGGTAAATATCTCGCCAAATCACTAACCGAGTGGCCACCTCGCTGCTTGCCCGTGGCGAATGCAGCGCTTAGATGCGCTACATGGCAGGTGAAATTCTCGACAATCAAGGGCGCGGTGAAGCAAGTTGGAGCTGGCCCCCGATCCATCCCGAAGGCCGCAAGTTCGGCCTAATTACAGCAGCGCTCGCCGTGGCGAGCGCGCTCTTCGCGTGGGAAACAATTGCCTGGCCACTGGCGTTCCTGACGTTGGGAGTGCTGGCCTTCTTCCGCGATCCCGAACGCGTGGTGCCGCAGGCTGACAATGTGATTGTCTCCCCGGCAGACGGGCTCGTCTCGCTGATTACGCAGGTGGAGCCGCCGCTGGAATTGCAGATCGAGGATGGCTCTGGCCAGCAGGGGTTGCCTTCCGGCCTGGTCACGCGGGTTTCGATCTTCATGAGCGTGTTCGATGTGCACATCAACCGCGCGCCGATCGGTGGGCTGGTGCGGCGGGTGATCTATATCCCCGGTCGCTTCATGAATGCCGATCTCGACAAGGCGAGCGAGGAAAACGAACGCCAGCACATTCTGATCGAACGTCAAGACGGGCTGGCGATAGGCTTTACCCAGATCGCCGGCTTGGTGGCGAGGCGAATCATTCCCTTCGTCAAGCCAGGCGATCTTGTCGCGGCGGGCCAGCGGATCGGCCTGATTCGTTTCGGCAGCCGGGTCGATGTTTATCTGCCGGCGGGAACCGATCCCAAGGTGATGCTGGGGCAAAAGGTGATTGCGGGCGAAACCGTGCTGGCTGAACTTGGGAAGCAGCAATTGCTCGAAGGCATCTCGCAGTGAGCGACATTCCGGGTCTGCCGCCGGAAGATCTGCCCAGGGTTGGGCCAAAGGCCGCCGAGGATGAAATTCACACGGCTAGGCCCACGCGTGGGTTGACCCTGCGCGCCATGCTGCCCAATGCGATCACGGCGGCGGCGCTGTGCGCCGGGCTGACGGGCATCCGCTTCGCCGTTTCGGGTGAATGGAAGTTTGCCGTCATGTCTGTTGTCATCGCCGGTGTGCTCGACGGGATCGATGGCCGGATCGCGCGCCTGCTCAAGGCTCAATCGCGTTTTGGTGCAGAGCTGGACAGTCTGGCGGACAATGTATCCTTCGGCGTAGCGCCTGCGCTGATCCTGTTCATGTGGTCATTGCAGGATTTGCCGCGGATCGGCTGGTTTGCTGCCCTGGCCTTTGCCGTCTGCATGGCGCTGCGGCTCGCAAGATTCAACGCGCAGATCGATATGGACGAGCAGCCGCACAAATCAGCCGGCTTCCTGACCGGGGTTCCAGCGCCGGTCGGGGCAGGGCTGGCCTTTTTGCCGGTCTACCTGTGGATCGAAACGGGTGTGGCGGAATTCCGCAACCCAGTTTTGATCGGCATCTGGGTGGCGGTGATCGCCTTCATGCTGATTTCCAATATTGCGACGCTGAGCTGGTCATCGATCCGCCCACGGCGCAATATCCGACTGGAATTTTTGGCACTGGCGGGGATCGCTTTTGGCGGTGGGCTGCTGATGGAAACCTGGTGGACGCTGGTGGTGATTTGCGCCAGCTACCTCGCGTTGCATCCTTATGGCCTGATCAAATACGGACGGGTCAGGCGGCAACGGCTTGCGGCAGGCGCGGCGCAGGCCGGCAAATAGCCACCGGTCGCAACGGCACAACACTTGGGCGCGTGCGCACGAAGCTGACATTGGCGCGGGCAATCTGCCCGGTCTGAAGCGCCATTTCACGGCGAATCGCAATCCAGCTGTGGCGGGCGCGCAGCGCACTATCGGCCAGACTCAGTAGCGAAGTGATCGCGACGATTACCAGAAGAGCGGTCAATAGCGTGGAAATCATGGTTTTCTCTCTATTTCTCTGCTGCTTGCCCCGATGGTAAGTCTGTGGGCAGGCTGTGGATAAGCCGGTATAAGCTCTTCTTCGATCCCGGTTTGTTCTCAAGCTTTGTTCCGCAAATGTTCCATGGTGTCAAGCGGGAAAATTGCCTGCGTCCCTGGCGCAATTGCGAATTGAGGCTGGATTCCTGCGAGATTGCCCGCTAAGGGCGCGCCTTCCGCAGGCGTAGCGGGCCGAATCTTTGGCCGTTGCAAGGGTGGAAAATTCACATGGAAAGCACACATACCGGTGCCGCAGAGGGATCTCCTCACGGTTCCAGCTTTCCAGAGGTATAACCGGAAAGGAATTGAACTATGGCGGCTCCTACCGTCACCATGCAGCAATTGATCGAGGCCGGCGCACATTTCGGCCACCAGACCCACCGCTGGAACCCGCGGATGAAGCCGTATATCTTCGGCGCCCGCAACGGTGTTCACATCATCGATCTTGGTCAAACCGTCCCGATGCTGGGGCGTGCTATGGAAGCTGTCCGTGACGCTGTCGCTGGCGGCGGTCGCGTTCTGTTCGTCGGCACCAAGCGCCAAGCTCAAGACAAAGTTGCTGAAACCGCCAAAAACTGCGGTCAGTACTACGTCAACCACCGCTGGCTGGGCGGCATGCTCACCAACTGGAAGACCATCTCCAACTCCATCAAGCGCCTGCGCACGGTCGAGGAGCAGCTCGCCGCGGAGCAGAGCGGCCTGACCAAGAAGGAGCTGCTGGTCCTGACCCGCGAGCGCGACAAGCTGGAGCGCGCCCTGGGCGGCATCAAGGAGATGGGCGGCCTGCCGGACGTGATGTTCGTCATCGACACCAACAAGGAAGACCTGGCGATCAAGGAAGCCGCCGTGCTCGGCATTCCGGTAATCGCGGTTCTCGATACCAATGTCGATCCTTCGGGCATCGCGTTCCCGGTTCCGGGCAATGACGATGCTGCACGCGCCGTGCGCCTCTATTGCGATGCGATTGCCGGTGCGGCGACCGCAGGCCGCGGTGGTGCCGTGGCGGATTCGGGTGTCGATGTTGGCGCGATGGAACAGCCGCCGGCAGAAGCCGAAGTTGCGGCCTAACCCCCGGCGCGTGATCCGTCACGCGCTCGCAACACTTTGAAACTAGTGCGCCGGGCAACCCGATGGGGCCCGGTGCCCGGATATATTTGAAAAGGAAATCACCATGGCTGCATTCACTGCCGCTGATGTGAAGGCCCTGCGCGAAAAGACCGGCGCGGGCATGATGGACGCCAAGAAGGCGCTCGAAGAATCCAATGGCGACATGGAAGCCGCGATTGACGCGCTGCGCGCCAAGGGCCTTGCCACCGCTCAGAAGAAATCGAGCCGTACCGCAGCTGAAGGCCTGATCGGCTTGGCTGTGGAAGGCACCAAGGGCGTTGCGGTTGAAGTCAATTCGGAAACCGACTTCGTTGCCAAGAACGACAAGTTCCAGGATTTTGTGCGCAAGACCACACAGGTCGCGCTGGGCCTTGGCAGTGACGAAATCGAAGCGCTGAAGGGCGCTGCCTATCCCGATGGCGGTACCGTTTCCGACAAGCTGACCGACAATGTCGCGACGATTGGCGAAAACCAGCAGGTTCGCCGCATGAAGACCGTTTCGGTCGGGCAGGGCGCGGTTGTCGCTTACATGCACAATGCGGTTTCGCCGGATGCACAGGATCTGGGCAAGATCGGCGTGCTGGTGGCGCTTGAAGGTGATGCCAGCGCTGACGTTCTTGCTGCACTGGGCCGCGATATTGCCCAGCATGCCGCTGCCATGTTCCCGCTGGCGCTGGATGCCGATGGCCTTGATGCCGACGTGATCGAGCGTGAGCGCAAGATTGCTGCCGAAAAGGCTGCCGAAAGCGGCAAGCCTGAAAACGTGCAGGAAAAGATGGTTGAAGGCGCGGTGAAGAAATACGCCAAGGAAAATGCGCTGCTGAGCCAGGTCTTCGTGAAGGACGGCAAGGCGACCGTTGAGGAATATGTTGCCCGCACCGCCAAGGAAGCAGGCAGCTCGATTAAGCTGGTCGATTATGTCCGCTTCCAGCTTGGCGAAGGTATCGAGAAGGAAGAAAGCGACTTCGCTGCCGAAGTGGCCGCTGCCGTCGCTGGCTGATCTTTTCCGATCAGGAAATTATGCGCCCGCTGGAGCTTCACGTTCTGGCGGGCGTAGTTCTATCTGCCAGATGGTTGGCTGGGTGAAGAGCCGCATCGGCAACAGGCTGGTGCCCAGTCCTGAACCGACAATGATCGTCCGATCACTCTCTTTGATCTGCCCGCAGGCAAAGCGTTGCCCGTATCGAGAAAGCGTAGCGGGCGCGCCGCCCCATGGGTAGGCGATCTGGCCACAATGGGTATGACCCGCCAGCACCAGTCGAATATCCTTGGGCAATCCCGGAACTACATCGGGACTATGGGTCAAAACCATGCGCGCTCCCTCGTACCGCGCCATCGCCGTAACGGTCTTTGCGATATCCGCGTGGCCAGTATAATCATCGTCCACCCCACCGATAACCAGCGGGCCAATCTGGGTGGCATCATTCGCCAGTTGTGGAATGCCAACCCGGCGCAGCTCTGCCGAAATCTGCTCCAGCCCAAACCAGTGGTCGTGATTGCCCGGAACCACGATCGTGCCGAGGCGCGCACGTAGCTTGCCAAGCGGTGTAACCACTTCCTTTGCAGTGTAGATATGCGTGGCGGTGCGCTTCTCGCTAACCAGATCGCCCGCGATTAGTACCAGGTCAGGTTCAAGGTCATTTATCTGCTCGACGATCTGCTCCAGCCGTGATGGCGGCATGTCTGGGCCAGCAACATGAATATCGCTTATGAGTATGATCGAGAGCGGCTCGCTCCCTTCAGGCAGGCCTTGCAGAGCGATGGATGTTCGCTCAACCACAGGCTTTCGCATTGTGTCGTGCCAAGCCTTCGCTCCAAACAGGGAGGCCAATAGAATCAACGCCAACAAGGCCTTGCGCGACCGCGGTCCGAATAGCTTGGTGATCTGCTTACCCTTTCCCTTTGCGCGTGAAGGGGCTTGTCGCTAAGGAACCTGCCCAGCTTAACATCACTGACGGATTCTCATCGCCCATGCCTATGCCCGAAATCAAGCGCGTCCTTCTCAAGCTTTCGGGCGAAGTGCTGATGGGCGGGCAGGATTATGGCATCGATCCGGCCTATGTCGCGCGCCTGGCTGAAGAGGTGAAGGCTGCGAAGGAAACCGGGCTTGAGATCTGCATGGTCATTGGCGGCGGCAATATTTTCCGCGGAATGGCCGGTGCGGCGGCGGGGATGGACCGTGCACAGGCCGATTACATGGGCATGCTGGCGACAGTGATGAATGCGCTGGCGATGCAGAATGCGCTGGAACAGCTTGGCGTCCATACGCGCGTCCAGAGCGCGATCCAGATGGACCAGGTATGTGAACCGGTGATCCGTCGCCGTGCGGAGCGCCATCTTGAAAAAGGCAGGGTGGTGATCTTCGCTGCCGGTGTGGGTAGCCCCTATTTCACCACTGATAGCGGCGCGGCATTGCGCGCGGCAGAGATGAAGTGCGACGCGCTGCTCAAGGGTACGAGCGTTGACGGCGTCTATGACAGCGATCCCAAGACCAATCCCGATGCTCAGCGTTTCGACACGGTCACCTACGGCAAGGTGCTCGCCAGCAATCTCAAGGTTATGGATGCTTCGGCAGTGGCACTATGCCGCGATAACCAGATCCCGATCGTGGTTTTTTCAATCCGCGAGAAGGGCAATCTCGCCCGTGTGCTTTCGGGCGACGGTGTCCAGACCATCGTGCAAGACAACTGATATCAAGAGACAAGAGGAAGGCTGAGCCATGGCACAGTTTGACAAGGCAGACATCGAACGCCGCATGAATGGGGCGGTGGAATCGTTCAAGAGCGATCTGGCGGGGCTGCGCACCGGGCGCGCCAACACCAGCCTGCTCGATCCGGTGGTATGTGAAGTTTATGGCGCGATGATGCCGCTGAGCCAGGTCGCCACCGTCTCCGCGCCCGAGCCGCGCATGCTGAGCGTACAGGTGTGGGACAAGTCGAATGTGATCGCGGTGGAAAAGGGCATTGCCCATGCCAATCTGGGCCTCAACCCGATGATCGATGGGCAGACAATCCGTCTGCCGATTCCCGATCTGACGGAAGAACGCCGCAAGGACCTGGCCAAACTGGCGGGGCAATATTCGGAGAAAGCCAAGATCGCGATCCGCAACGTCCGGCGTGACGGGATGGAGGCGCTGAAGGCTGATGAGAAGAAGAAGGAAATCTCAGAAGACGATCGCAAGCGGTCCGAGGAAGAGGTCCAGAAACTGACCGACAAATATGTTGCCTTGACTGACGAGGCGGCGGCCAAGAAGGAACAGGAAATCCTGACCCAGTGAGGTCGGTGATTGCTGGAGAGGTCTGATGGGCGAGGAGCCCAAACATGCCAAACATGTCGCCATCATCATGGATGGCAATGGTCGCTGGGCCAAGAAGCGCGGCCTGCCCCGCGCCATGGGGCACCAGCGCGGGGTTGAGGCTGTGCGCAAGCTGGTGCGCAGTGTCGAGCCAATGGGGCTCGATTGCCTTACCCTCTATGCTTTTTCGTCCGAGAACTGGAAGCGCTCCGAGGACGAAGTTGATGGCCTGATGAATTTGATGCGCAAGTTCATCAAATCTGATCTGCCCGAATTCATCGCCAATGATGTGCGGCTGAAAATCATTGGAGACTGGCACGGGCTCGCGCCCGATATTGTCGGAATGCTCGAAGATGCGATTGAGCGGACAAGCAAGGGCTCGCGCATGCTGGCGGTGGCGTTGAACTATGGCTCGCAGCAGGAAATTGCCCGCGCGGCAGCCAAGGCCGCAGCAGCGGGCGAAGTGACAATCGAAGGCATCGAGGCGCATCTCGACACGGTAGATATGCCGCCGCTGGACCTGCTGATCCGCACCAGTGGTGAAGTGCGGCTGTCGAACTTCCTGCTGTGGCAGGCGGCCTATGCCGAAATGCTGTTTGTCGATACGCTGTGGCCCGATTTCACGCCCGAGATGCTGCAGGCGGCGCTCGATGATTTTGCCAAGAGGGAGCGGCGCTTTGGCGGACGGTGAGGCCCCTGTGAAAAGGAATTCCGACCTGCCGGTGCGAGTTGCGTCAGCTATCGTCATGCTGGCGGTGGCGGGAACGGCGCTGTGGCTGGGTGGGATGTGGTTCGATGGATTTGTGGCCCTGGTCGGGTTGGCCTGCCTCTTCGAGTTCGTCCGGCTGGCCATGCGCGCCTTTTCGACCGGCGGCGCACTGGTATTCTGGATGGCTTTCGGCCTGGCCTATGTCGGGCTGGCGGTCGCAGCATTGATGAGCCTGCCAGCAGGCGTGGTGCTGGGTGTGGTGGGCGTGGTCGTCGCCACCGATACAGGCGCCTATTTCAGTGGGCGGGCGATTGGCGGGCCCAAGATTGCACCCAGAATCAGCCCGTCGAAAACCTGGGCGGGGCTGCTTGGAGGCATGACCGCTGCCGGGCTTTTCTCGGCTAGCACCTTCGTCTGGAACACGGGCGAGCTGGTGATGCGCCCGATGCTGTTCATTGCCTTTGCGATTGGCGCGGCATTGGCCGTGCTGGCGCAGGCGGGTGATTTCTTCGAGAGCTGGCTCAAACGCCGTGCGGGCATGAAAGACAGTTCCAGCCTGATTCCCGGACATGGCGGCGTGTTTGACCGGGTCGATGGCCTGCTGCCGGTGGCGATCGCTTCGGTAGTGCTGTGGGCGGCCCATCCATGACCCGCTCCATTTCAATTCTCGGCGCTACCGGCTCGATTGGCGCATCCACGCTCGATCTGATCCGGCGTGAGCGGGATAAGTGGCGCGTGGTTGCGCTTACCGCCAATGGCAATGCGGCTGAGCTGGCCAAGCTCGCGCGTGAGTTTGGCGCGGAACTGGCTGTTGTGGCGGACGAGGGCCGGCTGCCCGAATTGCGCGATGCTCTTGCGGGCAGCGGGGTTGAGGCCGCAGGCGGTGCCCAGGCGCTGTGTGATGCGGCTTCGCGCCCCTCTGACCTGACTGTGGCCGCAATTGTCGGATGCGCGGGCCTGCGCCCGACCATGGCTGCGATCACTTGCGGCGGGACGGTGGCACTTGCCAATAAGGAGGCGCTGGTCAGCGCGGGTGAAGTCATGACAGCGGCGGTGGCGCAATATGGCGCAACGCTGCTGCCGATGGATAGCGAGCATAATGCGATCTTCCAGTGCCTGGCCGGAAACCGGATTGAGGATGTTTCTAGGATCACGCTGACCGCCAGCGGAGGGCCATTTCGCGGATGGACGATAGACCAGCTTGAAACCGCAACGCCTGCGCAGGCAGTCGCGCATCCCAACTGGGACATGGGCGCCAAGATTAGCGTCGATTCGGCGACAATGATGAACAAGGGCCTCGAATTCATTGAGGCGCATCACCTCTTCCCGGTTGGTTTGGACCGATTGAGGATCATCATCCACCCGCAAAGCGTGGTGCATTCGCTGGTGGAATATCGTGACCGTTCGACCCTGGCGCAGCTGGGCCCATCAGATATGCGCGTGCCGATAGCCTCCTGCTTGGCCTGGCCCGCGCGGATGGATACGCCAATGCAAGCGCTTGATCTTGCAGCGATTGGCGAGCTGACCTTCCATGCGCCGGACGAAGTGCGCTTTCCCGCGACGCGCCTGTGCCGGGAGGCGATTGAGGCGGGCGGGGCTGCCCCGGCGGTGCTCAATGCTGCGAATGAGGTGGCAGTGGCCGCCTTCCTTGCCGGTCAGATCGCGTTCACGAAAATCCCGGTAATGGTCGAGCAAGTGCTTACCCGCTATACCCCCCCGGCACCTGTCAGCCTCAGAGACGTGTTGAGCGTCGACAGCGAGGCGCGGCAATGTGCCGGAGAGCTGTTGGAGACTGTGTAACTTGTTCGAATCGCCACCTTTTTGGATGTATATCCTCGGCTTCTTGCTTCTGCTCGGCCCGCTGGTGACAGTGCACGAGCTGGGCCATTATCTGGTCGCGCGTTGGTTGGGTGTGAAGGCCGAAATTTTCTCTGTCGGTTTCGGGCACGAGCTGACCGGCTGGACTGACCGGCGCGGTACACGCTGGCGCATCGCGGCCATTCCGCTGGGCGGATATGTCCAGTTCAAGGGCGATATGAATCCCGCCAGCATTCCCGATGCCGAGGCATTGGCAAAGGCCACGCCCGAAGAGCGTGAGGGCAGCTTCCATTGCAAGCCGCTGTGGACGCGTGCGCTGATTGTCTTTGCCGGGCCGCTCACCAATATCCTGGTTGCGCTGGCAATTTTTGCCGCATTCTTCATGGCGTTTGGGCAGCCAGTCCCCGCTGACCCGTCAGAGACCAATATCATCCGCAACTTCTCCCCAGAATCCGCTGCCGAGCAGGCCGGGGTCCGGGTAGGCGACCGGATTGTGGCAATTGATGGTGACAGGGTGGCCGCTTTCACCGACATTACGGATCATGTTCTGCTCTATCCCGGCAAGTCCATCACTCTGGGGATT
>JBNLDR010000073.1:0-12120 GCA_050304495.1 Altererythrobacter sp.
TTCGCCAGCTGGGCCCTGAACAGCATGCCCGCTTCGTCGCGCGGCTGTGGCAGGATCTGGGCAAGGGCCATCTCGGGGCCGATTTCGTCGCCGCGCGGATCGCCGAACTTGACCGCATGCAGGGCGATATTGCGACCTTGCAGGGAAGGATAGCGGCGATCCGTTCCTGGGCCTATATCTGCCAGCGGCCTGACTGGGTGCTGGCACGGGATGAGATGGCCGCGCGCGCACGCGCGGTTGAGGCGAGATTGTCGGACGCACTCCATGCGCGGCTGACCGAGAGATTTGTAAACCGAAGGACTGCAATCTTGATGAAGAGTATGGGGCAGGATGGATCGGCCTTGCCGGTAACGCTGGAAAAGGACGGATGCCTGACCGTTGAGGGCGAGGTGATTGGGCGGCTTGAGGGGTTCCGCTTCTCAGTCGATCCCAGTTCAGCGCTAGCCGATCGCAAGATGTTGCTGGCGGCTGGCGAGAAGGCGCTTCCAACGATTCTCGAACAGCGCGCCAATTGGCTGCTGCAGGAAGGGATGGGTGAGTTGGAACTGACGGGCGGCGCGATTCGCTGGGACGGGCGCGAATTGGCCCGGATTGAAATGCATGACGATTTCGCCGCACCCCGGCTGGCGCTGGTTCGGGAATTGTCAGCATTGCCGGATGCTGTTCGCAAGCAGCTGGAACAAGGCTTGCACGCCTGGTTAGACGAGAAGCTCGCACCGCTTGAGCCCCTGCGCAAGCTGGCCGAGGCGACCCGCGATCCGCAGGCCGGTTCAGAAGCCCGCGCCCTGCTGCACACGCTGATCGCGGGCCATGGCGTTGTCAGCCGTGAGGATGCCGGCTTGCAGAATCTGCCGAAAGAACTCCGCCCCTATTTGCGCAAGCTTGGTGTGGTTTTCGGCGCGCTGGACATCTTTGCCCATGCGCTGCTCAAGCCCGCTCCCCGGCAATTGTTGCACGCGCTCGGAATCGACCGGCGGCAAGTTGAACCGGCCATGCTGCCCGTCATCCCGAGCGGGAAGCGATTGCCAGCCGGCTATCGTCCCGCCGGGACTCAGGCAATTCGCGTCGACCTGGCAGAAAAGATCTTGCGCGCCGGTTTTGACGCGCGCGCCAAGGCGGGCGGCGAACGTAACCAGCGCTTCGCGATCGATCCGGCACTGGGAATCTCGATCGGGCTTGAAGAAGCGAATCTGCATCGCCTGCTGGGTGCGGGTGGTTTCCGGCGCAATCCTGCGAAGCCTCTGGCAGAGGGCGCCTTCGGCCCGCCCGCACCCGATCGCTGGAGCTGGCGGCCTCGCCGCGCCGATAATCGCAGCCCGCCGCGGGGAAGGGGCGGGAATCAGGGCCCAAGGCAGAAAGGCAACCACCGGGTTCGCGGCGCCGGATCGGCCAATGCCCTTTCCGACACTGGCCGTGCAAAAAGCGGCGGAGCATTCGCTGGCCTTGCAGATCTACTCAAGGCGGACAGGCTTGGCTGAATCGGCAGCAATGCGGATCGACCGATTGCTGGTCTATCTGCGTTTCGCCCGTACGCGCAGCCGCGCCAGCGCCGTGATTGAGACCGGGCATATCCGAATCAATGGAAATCGCGTCCACCGCCCAAGCGAAGAGGTGCGCATAGGCGACGTGATTACCATGCCAATGGGTTCGGAAGTCAAAATCGTCGAGATTTTGGCGCTACCGGAACGACGCGGACCGCCAGGAGTGGCAAAATCGCATTATCGCATGCTTGACCGCGGCGGCGAAACCGCCATAGCAGCACTGAAACCTGATGATTGAGAAGGACGCTTATCAATGACCTATGTCGTCACCGACGCTTGCATTAGATGCAAATACACCGATTGCGTCGAAGTGTGCCCCGTGGACTGTTTCTACGAGGGCGAGACGATGCTGGTAATCAATCCTTCCGAATGCATCGATTGCGGAGTTTGCGAGCCGGAATGTCCGGCCGAAGCGATCCTTCCTGATACTGAGGACGGGCTGGAGCAATGGCTGGAACTCAACACCAAATATTCGGCGGAATGGCCCAATATCACCAGCCAGAAAGAACCTCCTGCCGATGCCGATGAGCATAAGGGCGAAGAGGGCAAGTTCGAGAAATACTTCACGCCCGAACCCGGCGAAGGCGACTAGGCAAGCCTGCCCTTTTGGGCAAAGCTTTCGAGTTTTTACCCGGACCGTTTCCCTGGCCTATGCGTTTGCTTGATAATCCCTAATTCGGGTCGATTGCGCGGTAAAACGCAATTGACTCGCAATTTTGTTGCGGATGTGGTATATAATAAATCAAGCATCCCGGTTTGGTCCCGGGAAATGGCAGAAATAGAAAGGCTTAGGGCCAGCAGCAAGACATTGTGAGTTCCGACGCGGCGCCTGTATTCACAGGCGCGGAAAGGAAACGCGACTGTCGGCTGGCCAGAGCCCGATGAAAGGAAACTCCATGGCGAGCAAGGCACCTGCCTTTACCGTTGGCGACTATGTTGTTTATCCCAAGCACGGTGTTGGCCGTGTGATCGAGCTGCAAAATGAAGAGATCGCGGGCATGCAGCTCGAACTCTATGTCCTGCGTTTCGAGAAGGAACGGATGACCCTGCGCGTTCCGACCAACAAGGTCGAAGCGATCGGCATGCGCAAACTGTCGAGCGACAAGACGCTCAAGGAAGCGATGGACACGCTGAAGGGCAAGCCGAGGGTCAAGCGCACCATGTGGTCGCGCCGCGCCCAGGAATATGAAGCCAAGATCAATTCGGGCGAAATCGTTCTGATCGCCGAAGTGACCCGCGACCTGTTCCGCCCGGAAGACCAGCCAGAGCAGAGCTATTCTGAGCGGCAGATTTTCGAAGCCGCCTCGAGCCGACTCGCTCGCGAGCTGGCCGCGATGGAAGAGACTGACGAGCCAACCGCGCTCGAAAAGATCCTCGAAGTACTGCGCGAACACGCACCACAATATTACGACAACACCGAAGACGCCTGATCGACAGGCGGTATTTGCGGTTCGACGAAGGGCTGCCCCACGGGGCGGCCCTTTTGCTTTGCGCGATTGATTACAGAGACGTGGTGTATTATATCGGCAATACGCCAATTCGAACACGTTCCGATAGGATCAACCCGAAAGGTTCAACCATGTTCCACAAATTCTTCAAACATGTCGCGCCGGTAGCGGCAATCGCGCTCAGCGCCGCGCTGGCGGGCTGCGGCGAAGTCGATATTGATATCAACGGCGAATCCGGCGTCCCGCTCGCCGAACTCGATATGTCGGGCGATGCGCCAACTGATCTGGTCCTGGCCGGTCCGGACAAGGTGATTGTCAGCAATGGCGATACGCTGGATATTGACCTCTCGGGCGATGCCAGGGCGGTCGACCTGGTGCGCTTCACGCTCAAGGATGGCACACTGGGTGTGTTGCGCGAAAATGGAAGCTGGAAAGATACCGGTCACGCCGTGATCCGCGTGACCATGCCGGCGCCGAAATCCATCACCATTGCCGGATCGGGTTCGGTCGAAACGGCCAACATGGCCGAAGAAGCCGATATCAACATCGTCGGCTCCGGCTCGCTCAAAGTTTCAGAACTCAAAGCGGCCAAGGCTGACGTTACGGTCGCAGGATCGGGCAGCGTCAGCGCCGCTGGCAGTGTCGACCGGCTTGATCTCAATATTGTCGGGACAGGCGCAGCCAACCTCGAAGCCGTGCAGGTCGAAAGCGCGGACATTACCATTGCCGGTTCGGGCGATGCAGCTTTCTCTTCCGACGGGAAGATCGAGGCGTCGATCCTGGGTGCGGGTACAGTCCGGGTGATCGGCCGCGCGACTTGCGAGGTAAGCTCTATGGGTTCAGGCAAGGTAATCTGCGAAACCAAGGTCGAAGCCAAGGAGCAGGCCAAGGCCAAGAACGAAAAAGGCAAGAAGCAGGCCGCCAGGAAATCCGGCAAGAAATCGCGCAAAGCGTGAACTAGCTGCGACAATTGCCCTGCCGGGCGATTGCACCAATTAAGGTCGCGTGTCAGGGTTGCCCCTATGCGCGGCCTTTTCCTTGCAACCCCCGCCCTGTTCGGCCTGCTACTGGCTGGATGCGTCGTGCGCACCGCGGCAGATGTCGTGACGGCACCGGTGCGCCTGGCCGGCGGCGCAGTCGATGCGGCCACCACCAGCCAATCCGAAGCGGACGAGAAACGCGGGCGCGAATTGCGCAAGCGCGAGGAAGAATACGCCAAGCTCGATAGGCTCTATACCAAGCTTCTCAAACGCTGCCGAAATGGCGATCGGATCGCCTGCAGCAAGGCAAGCGAGACCTGGGCCGAAATGCAATTGTTGCTTCCAACCCCGGAAGATTCCACGAGCAAGGGCTAGGCTGCGGCGCGCGCCAGCCTGTCATTAATGGCAATGCCGACACCAATTGGCGGAACGGGGGCAATGGCAATCCTGGGCAATTCGCTCGCCGCCGCCTGATGCAGGCAGTCATAAAGCCGCATCGCCGCTTCATCGAGATCGCCCGAAGGCGAAAGCGTGCAATCGCCCGCCACATCCCCAAAGCCGATAAGGAATTCATCTACCGCGGCCTGGGCTGCATTCAGGCGGATAGGTTTGCCGGGCGCATAATGGCTGGCGAGCTGACCGGGAGATTCGATCCGGTCCGACGTGGTGCAATCTTCCGCGCCCAGAACCGTCTCCAGCTCGTCGCGCGTGACCGGACCGGGCCGTAGCACCTGCCACCCGCCACCGGCGGAAAAGTCGCGCAGCGCAACTATGGTCGATTCCAGACCCCGTTCGGTTGGCCCGCCGTCTACCACCGCGTCAATCCGCCCGTCGAGCGTTTCGAGAACATGCGCGGCGCTGGTCGGGCTGACAAATCCGCTGCGATTGGCGGATGGAGCTGCAAGCGGTACGCGCGCCTGCGCGATCAGCGCCTGCATGACAGGGTGCGCGGGGCACCGCAGCGCGAGGCTGGGCAAGCCTGCCGACACGGCCGAGGCCAGACCCGCATCATCGCGCAACGGCAAGACCAGCGTCAGCGGGCCCGGCCAGAAACGCGCAGCAAGCAATTCGGCGCGCGCATCCCATTGCACAAAGCCCTTTGCCATCTCGACGTCGCGGACATGCACGATCAGCGGATTGAAGTCCGGCCTGCCCTTCGCCTGATAGATTTTGGCCACTGCGCCTGCATCGTCGGCCCGCGCTGCGAGCCCATATACCGTCTCGGTCGGTACAGCGACGAGTCCACCATCCAGCAATATCTCGACAGCGCGTGCGATTCCCTCCGCGTCGCCATCCAGCCGTTCCGTAACGTTCTTGCTGCACATGCAAACGCGCTATAGTTGGATGGGCGTGCTGCCAAGCATTTTAGGGCCAGAACCCCTTAAGCACATGAGAGGATTACCAAGCCGTGATTCCCTATACTCCCGCCACACAGGACCAGTTGCTGGCCATCCGCGTCAATGCCGGAATCGAAGAGCTGGCCCAGTCAGAACGTTTCGCCGCGGCGGAGCCCGATCTGGTCGAGGCAATTGTCGATGGTGTGGGCCAGTTTGCTGCGGGTGAATTCGCCCCACTCAACCGGGTCGGCGATCTAGAGGGTGCTCGTCTGGAAAATGGCGTTGTCCGTCTGCCCGATGGCTTTGAGGAAGCCTATCACGCCTATGTCGAGCAGGGGTGGAATGCGATTTCCAGCCCGGCAGCGCATGGCGGGCAGGGCCTGCCTTTCACCCTGTCCTGCAATGTGCTGGAAAACCTCGGCACTGCCAATATGGCGTTCAACCTGCTGCCGATGCTCAGCGTTGGCGCGATCGAAGCGCTCGAGCATCACGGTACCGAGGCGCAAAAAGCGAAATATCTGCCGAAACTTGTCAGTGGGGCATGGTCCGGCACGATGAACCTGACCGAACCCAACGCCGGATCGGATGTGGGCGCACTGCGTGCCACCGCGACGCCAATCGGCACCGATGAGTTCGGGGGTGAACATGCCGGCAAATATCTGATCCAGGGTCAGAAGATCTTCATCACCTGGGGTGAGCACGAACTGGCAGAGAATATCATCCATTTGGTACTGGCACGCTTGCCCGACGCGCCCGAAGGCAGCCGGGGCATCTCGCTGTTTATTGTGCCCAAGTACCATGTTCGGGATGACGGTTCGCTCGGCGCACGCAACGATCTTCGCTGCGTCAGCCTGGAGCACAAGCTGGGGATCAACGCCTCTCCTACTTGCGTCATGTCATATGGCGACAGCCCAAATCATCCGAGGGGGGAATGCGTGGGTGAGCTGGTGGGCGAGCCCAATCGCGGGCTGATGGCCATGTTCACCATGATGAACAATGCGCGGATCAATGTTGGCAACCAGGGCGTACAGATCGCCGAACGTGCAACCCAGCAGGCGATCGCCTTTGCGGCTGAGCGGATCCAGTCGGCTCGCGCCGGATCGCCCGACAAGAACCCGGTTGCAATTATCGAACACCCGGATGTGCGCCGCATGCTGTTGAGGATGAAGGCGCTGACAGAGGGTGCGCGCGCGCTGCTCTATTACTGCGCGGGCCAGGTCGATCGCGGTAACCTGGGGGACGCGGCCGCCGGTGCTCGCGCAGAAGTGCTGGTGCCCTTGCTCAAGGCCTGGGGCACCGATGTCGGCGTGGAAGTTGCCGGCCTGGGTGTACAAGTGCACGGCGGAATGGGCTTTATCGAGGAGACCGGTGCGGCCCAGCACTGGCGTGATGCAAGGATCGCCCCGATCTACGAAGGCACCAACGGGATCCAGGCTGCCGATCTGGTCACCCGCAAGCTCGGCTTGAATGGCGGCGAGGCGCTGATGCAGCTGCTCGCCGATATTGCGCGTGATGCGGGGGAAGAATCGCAATTGGCTGCGCTGACAGGCGATTGCACCGCGGTGGCGCAATGGATGAGCAAGGATGCAAGCCTTGATGACAGGCTGGCCGGCAGCGTGCCCTTCTGCACCATGATGGCAGTTGCGGTGAGCGGGTGGCAACTGTCGAAGCAGGCACAAGCGGTGGCCGCAGGTGCAGCCCCGCAGCTGGCCGATACCAAACCTGTTACCGCGCGCTTCTTCCTTGACCGCATTGTACCGGAGGCGCGCGGCCTCATGCCGTCAGCCATGGCGGGAGCATCCGCGCTTTACGCGCTTTCCGTGGAGCAATTGGCGGGATAGGGACCGATCCATGAACGACCTGCCCGATCCGCTTACCCGCATTGCAGATGCACTTGAACGGATGGCCCCTGGCCTGCCCGCCGAAGTCAATTGGACCGCGAACCCCGCCTATCTGTGGCATGGCGGCCATGTCCGTGTGGTCGAACGGCTTGATGCCCTGCCGCTTGACCGGCTCAAGGGGATCGCAAAGCAGAAACAGGCCGTGGTTGAGAACATCGCGCGCCACGCGCGCGGGCATGCGGCGCATGATGTGTTGCTGTGGGGCGCGCGCGGTATGGGCAAGTCTGCCCTAATTCGCTCGAGCGTTGCCGCCGCGCAGGCAGAACTGCCCGGTCGATTGGCGCTGATCGAGCTCGATCTCGCCAGCCTGCCCGCCCTACCCGATCTCTTTGCAGCCATTACCGGTCTGGATCGCAATTTTTTGCTCTATCTTGACGATCTGGCATTCGATCACGGCCATGATGCGGCGCTGCGCCATTTGCGCAGTGCGCTGGAAGGCAGCCTTGCGCCCCGCCCTGCCAATATCCGCCTTGCCGTCACCTCCAACCATCGCGCGATCCTGGCGCGGGATGAGAACGATCAGTCCGGCCCGCTGCACGAGCGTGATCGGATGGACGATTCATTGGCACTGGCTGACCGGTTCGGGCTGCGGCTGGGCTTCCACCCCTGCACACAAGACGATTATCTGGCGATTGTCGCCGCCCATGCCGAGCCATTTGGCCTGGCCTGGGATCGGGGCGATGCACTCACCTGGTCACGCGAACGCGGGCCCCTGTCGGGCCGTTCGGCATGGCAGTTTGTCGTCGAGCTGGCCGGACGCGCCGGAAAGACAATCTAGCCAGGGCTGGGAACCGCTATCTATTGCGCGGGCTCGACCCTCGCATAGTCATCCTTGCCGAAACTTGCCGCCTGACCCGTCAACTGACGTCTGGGCGGCAGCCGCTTTCTGGTAATCCGTTCGATCCCGGCGCCCGGCTCCGCCCCCGGTGCACTGACCCGCCAGATTATCCCTGCGGTATCGTCACTCACCAGCAATGCGCCGTCTCCCGCCCAGGCGACCCAGGTCGGTCGGCCACGCGTCTTGCCGTCATCGCGCAGGAAACTGCCCAACACCGGAACCGGCTTGCCTTGCGGATTGCCGTTCTTGTCAAAGGCGACATAGACCACGTCATAGCCAGATCGCGGCTTGCGGTTCCATGATCCGTGCCGCGCGATGAATGCACCGCTGGCGAATTTCTCGCCCATCAGATGCCCTTTGCGCGTAAACGCCAGGCCCAGCGCCGCAACATGCGGACCCAAGGCATATACGGGTTTGCGGGCATATTCGGTGAGATAGGCCGGCACCGGCGCATCGACCCGGCGATCGAAATTGTCGCGCCAATAGACCCACGGCCAGCCATATTGCGCCCCAACCGGGACATTGGTGAGATAATCGGGGACCAGGTCGGATCCCAGCATGTCGCGCTCGTTCACCGTGGTCCACAATTCCCCGCTCCAGGGGCTGAAATCCAGCCCGTTGGGATTGCGCATGCCGGTCGCAAAGAGTCGCTGGCGCTTGGTCTTCAGATTATACTCCCAGATCGTCGCCCGGCCTTCCTCAGCCTCCATCCCGCGCTCTCCGATATTGGACGCAGAGCCGACCGCGACATAGATGCGATCCCCGTCGGGGTGCACCACCAGATTGCGCATCCAGTGATTGCCCGCGGCGGGCAGGTCCATCAACTTCCTGGGCTCGCCAACAACCGCATCGCTGCCCAATTCATAGGGAAATGCGATCAATGCGTTGTGATTGGCGACATAAAGCGTGCCGTCATGCCACCCCATGCCGGAAGGGGAATCGAGCCCTTTGGTCAGAAGGGTTTTTTTGACTTCGGCCACGCCATCCCCGTCTGCATCGCGCAACAGCATGATCTGGTTGGGTGACTGCCCGGTCGCGCCAGCCTTGTTCATGAAATATTCCACCACCTGGGCCTCGATCCCCTCGCCATATCCGGGGGCACGGGTCAGCGCGGCCAGCACATCGCCATTGGGTAGCGTGTAGAGTGTGCGCGGATGCTCCAGCCCTTCGGCGAAGCGGGATACAGCGAGCCCCTCTGCTGCGGCAGGCACTTCATTCTTGCCCCAACCCACCGGCTCGGCGATGGCGACGGTCGGCACAGTTTCAGGATTTGGCTCTTCCAGCGTCGGATCTGTACCCGATACCTCGTCCAGCGTCAGCGCCGCTGGATTTCCGCGGGTCAACCACCAGCCCGCCCCGGCAAGAACCAGCAGCAAGACCAACAGCGCGATGAGAATTTTCTTCCAGGTGCTCATGGTTGCAATGTTTAGGACAGTGCGCTTCGCGCGGCAATCCACTTGCGGTTCGTGCCGGGTGTATTAGATCGCTGCCGATGTATGATTTTGCGCCCGATCCGGACCTGACCCCCGCCGAACGCTATCGCCAGCTGTGCGATGCCGCCGATGCCTTGACGGCAGATGAGCCCGATTGCGTAGCCAATATGGCCAATCTCGCCGCGCTGATCTGCGAATTCGTGCCTGATCTCAATTGGGCAGGCTTCTATCGCATGGACGAGAGCGATGCCGGCGGCGAGCTGGTGCTGGGCCCGTTTATTGGCCGGCCGGCCTGTATCCGCATCCCGGTGGGCCGCGGCGTATGCGGCACGGCTGCTGCCACGGGCGAGACTCAGCTGGTGGTCGATGTGCACGCCTTTCCCGGGCACATTGCCTGCGACGCCGCCAGTCGGTCAGAACTGGTTGTGCCGGTTATTCGCGAGGGCAAGGTGATCGCTGTGATTGATCTCGACAGCCCCTCCCCCGCGCGCTTCACGCTTGATGATGCCGAGGGCATCGAGCGCCTCGCCCGACTGGTCGCAAACAGGATCTGATCCTCATTCACCCCGCTTTGGACCCGCCGCACGCCGCTTCCCGCCCCGAAACGGGACAGCGCGTTCATCCGCATGGGCCGGATGGTTTCCAATTGCTAAACATCCCTGAATTTCCGCGAGAATCACCTCGCGCAGGGGGATAGACATGCACATGACCCGTTTCCTGGCCACAACTGCTCTCGGCCTGGCCGCGCTTTCCGCCGCGCCCGCCTTGGCGCAAGACTATGCCGACACCATAGCTGACACTGGCAATATTCCTGCCGACTACGCCACGCTCCCCAGCGAATATGCTCAGCCCACTGGGCCCATGGCCACGGACGATGTTGAGACGATCACCCGCACCCGCTGGATCGAACGGAAGGCTGAGGACACTGGCTATCCCCAAAGCCCGCACGAAATCGGGCATATGGATTATGCCCACCACCCCCATGGTGCCTATCCTGCAGCCTATTCCTATCCAGTACGCTTCGATCGCGAGAGCTGGCTGGAAGAATGCCATGCCCGGACACGCGATCTCGACGATGACGATGATCACAAGGGCGGCATTATCGGCGCGCTGCTTGGTGCGATCGGCGGCGGGATCATTGGCAATCGCGCCTGGGATAGCGAGCGCCTGCTCGGATCGGTTGTCGGCGCAGGCGTCGGAGGACTGGCGGGCTATGCTATTGGCAGCGCGATTGGCGGCGACGACGATCACGATTACCGCTATCGCTATGATTGCGAGGCCGCGCTTGACCGTTACATGAGCGGGGCAAGCTACCCGGTGCCGCATATCGCCGCACGCAGCATTCCGCCTCGCGGTTATGACTATGGATATGGCTATGTCCCTGCTGCGTATGGCTATGGCTACGCACCCATGTATGGTGCCGGTTACAGTGCCGGGTGCGGATGCTCGCAGCCCATGACAATGATCGAAGTGCGCGAGGAAATCCCGCAGCATGTGATCGTGCGCGAGAACGTACGGGAAGAATGGGTCGATGAACCTGTAGTCGTCCGTGAGCGCGTGATCGAGGAAGATCCGGCCCCGCGCCCGGTGCCGACCAAGATCCGGCCGATCAAATCATCGCCAAAGATGATCAAGTGCAACTGACATGCGCATCGGCAAAGTTGCGCCGCGCAACTTGCCGCCTTGCAATCCGCTCGAATTTTAAAATAAATTCAGAAGTTCAATTACTTGAGCAAAGCGCGGCGTCAGATATCGCCGCCGGTAAGCCGCTGGCACACCAGGTCAAGCTGGTCCAGCGTACGGTAACGTATCGTCACCGCACCTGATCGCGGATCGGAATCGGTCTTGATCCGCACCGGCATGCCCAGGAACTGTTCGAGATGAGCCTGGACCGCTGCGATATCGGCATCGCGGGTGGAATCGCCAACCCTGCGCTTGCTGGATGGGGCACGGAGGGCCTCTGCCCCCGCCACGCCGTTGCGCACAAGGCGCTCAACCTCACGGACTGACAAATTCTCGCTAACCGCTTTGCGCGCGAGCGCAATTGCATTGTCGGACCCAATCAAGGCGCGCGCATGTCCCATGGAGAGGGAACCCTCCGCGACCAGATCGAGCACAACTTCCGGCAGGTTAAGCAAGCGCAGCAAATTGGCGATGTGGCTGCGCGATTTTTCAACCATTTGCGCGATTTCGGCCTGCGTCATGCCCTCTTCTTCGGACAGGCGGTGATAGGCGCGCGCCTCCTCGACCGGATTGAGATCCTCGCGCTGGATATTCTCGATCAACGCCAGCGCCATCACTTCGCGATCGTCCAGATCGCGGATTAGTGCTGGTATTTCATGTAGTTGTGCCTTTTGCGCAGCCCGCCAGCGGCGTTCGCCCGCAACCAGTTGATAGCGTCCACCACCTTTGGGGCGAACCACAATGGGCTGGATTACGCCGCGCGTAGCAATTGAGGCAGCCAGTTCCGCCAGCGCCTCTTCATCGAAATGCTTGCGCGGCTGTCCGGGCAGGGGATCGATTGTCGCCACGGCGAGCGAGGCGAGCATGGAACCTTCGCCACTATTGCCACTATTCGCCGCACCATCGGAAGCGCCGGTGATCTCTCGCCTGACCAGCGGCTCTTCGCGCTTTGCCTCACC
>JBNLDR010000074.1:0-12097 GCA_050304495.1 Altererythrobacter sp.
GCCCGCATGAAGCAAATCTACCCGCCGATCGCGGACACCAATATCCAGGTTGAATATCGGGGTTCCGGCCTTGGCTATGCGGGTGACCCGAACGGGCCGGACATTGCGCCGCTGATTACGGTGAGACTGACTGGCCTGACCTATAGCTCGGTTGTCTACTCGCCCTTTGGCGGCCCCGTTGGCCTGCCCGACTTTGCCTATTCGCTCACCGCTGAAGATAGCGATGGAACGACATCGAACTGAGAATCATGATGGGAAGAATTGACGATATCTATGAGGCACCGATGAGCCAGGCGATCGACCTTCCCAAGGGCGTACATATCGTTGCCCAGGCCGAAATGCTGCCGGTCGTCGAAGCCATCGGCGAACAGGTCACCGCTGTGGAATGCGCGATCGACGATCCCCTGCCGCTGGCCCAGATTGCCAAGGCATCGCTGGTCGTGATCGAAGTCGATCCCGCCTCGCGCAATTCGCTCGAACGGATTGATCGGCTGCGCGGCGAAATGCCCTCGGTTCCGGTAATCGCAGGGCTTGCCAAGGTCGATATTGCCACCTCGCGCCAATTGCTGCGCCGTGGCGTCAGCGACATTGTCGCCCTGCCCTTCGCGATTGACGAGCTGGTCACCGCGATATCGGACGCGGCCAGCCAGATCGATGCACGCGCCGATTCCGCGTTGGCCCCGGTCGTCGCGGTAATGAAGAGCATTGGAGGATGCGGCGCAACCACCATTGCAACGCACCTGGCCGCACAATTGGCGCAGGACATGGGCAAAGGCCATCACGCCTGTGTGATCGATCTCGATCTCCAGGCGGGCGATGTTAGCTCGTTCCTCGGCTGCGCGCCGCGCCTTACCCTCACCGACCTGCTTGAGGCCGAAGGACGTCTGGATGACGAATTGGTCGAAACGGTTGCCAGCCAGGGCCACGCGCAAGTGGATGTGATCGCCGCACCTTCCGAAATCATTCCGATCGAAGCGGTCGATTTCGATGCCCTCGCCCGGGTATTGGCGATCGCACGGCGGCATTATGATGTGGTGGTGCTGGACCTTCCGGCCACGATGACGAACTGGTCGCTTTCGACGATCTATGACGCTGATCTGACCCTGCTGGTGGGCACGCTGTCGATCCCCAGCCTGCGCCACGCCAAGCGCCAGCTCGATTTCCTGATCTCCATGGGCATTCCCCGGCCCGCGATCCAGATCGTGATGAACCGGGTCGAGAACAAGCTGTTCAAGACGATCGGTACCGGCAATGCATCAGATGCCTTGCGCCACCCGATCCTCGCAACAATCATTGACGAACCCAAACTATTGCAGAGCGCGCAGGACCAGGGCGAGCTCGTAGGTGATATCCAGGCCCGCAGCAAATTTGCCAAGGATATCGAAAATCTCGCCCAATTGGTGGCGGGATTGCTGCCGGAGGCACGCTGAGATGTGGAATATCAAACGCCCTGAGTCCAAAGCACCCAAGGTGGAGGTGGCCGAACCAGCCAAGGCTAAACAGCCAAGGCCGGCAGAGGTGGTATCTCTCCACCCACGCATTTCGGAACGCGAAGAGAGCCTGTTGCAGATTCGCATGGCGATCCATCAGGCGCTGCTCGACAAGATCAATCTGTCGATGCTCGACAAACTGCCCGAAGAGCAGATCAAGGCCGAGATCGCCGGGATTGTTCCCGAATTGCTGGTCACCTTCGATCAACCACTGAACCGCGAAGAGCGCGCCAATCTGGTTGACGAAGTGATGGACGAGCTGCTCGGCCTGGGTCCAATCGAGCCGCTGCTGAAAGATGAAACGATCACCGATGTGCTGGTGAACGGGGCCAACACCGTGTTTGTCGAGCGCAGCGGCGTGCTGGAACGTGCGCCCACCCGATTCCAGGATGAAAAGCACCTGATGCGCATCATCCAGAAAATCGTCAGCGCGGTTGGTCGCCGGATCGACGAAAGCTCGCCCTTTGTCGATGCGCGCCTGCCTGACGGTTCGCGCGTCAATGCGATCATCGCGCCGCTGGCACTCGACGGATCGCTGCTCTCGATCCGTAAATTCGCCAAGATCCCGATCAGTATGCAGAAGCTGATTGATCTGGAATCCGTGCCAGAGGCCATGGCCGAAGTGCTTAGCGCAATCGTCCGGTCACGCCGCAATGTGCTGATTTCAGGCGGTACCGGTTCTGGTAAGACAACCATGCTCAATGCCTTGTCGAGCTTTATCGATGAGCGTGAGCGGATCGTGACGATCGAGGACTCGGCCGAACTCCAGCTGCAACAGGAACACGTCGCCCGGCTTGAAACCCGTCCGCCCAATATCGAAGGCCGGGGCGAGGTAAGCCAGCGAGACCTGGTCAAGAACGCGCTGCGTATGCGGCCGGACCGGATCATTGTGGGCGAGGTTCGCGCCGGTGAGGCATTCGACATGCTGCAGGCGATGAACACGGGTCACGATGGTTCAATGACCACTGTCCACGCGAATAACCCGCGCGATTCGCTCAGCCGTGTCGAACAGATGATCGGCATGAGCGGGATCGACATGCCGCAGCGGGCCGCGCGCGCACAGATCGCCTCGGCGCTGAATGTCGTGATCCAGGTTTCGCGCCTCAGCGATGGTCGCCGCAAGGTGACCAGTGTTTCCGAGCTGACCGGCATGGAGGGCGAAACCATCACCATGCAGGAAATCTTCCGCTTCAAGAAAGAGGGAGTGGACGAGAACGGAAGGGTTATCGGTCATTTCGAAGCGACCGGGATCCGACCCAAATTCCTGCTCGATGCAGAGGCCTATGGCGTCAAACTGCCGGCCGAATTGTTCCGCCCGGAATTGAAGTTGAGCTGACGCATGATCGAGATTGTCCTCCGCGTCTTTGTCTTGCTTGCGATTTTCGCGGCAGTGTTCCTGCTGTTTCAGGTTCTCGGCACCTCATACGCCCAGCGGCACAGCCATCGCGGCGCGATCAACAAGCGTTTGCAAATGATCAGTTCGGGCCAGGATCGCGAGGCGGTCGTGGGCAATCTGATCAAGAACCGACCCAGCGGCTTCAGCAATTTGCCCGGTTTCCTGGGGTCAATTTCGCAAGCGATGGAACGGATGGTATTCACCGCCAACCTGTCCTTCACCGCCAGCCAGCTTGCCCTGGCGATGGGGGTTGGAACAGTCGCGCTGTTCCTGCTCGTATCGCTCGGTTCGGCCCTGTTCGGCTTTTCGCCGACAATCGGGTCCCTGGTGCTGATTGCCATGTTCAGCATTGCGCTTGGCATTGGCATACCCCTGCTGGTGATCAGCAGGATTGCCGAATCCCGCCGCAAGCGAATGGAGCAGCAGTTCCCGGTTGCGCTTGATATCTTTGTCCGCGCGCTGAGATCAGGCCACCCAATCGCGGCCGCGATCGACCTGCTGACGAGGGAGATGGAAGACCCGATTGGTTCGGAGTTCGGCCTGATTAGTGACGAGGTCGCCTATGGCGCCGACCTGATCGGGGCGCTAGAACATATGGCGGAACGCTGGGCGCTCGACGACATGAAGATGTTCGTTGTCTCGCTTTCTGTCCAAAGCCAGACGGGCGGTAATTTGGCCGAGATTCTCGAGAACATCTCGAAGGTGATCCGCGAACGGCATCAGATGTTTCTGAAGGTTCGGGCACTCAGCTCGGAAGGCCGGATGACGGCATGGATGCTTTCGGTCCTGCCGATTTTCGGTTTCGTCTCAATCTTCGCGCTCACCCCGCAATATTACCTCAACAACGTGGATGATCCGGTCTTCGTATACGGGTCGATCGGGCTGGTGATCATGTATTGCCTGGGGGTCATTATCATCCGCCGATTGGTGGACATAAAGGTTTGATATGATTGATTTCATTACATCAAACTGGGCACTAAAAGGCCTCACGCTGATCCTGATCTTCGGCTTGGTGGCGATCGCGGTGTTCGCCGCGACAAATCACTTCGCCCGCCGGGCACGCGTGTCACGCGAACTTACAGCTCTAGGCGGGAGCGCCGATTCGCCTGTGGCGGAATCGCTTACACGCCAGCGCAATGAGGGCGCCTGGGCCAAGATCGTCAAGGGGATCGAGAACGCTGGACTGAGCCTTAGCGACACGGCCGAGACAGAAATCGCCAAGCAGCTGCGCGCAGCAGGGTACATGTCCCCCTCTGCAACGCGGGTTTACACGCTGGTGCGGCTAATTCTGATCTTCGTCCTGCCCGGCCTGTTCCTGCTGAACGTCTATTTCCAGCCAGAGCAACCTTCGGTGCTCCGTATCTATGTGATATGCGCGATCCTGGCGCTGCTTGGCCTGTATATTCCGAACCTGTTTATCCGGGCCAAGGCCGATCGGCGCCGGACCGAAATCATCAACGGTTTTCCCGACAGCCTCGACCTGATGCTGGTCTGTGTCGAAGCCGGTCTTGGCCTCGAATCCGCGCTGGACCGGGTCGGTCGCGAGATGGCGGTTTCGCATCCCAGAATTTCCGGCATGCTGACCCAGACAACCTTGTTGATGCGGGCTGGCGCCAGCCGCGAGGATGCATTGCGCAAGCTGGGTGAAGTGGCAGGGGTGGACGAAATCCGCTCCTTTGCGACACTGCTGATCCAGTCTGACAAGCTGGGCACCAGCCTGGCCAATACGCTGCGCGTCTATTCATCCGAAATGCGCGAGGCGCGGCGTCTGCGCGCCGAAGAGAAAGCGCACCGTCTGCCGGTACTGCTTTCCGTGCCGCTGGTGGTGTTCATGTTGCCCACCATGATGGGCGTCATTGCACTGCCGGCAATCGTAATGGCCATTAGAGAAATACTTCCAGCAATGGCGGGGGACCGATAAAATGAAGAATTCAGCCAGAATTTCAGCTTGTGTCCTGGCAGCCCTAACCCTGTCGGGCTGCCAGGGCATCCTCAGCGCATTCAACTTCGGTGGGCCAAAGCAATACCGCGCCGAAGCAGGCGCGCAGGTGTTCGGCCAGGACGAGCTTGAGCAGGGGCGCGCCGCGCTCAAGGAAGGCAATCCGGCAACGGCGATCAAGCTGTTCCGCCTTGCCGCCCTGAACGAGGATGCCGCCCCACAGGCCTTTAACGGCCTGGGCATCGCCTATGCCCGGCTGGGCCGCGCCGATCTGGCGGAACGCTATTTCAAGATGGCGGTCACGCTCGATTCCTCCAATCCGAAATTCGCGGCGAACCTCGACAATTTCTATAACTCGCCGCTGGGCACTTCTGCTCGCGCGCTGGCAATGCGGCAAAAGGAAGCGGATGAGGCCCTGGCTGCGGCAGAGTTTGCCGCACAGGTCGAAGGCCTGCTGCCCCAACCTGCTGCGAACGATAAGCGCGGGGTTGTGGCTCTGGAATCCACCCCTGCACAATTGACCCGCACCACCCCGCACGAACTGCATATCGCAACGCGAGCAGCCGGTGACGAGCACCGCGAAGGCGCTGCTCTGCCCAGCGTGGCTGTGCGCAATCCTGCAAAGGCGGATGCGGACAAGGTTGATGATCGGGAGCGCCCAACCCCCGCGCGGATCAGCATGCTGGGTTCGATCGAACCGCAAAAGGGCTATCCGATCCGGATCACGCTGACCAAGCCAGCGACCAGCGGTAAAAGCCGCCCCACACCGACCCAATCGGCCTATCCCCTGCGGATCGCGCTGAGCCCGTCCAAATAGGCGAGACGCCGGCTTGCAGACCGCCCTGTTCTGGCCCGCCGGGCTGACGATGTTGCTGGCCTATGGCGCGTACAGCGATATCAAATGGCGCCGCATACCCAACTGGCTTTCGCTGGCAGTGCTGGCCTTTGGCCTTGCCTGGGCGGGAACGGACGGCGGACTTGCCGCATTGGGCTGGCACGGGGCGCATTTTGCGGTCGCGCTCGTCGTGGGCATGGTGCTGTTTGCGATCGGCGCGTTTGGCGGCGGTGATGCCAAGCTCTATGCCGCCACCGCAGCCAGCTTCGCCCTGCAGCAAGGCCCTGCGCTGCTGTTGTGGGTCTCCCTCAGCGGTCTGGTCGCGATACTGGCCTGGATAATCGGCAAGCGATTGCTCCCGATGTCTGAAGACAGGCGAAAGGGGGACTTTGCCAAGTTTCCCTATGGCGTGGCGATAGCATTGGGCGGCGTGGGCATGGCCTGGACTGGTCCATTGACTGCGTGACAGGCCATGCGTGACGAGGCATGATAGGCTCATGACCTTTGGTGATGCACTTTCGGCCTGGCGCGAATTTGCTGCAAGAGCAGCCAATCGTTACCCGCGCCTGATCGTGGTGCTGGGCATTTCGCTCGCTTGCCTACTCACCCCCGCCTGGCTTCCACCCGTGCGCGAATCCAGCTCGTTCTTCGAATTGTTGGGCGATGGGGGGTATCGTTTGCGGATGGTCCTGCCTGACGCCGCACCCTGGACCGCCGGCGAGGAAGGTGGATCAGGGCAAACTGGCGATAACCTTGTCACAATCGATCCGAACAGTCCGAACACCGGTCTACCGCCAAACGTTGCCGGTGATGCTCACAACAACGCAGCTTTTGCCGACGCCTTTCGCGACCTGATCAAGAAGCCAGAGCCCAAGCCAGGTGAAATCCTGGCGGTCGATTACAACCTCGCTGAACTGACCCCGGTCAGGGCAGAGGTCGATCATTCCGACGGCAGCCTGACCGTACAGAAGCCGCTATTCGTCAATGGCGTCAGCGCGGGAGCCGCCACGATCCGGATCGAATCCGGGGCCCAGGTCCTGATCGCTACATCCTCTGTCGCAAAGGCATTGGGTGATCGCGCAGATGCGTTGCCACGCCGGATCACCAACGCGCTGGCAAAAGGATCGGGCTTCATTCCCTTCTACGAACTGCGCAGCGCCGGAATACAAGTTGAATACGATGCAGCCCGTGACCGGGTTTCGCTGTCCATGCCATCATGATGGATGCCTTGCGCTTATGAGACTGGCCGAAGTCGCTATGATGCAGGGCGCATGATAGAATCGCTCGATACAACAGTCCGGCTGGTTTCGGTGGGGGCAACGCTGCTGCTGTTGCTGCTGCTCCTGGCCGGTCAAGTCCGGGCTCCCCTGAAGCTGGCGTTGGGCGGGCTTCTGGTTTCGGCGATCGCCTATCTGGTCAATTCATCGACCGTGATCGCGCCTCCGCGCGAAATCCGTCCCTATATCGATCTTGCTTCGGTTTTCACGCCTTTCTGGACCTGGCTGTTCGGACGCCGCCTTTTCGAAGTCGAGCCACCCCCGCAGATGATCTGGCTATCGGCGATCTTGCTGGTCGCCGGTTGGTTTCTGGCGCATTTTGGCAGCCCGGAAACCTTAATCGGCTTCTACGCCATCCATGCGATATCGCTGGCGCTCGTCGCGGACTTGCTGCGTATCGCAATCGGCGATCGGGCTGACGATTTGGTTGAGAAGCGACGGTTGATCCGGCTGTGGTTACCGCTGCTGGTTGGCCTGCAAACCGGGGGCGTGCTGATTTTCGAGACGGTCGTGGGGCCGGATATCTCCTATCCCCCGACCCAGCTGATCAATGCGGTGCTGATTCTTGCGCTGACTCTGTTCGCCGGCCTCGCCTTGCTGCGCACTGACGATGAATTGCTGGCCGAACCGACCATGGCCAATAGTGAACCCCGCGCGGTCAACGAGCTTTCCGCCTCCGAGACAGTGTTGCGCGAGAACCTCGATGCGGCGATGGCCAATGGATATTACCGTACGGCTGGCCTGACGATCACCAGCCTGTCCGAACATCTAGGCGCACCCGAACACCGGCTGCGGGCACTGATCAATCGCCGGTTGGGCCACCGCAACTTTTCAAGCTTCCTCAACCGCCACCGGATCGCCGAAGCATGCAAGGTCCTGTCCGACAGGGCGCAGGTTGACTTGCCCGTGCTGACCATTGCGATGGATTTGGGCTATAATTCGCTGCCCACCTTTAACCGCGCCTTCCGGGCAGAAACCGGAACAACTCCAAGCGATTACCGGCGTGACGCGCTGGCCGGTGAAGCCGTTCAAAACTGAAAAAACGCGATCATTTCCGAAATCGCACGGCATTTTTCGGCTTTGCGAGGCATTCTGCTGCGATCCGGCCCATCTCCATTTCCGTGACTACCCCAAGCACCGGAAAATGAGACATGGAACACAACACTACCCAATACTGGATCACCCGCATCCAGGACCACTTCATCGGCACTTTCACCTTTGATCTAGGCCGTTACCTGATCGCCGCAACAACGCTTGTCTTGCTGCTGTGGGTGGCGAAGAGCTGGACCGAAGCTCGCCGGATCCAGAACCGCCGCGCCAGGCGCGAAGACTATATCCGCGAGATCGGCTCTTCCTTTCGCACGGTATTCTTCTTCGCGCTGACCGGGCTTGCGACCGTGCTGATGATCGAGGGTGGGATCGTGCCAGTTTACGAAGGATCCTATGGCATTGGCCTGTTCGTGGCCCAGCTGGCCGCGATCACCCTGTTCCACGATACCTATTTCTATTGGATGCACCGCGCGGTCCACCACCGGCGGCTGTTCCGCGCGGTCCATTTGCACCACCACAAATCGCGCACCCCCACCCCTTGGGCTGCCTACAGCTTCTCTGCCTGGGAAGCGGTCGCTGAAAGCGCCTATATGCCGCTGTTCCTGTTCATCGCTTCGCTGTTTGGCGTCGCCTTCATTGAATCGGTAATCTTCGCAAGCCTGGCCTGGATGATCGTCCGCAATGTCATGGGCCATGCGGGGATCGAGCTGCATCCGGCTGGCTGGGTGGACAGCAAATGGCTCGACTGGATGATCACCACCACCCATCACGACCTGCATCACAGCGAAGGCAATTACAATTTCGGGCTCTATTTCACCTGGTGGGACCGGCTGATGGGAACCGAGCATCCGCAATATAAGGAACGCTTCCGCGCGGTTGCCAAGCCCTTCATCATCACTCCACGCGTGGCTGAAAAGCTCAGCGTCACCGTGATGGCGCTGCTCGCCACTGGCGTCACCTTGAGCGGAACCATCGGCGCGATGGGGGCCATTGCCCCGGCTTGATCGGCCTTCCAACCGGACTTCCCCATTTGTGCCGGTTGTTCAACTGGGCGGCAGTGCCAATGGCGCCGCCGCCCATTCTTTCGCGCGGTTTGGCCAATCGGGCATTGTGTGACAGGATAGCGAGATGAAGTGGATTTTCTGGGCCTTCCTGATAGCCTTCGCAGCGGCGCTGGGATTCTTCGCCAGCAATATGCTGGGCATGTTTGGCCAAACGCCTGATGCGCTGGCCGGGCTTTACCTGCTGCCCTTCGGCCTGCCGTGGAACATGATCGGGATGGAACTGCCCGATCCATACCCGCTATTCATCGGCCTGGGCGGACCGATCATCAATTTGGCGATCCTGTGGCTTCTGTGGCGCTGGAGCGAGAAGCGCAAAGGAGGCCGCGGCTAACCTTCAGTCAGGTGCGCAACCAGCGTCTTGACCTTCTTCTGTCGCCATTGCGGCAGCGGCGCGATCAGCCAATAAGCGCGGCGGCTTTCATGCGGTCCGTCGAGAATTTCGAGCTTTCCGGCAGCTACCGCCTCTTCGACCAGCGGTAAAGGCAGCACGGTGCGCCCCATGCCCGATATGGCAGAGCTCAAGGCATGGCCGGGATTACCCGCCTTGATGGCGGAACTGACACCCTGTGGCATCAGCGCGCTGGGCCATTCGATCCACACATCGGGCGCGCCAGGGGCGGCAACTGTCACGCTTTTTCCCGGTGCGAGCTGCACACCCTCAAGCTCGCCCGATCCATCGACCAGCCGCACCGCAACATCGAGATTGGCTTCTGTAAAATCGGCGTTCTCGTCTGCCACCAGGTGGAATTGCACATCGGGCTGCTGCGCCTGGAAGGCCGCCAGCCGCGCCCCCAGCCACTGGGCATAGAATTCGCGCGGCACGGCGATGGTATAGCGGTCTGAAGCCTGTCCGGCCTGCATCGCCTGGACGCTTTCCTCGAACTTGAGGAAGCCTTCGCGCAGCGCATCGAGCCCTGCGGTGCCTTCCGGCGTCAGTTCCAGCCCCTTGCTGGTGCGGCGAAACAGCACCACGCCCAGATGATCCTCCAGCGCGCGAATCTGCTGGCCCACGGCAGCGGGTGTCACCGCCAGCTCGTCAGCCGCCCGGGTAAAGGACAGGTGACGTGCGGCAGCATCATAGACGCGCAGGGCGTTCAAAGGCAGGTGTGTGCGCTTCATTGCTCGCGCGATTTAGGGACGGAGTGCGCTTGGCGCAACTCTTAGCTGCTTTGTCCCTCAATCGGCGGTCGCAGGCGCGGCCAGTGGGAAGAAGGGAATGCGCACTTCCAGCGGCGATCCGTCTTCGCGATAGAAAGTATAGAAGCCCTCCATCGATCCGCTGGGCGTCGCAAGCGGGCAGCCTGACACATAGTCATGGCTTTGCCCCGGCTTCAGCAAGGGCTGTTTGCCCACCACGCCTTCGCCATCGACATGGTTGATCATGCCGCGCCCATCGGTGATGCGCCAATGGCGGGTATGCAGCTGCAAAGTCTCGTGACTGCCGTTCTCGATCCGGATGTGATAGACCCAGAACCACTTGCCGGCATCAGGGTGCGATTGTTCCGGCAGGAAATTGACCGCGACGCGCACGATCACGCCCTCGGTCATTGCAGCATGTTGGAACAGCTCTTTCATCGCAGGATTAAAGGTAACGATTAACCCCGGCTCGACAAGGGGGGCATTTGGATAATCCACCTTCCAGACACTGCGCACCAATTTTTGTGCGCCGCGCCAACTGTGCTATGATGTGCCGCACAGATCAGAAAATTGATCGAGGGCGCCTCGGGTCGCGTGAGCTGGGGAGATCGACATGCTGAAGATTGCTGGAATCCTGGCAGCGCTGCTGGGCATTGCCGGGGTAGGGACTGATCAGGCCCGCGAAGACAAGGCCGATGCCGCTCGTATGGCGGCGCTCGATCCCACGCTACCGGGGCGGCGGGCATGCCGCGGATTTGACGCCAACGGATTGACCCTGGATGCGCGGCTGCAGCTGGCCGCTTCGATGCCGCTGGTGGCGCAAGGCATGCACGGAGAATTTCCGCTCTATTCGCACATTGCCCAATCCGACATCGGCGTGACCGGCCTTTCGGGCCAGGCGCAGCTCTATTTCGATCAAGGCGTGGCGCTGCTCTACGGCTTCAACCACGCTGCAGCGGTGCGGAGCTTCCGCAGGGCGCGCTCATTCGCCCCCGAATGCGCAATGTGCTGGTGGGGCGAGGCCTATGCCAATGGCCTTAACATTAATGCCGGGATGAGTGAGGAGCAGAACCGCCAGGCAATCTTTGCGGTGCAGCGAGCGCTTGAGCATTCGGACGGGCTGAGCCCGATCGAAAAGGCATTGATCAAGGCGCAGGCCGCCCGATTCCCCAATGATCTAGGCGCCGATCGCGGCGCGCTGGAGAAGAAATATTCTGCGATGATGCTGGATATTGCCGATCGCTTTCCGGCCAGTAACGATGTCGCCGTTCTGGCAGCGGAATCCGCAATGAACACCACGCCATGGGATTATTGGGATCCCCAGACGCAGGAGGCGCGCCCACAGATCAAGACCGCGATCGCCCTGATCGAGCGGGTGATTGCAAACAACCCGCGCCACCCGCAGGCCTCCCATCTCTACATCCATCTGATGGAAAACAGCCCCGACCCGACCAAGGCCGAATTGGCGGCTGACCGGCTGGTCGAAAACGCCCCGCCCGCGCTCGGCCATCTGGTTCATATGCCCGGGCACATCTACTACCGGATCGGTCGCTACAAGGATGCTATCACGGCCAATATCAAGGCCGCACGCGCCGACGAGGAATATCTGCGTGTCGCCGGTGACGATGGGCTCTATCGCTACGGTTACTACCCGCACAACGTCCATTTCCTGCTCACGTCAGCCCAAATGGCAGGCGACATGATGACAGTCGCCAATGAGACCGAACGGCTCCGCATCATCCTCAACGAGGATATCGCGCGGCAATTACCCTGGGTGCAGGCGATCCATGCGGCCCCGTCTTTCGCGATGACTCAATATGCCTCACCTGCCGCGGTGCTGGCGCTGACCAACAAGCCGACCGACCTCGCCTATGTCGAAGCCATGCGCCACTATGCCCGCGCGGTCGCT